>JAOPWH010000294.1 GCA_025965795.1 Blastococcus sp.
AGTCGCTCGAGCGCGGTGTCCGCACTCGAGCGACTCCGCAACGTTCAGATCGCGTGGCCGAACGTGAAGACGCCGCTGGGGTCGACCTCCCGCTCGACCTCGCGCAGTCGGTCGATCGTCGCCGGCGGATAGGCCGCGGCGACCTCCTCCGGCCCCGAGACGTCTCCCAGGAAGTTGATCATCTTCTCCGGCGCGGCCCACGGCTGCAGCGCGGCGAGCACGCCCTTGCCGATCGCGGGCACGACCTGCGCCAGCTCCGGGACCGGGGCCGAGGACGAACACCGAGAACGCACCGCTGCGTCCGGGAACGGCGTTCGGAACCTTCGCCGGGCGGCGCTGCGCCTGCACCTGGCCGATCTGGCCGGTTTCGAGGCCGACCACGCCGAGGCGCGCCGGCTCGCCGTCTCCCTCGGCGGCCCGGAGGTGCGCCCGCACGTGCTCTGGCAGGCCGGCGGACTGGCCTGGCTGCGCGGGAACGCCGCCCGCGCGGAGGAGTTGACCACCGAGGCCTACGAGCTGTTCCGCCGGGTGACCCCCCATGCGCGGCACGCCTACGCCGCGCATCAGTTCACCCTCCGGCGGGCCGACTCCCGGTCGGGCGACGCGATCGGCCTGCTGGTCGAGACCGGCGACGAGGGCAGCCCACTGCTGCAGGAGATGGCGGTGCTCGCCGCGGCGGAGTCCGGCGACCTCGCGGAGGCGCGGCGGCTGCGCGCCCGGTGGGGCCGCACGCTGATCCGCGACTGGGCCAGCGACGTCGCCGTCCTCGTGCAGGCGGAGTCGGCGCTGTGGCTGGGCGACGAACCCGACTGGGCCTCGGCCATGGAGCAGGTGCTTCCCTACCGGGGCCGGCAGGCGGTGCTGGGGACGCCGTCGCTCTCCCTGGGTGCCTACGACGAGCTGCTGGGCCGGATCGCCGAGCGCCGCGGCGACCTCGCGAGCGCCCGCGCCTGGTGGACGGCGGCCCGTGACCAGGGGCACCTGGTGGGGTCGCCGCACCAGGTGGCCCTCGCCGAGTCGCACCTGGCGCGCGTGGGAGCTCCGGTTCCGCCGCCCCGGCAGCGATCGACCCAGGTCACCCTCGGCGGGCGGCCCTGACTCCGCGCCGCCACGAGAGCCGCCCTCGGATAGCGTCGCCGCGATGGGGAACGAGGTCCGCCCGCTGACCGCTGCGGACGCCGGTGAGCTGCTCACCCTGCAGCGCGCGGCCTTCGTGACGGAGGCTCAGCTCTACGACGACGTCCGTCTGCCCGCGCTCGTGCAGTCCCTCGACGAACTGCGGGCAGAGCTGGCGATCGGCCGGGCCCTGGGGGTGCGGCTCGGCGGCCGTGTCGTCGGCGCCGTCCGCACCCGGCAGGACGACGCCGTCCTGCACGTCAACCGGCTGACCGTCGCGCCCGATCTGCAGGGTCGTGGCCTCGGCTCGCAGCTGCTCGCGGCCGCCGAGACCGGCACGGACGCGACCGAGGCGAGGCTTTTCACCGGACACCGCAGCGCCGGCAACCTCCGGCTGTACGAGCGCTTCGGCTATGTCGAGGACCGCCGCGAGGTGGTGCACGCCGGCCTCACGCTCGTGTACCTCTCGAAGCGACTGCGATCGTGAGCCGGCCGGCCGCCGACCTCACCGCATGGTCGCCGACCTCGCGGTCGACGGCGCGGACGGCGACCACACGGTGTGGATGGCGCCCAGACCTCCCCGGTCAGGCGGTGGTGGCGATGCCGCCGTCGACGGGGATGACCGCGCCGGTCACGTAGGCACCCGCCCGGCTGGCGAGGTAGACGACGACGCCGGCCATGTCGTCGGGGCGGCCGATGCGGCCCAGCGGCGACTTCGCCGCGATCTCGTCTCCCGCCGCCGCGAGCGTGGCGGCCATCATCTTCGACTCGAACGGCCCCGGCGCGACGGCGTTGACGGTGATCCGGCGTGGCCCGAGCTCCTTGGCCAGTACGCGGGTGAGCTGGTGCAGGCCCGCCTTGGTCGCCGCATAGGAGTAGGTGGGCAGCGGGTTGACGTGCAGGCCGTCGATGCTGCCGACGTTGACGATCCTGGCCGGGTCGTCGTCGGTGGCCGCGGCCTCCAGGAGCGGCAGGAAGGCCCTGGTGAGGAAGAACGGCGCCTTGAGGTTGAGGTCGACCAGCTTGTCCCAGGCCGACGCCGGAAACGTCTCGAGCGGCTCACCCCAGGTGGCGCCGGCGTTGTTCACCAGGACGTGCACCTGCTCCTCGGCCCGGCCCACCTCCGCGGCCAGCCGCAGGCACTCCTCCTCGCGGGACAGGTCCGCCGGCACGGAGACGACGTCGCCGAACTCCGCGAGATCGGCGACGGCCGCCTCGCCCGCGCCGGCCTTGCGCGAGCTGATGTAGACGCGGGCACCGGCCTGCAGCAGTCCGCGGGCCATCATCAGGCCGATGCCGCGGGTGCCGCCGGTGACGACGGCGACCTTGCCGGACAGGTCGAACAGGTCCACGGGTCCTCCGGATCGGCGGCCGGCGCGTCGTCGCAGCCGGCCCTCGGCACACTATCCAGCGGGTTCCCGGGCCTTGACGGGCGCGGGGGGGAACCACGTGTGTAAGCCTCTGAGCATGATCGAGACCGCCGGGACCCTGGGCGCCGCCAGCGAGGTCGGCCGGCTGCGCACCGTGATGCTGCACCGTCCCGGACCCGAGCTGCGCCGGCTCACCCCGCGCAACAACGACCAGCTGCTCTTCGACGGCGTCCCGTGGGTGGCTCGCGCCCAGGAGGAGCACGACGCCTTCGCCGCGGCGCTCACCGAGCGCGGCGTCGAGGTGCTGCACCTGGACCGGCTGCTCACCGAGATCCTTTCCTTCCCCTCGGCGCGGGCCGAGCTGATCGGCGCCGCCGTCGACGACCCGCGGCTGGGCGCCACGCTGCAACGGGCGGCCACCACCCATCTGGCCTGGCTCTCGCCCGAGGACCTCTCGGCCACGCTCATCGCCGGTCTCGCCCACGACGAGCTGCGCGGCGGCAAGGGGCTGGCCTACGAGGTCATGGACCGCTCGGACTTCGTGGTCCCGCCGTTGCCGAACCTGCTGTTCACCCGCGACTCCTCGGTCTGGGTGGGCGACGAGGTGGCGGTCACGTCCCTGGCCATGCCCGCACGGCACCGGGAGAGCACCATCACCGCCGCCGTCTACACCCATCACCCGCGCTTCGCCGGCGTCGAGCAGCTCTACGGCTCCCATCTGGAGCACCTCGAGGGCGGCGACGTCCTGCTGCTGGCCGCCGGGGTGGTGGCCGTCGGGGTCGGCGAACGGACGACGCCCGGCGGCGCGGAACGCCTGGCCCGGCGGCTCTTCGCCCGCGGACTCGCGCACACGGTGCTCGTCGTCCCGATCGCGCAGCAGCGGGCGACCATGCACCTGGACACCATCGCCACGATGGTCGACGTCGACGCCATGGTCATGTACCCGGCCGTCGCCGACTCGCTGGCCGCCTGGACGGTGACCGCGCCGCAATCGGTCGGGGACGACGCGGACGAGGTCGAACTCTCGGTCAGCGGGCCGCAGCCGTTCGTCGTCGCCGCGGCGGCCGCGATGGGCATCGACCGGCTGCGGGTGATCGACACCGGCCTCGACCCGGTCACCGCCGAGCGCGAGCAGTGGGACGACGGCAACAACACCCTCGCGCTGGCGCCGCGGCTGGCCGTCGCCTACGAGCGCAACACCGTCACGAACGCCGCGCTCGAGGCCGCTGGCATCGAAGTGGTGGCGATCGCCGGCTCCGAGCTCGGCAGCGGCCGGGGCGGCCCGCGATGCATGTCCTGTCCGGTCAGCCGCGATGCCCTCTGACCGGGCCCACATCTGCACCGATCGCGCCGCGGCCTCGTCCGTAGCCGACCGGAGCGCTGCGGCCCGACGCTGACCCGGGTCC
The DNA here is from genome assembly GCA_025965795.1 of Blastococcus sp. Lineage (GTDB taxonomy): Bacteria > Actinomycetota > Actinomycetes > Mycobacteriales > Geodermatophilaceae > Blastococcus_B. Next base: position 3,893 of record JAOPWH010000294.1, read on the forward strand.
GGAAGCGTCTGAGGACGGCCGCAGGCTGCACCGGCCTGCTGCACCGCGGGATCACCGGAGAGCACTCGGGGCGCTCAGGCGCTCCTCGACCAAGGGCGCCTCGTTGCCGCATCGGCGGCGCTGCCAATGCCGGTACGCCGCTCGCGTGTAGACGCTCCGTAGCGGCGCGCTGCCACTGAGACGGACCGGTCCACCAAGTGGCCGATGCACGTGATACAGCTCACACACGTACCGCGTCTGCGAGTCCCGGGGGCACCGTGTCCAAGCTGTCGAAACTCTTGTTCGCGCTGCTCGCCGTGGTGGCGATGCTCCTGTTCGGGCCCGGGACGGCGGTCGCCGACCAGGCGAACCCGACGCCAGAGGAATGCATGTCGGACGCGCCGCCTGCGGCCTGCACCCCGCCCGAGGGCGGCGGCGACACGCCAGGCCCCGTCCATGACGGGGCCGGGGACGAAGACGTTGTCGTGCCCTCCTCGACGGCTGAGGCCCCCCCGACCTGCGACGACCTCCCCGACACCCCCCTCCCCGCCTGCGAACTGCCGACCTGCGACGACCTCCCCGACACCCCGCTCCCCGCCTGCGAACTGCCGCCCTGTGAGACGCAGGACGACCTTCCGCTCTGCATCCCGGACTGCGAGTTCATCGCCGGCCTGCTGGGCCTCGCCGGTTGCGAGCTGCCCGAGGGCGAGTGCCTGGATCTGAGCCAGCTGCCCGCGGAGCTCCTCGACCTCGTGAACCATTTGCCCCAGGAGATCCTCGACGCCCTGCCGATCTGCCCGGCCGAGCCGACGACCGGCGGCGGGCCCCCGCCGCCGGTCGTCGAGCCGGCGGGCAACCCGGACCCCTATTACGAGAACTGCGACGACGCCAGGGCCCGGGGCGCGGCGCCGGTCTACGAGGGTGACCCGGGCTACCGTCCCGAGCTCGACAGCGACTCCGACGGCATCGGCTGCGAGGACGACGCCGTCGTGCCGGCCGGCTACGACAACGGCCAGCTGGCCTACACCGGCGTGGCGCTCGAGCCCTTGCTGCGGGGAGCGGCGATCCTGCTCTCCTCCGGCACCTTGCTCATGCTGTTCGGCGCCCGCCGACGCACCTGAGGAAGGACCCGCCGTCCGCACCCTTCGCACGCTCAGGGGGCGGACCCTGGACGGGGCCCTAGATGCCCTGGGCCAGGCGGTGGTAGGCGGCGCTCCAGCGCAGCTCCTTCGCCAGTGAGCGCCGGGTCGTGTCGGCGTCGATGAGCACCAGCTCGGTGGCGAACACCTCGGCGAGGTCGGTCAGCTCGTCGGCGCCGAGCTGAGTGGTCAGCACGGTGTGGTGCGGTCCGCCGGCGCTGAGCCAGCCCTCGGTCGCCGTCGCGAAGTCCGGCCGGGGTTCCCAGACCGCACGGGCCACCGGCAGGTTCGGCAGCGGCTGAGACGGCTCGACGACGTCGATCTCGTTCGCCACCCACCGGAACCGGTCGCCCAGGTCGCACCAGCCCACGACGACGCCCGGAGCTGGTGCCGCGGTGAACACGAGCCGGGCCGGGTCCTCGCGGCCACCGATGCCCAACGGGTGCACCTCGATCCGCGGCCGCTCGCCGGAGATGGAGGGACAGACCTCGAGCATGTGCGCGCCCAGGATCTTGGGGGTGTCCGACGCGAGGTCGTAGGTGTAGTCCTCCATGAACGACGTCCCGCCGGGGAGACCCGAGCCGGCAACCTTCAGCACGCGCGTCAGCGCCGAGGTCTTCCAGTCGCCCTCGCCGCCGAAGCCGTAGCCCTCGGCCATCAGCCGCTGCACGGCCAGACCCGGGAGCTGGCGCAGTCCGCCGAGGTCCTCGAAGTTGGTGGTGAAGGCGCCGAACCCGCCGTCGGTCAGGAAGGACCGCAGGCCGGCCTCGATCCGGGCCTGGTAGCGCACGGCGTCGTGCTTGTCCCCGCCCGGCGCGACGTCGGCGTCCAGCTCGTAGAGGTCGCCGTACTCCTCCACGAGCGCGTCGATCGCCTTCTCCGGCACCGCGTCGACGACGTCCACCAGGTCGTTCACGCCCCAGGTGTTGACCGACATCCCGAACCGGATCTCGGCCTCGACCTTGTCGCCCTCGGTCACCGCGACGTTGCGCATGTTGTCGCCGAACCGCGCCAGCCGGAGGCCGCGGGCCGCCGCCGCGCCCGCGGCCGCGCGGGCCCAGGAGCCGACCCGCGCGCGCACCCGCGGGTTGGACACGTGCCCCGAGACGGTGGTCCGGGGCACCCGCAGGCGGGTGAGCATGAACCCGTACTCGCGGTCGCCGTGGGCGGCCTGGTTGAGGTTCATGAAGTCCATGTCGATCGTCGCCCACGGCAGGGCGGCATCGGCCTGGGTGTGCAGGTGCAGGAGCGGCTTGCGCAGCGCGTCGAGGCCGGCGATCCACATCTTGGCCGGCGAGAAGGTGTGCATCCAGGTGATCACCCCGAGGCAGGCCGGGTCCTCGTTGGCCTCGCCCATGGCCCGCCGGATCGCACCGGCGTCCTTGAGCACCGGCTTCCAGACCACCCGTACCGGAATCTCACCGGCGTCGTCGAGCGCCGCGGCCACCCGTTGCGACTGCTCGGCGACCTGCTGGAGCGTCTCCTCGCCGTACAGCCCCTGGCTGCCGGTGAGGAACCAGATCTCGGAGCCGGCAAAAGGGTCGGTCACGGAGGACTCCTTGCTCATCGGTGATCGCGTCATCGTTGTCCGTAGACGTTCTGGTAGCGGGCGTGGAGAGAGTCGATGTCGGCCTGCGCGATGGGAACGGGCTCGCCGAGCTGGCGGGAGAGGTGCACCGTCCGGGCGACGTCCTCGGTCATGACCGCTGCCTTGACCGCAGCCTTCGCGGACGGCCCGATGGTGAAGACGCCGTGGTTCTGCATCAGAACGGCCGGGGAGCGGGAGTCCGCCAGCGTGGCCACGATGCCCTGGCCGATGGAGTCGTCGCCGATGAGGGCGAAGGGGCCGACCGGGATCGGGCCGCCGAACTCGTCGGCCATCGCCGTGAGCACGCAGGGGATGGCCTCGGCGCGCGCGGCCCACGCCGCGGCGTAGGTGCTGTGCGTGTGCACCTGCCCGTTGACCTGCGGCATGTTCCGGTAGACGTAGGCGTGCGCGGCGGTGTCCGACGAGGGCGCCTTGACCCCGTCGACCACCTGACCGTCCAGATCGCAGACGGTGATGCCCTCCCAGGTGAGCTCGTCGTACTCGACGCCGCTGCCCTTGATGACGAAGAGGTCCTCGCCGGGCACCCGCTCCGACACGTTGCCCGCCGTCCAGGTGACCAGCTCGTAGCGGGTGAGGTGGGCGTGCAGGGCGGCGACGTGCTCGCGCTGCGCGCGGTGCGTGCCACGCTCGGTCAGGGTGGCGGTCATACCGGCTGCTCCTCCGTCAGGACGGCGGAGGCCGTCTCGGTGTCGCTGATCGGGGGCGCGGCCTGCGCCGTGCCCACCCGTACGTGCTCCACCGCGGCCCGCTCGACCGGAAGCGCGGCGACGTACCGCTGCATGAACGCGTCGAACCCCGCGACGTCGACCGGGTCGGGCAGCTGAGTCTGCAGGGTCGTACCGGGAAAGACCGTGTTCTCGAGGTAGTCCGTCAGGCTCTCATCCGACGCGCGACCGGCGGCGAAGGCAGCCAGGACGGCTATCCCCCAGGCGCCGCCCTCCGCGGCGATGTCACCGACGGACACCGGCGTCTCGATCGCGGCGGCCAGGAAGCGTTGCGCGACACCCTCGGTCTTGAACAGGCCACCGTGCGCGAACATCCGGTCGAGGCGCACGCCCTCGGTCTTCTGCAGGACGTCCATGCCGATCCGCAGCGTGGCGAGGGACGCGAACAGGTGCGTCCGCATGAAGGTGCCGAGGTCCAGCGGGCTGTCCGGGGACCGCAGGAAGAGCGGCCGACCCTCCTCGAAGTCGGTGATCGGCTCCCCGGCGAGGTAGTTGTAGGCGAGCATCCCGCCGCCGTCGCTCGTGCCGTCCAGTGCGGCGGTGAAGAGGGTCTGGAAGACCTTCGACGGGTCGACCTCGACGCCCAAGGCCCGGGCGAACTCGCCGAACAGTCCGGCCCAGGCGTTCAGCTCGCTGGCCCCGTTGTTGCAGTGCACCATGGCCACCGGGTCGCCGGCAGGCGTCGTGACGAGGTCCAGTTCGCGGTGCACCTGCCCCAGCTCCCGCTCGAGCACGACCATGGCGAAGATGGAAGTCCCGGCCGACACGTTGCCGGTGCGGGGCGCGACCGAGTTGGTGGCGACCATCCCCGTGCCCGCGTCACCTTCCGGAGGGCAGAGCGGGATGCCGGGCCGCAGCCGACCGGTCGGGTCGAGCAGTGCCGCGCCCGCTCCGGTGAGCGTGCCGGCCGCCCGGCCGGCGAAGGAGACGGCGGGCAACAGCTCGCCCAGGCTCAGCTCGACGCCGCCCTCGGCGGCGAGCTCGTCGAAGCGGGCCAGCATCGGAGCGGAATAGCCGCCCGTGTTCCCGTCGATCGGGAACATGCCGCTGGCATCCCCGATGCCGAGCACCTTCTCACCGGTCAGCTGCCAGTGCACGTAGCCGGCCAGGGTCGTCAGGTGGTGCAGCCGACCGACGTGATCTTCGCCGTCCAGGATCGCCTGGTAGAGGTGGGCGACGCTCCACCGGTGCGGGATGTTGACGCCGAACTCCGCGCTGAGCCGCTCGGCTGCCCGACCGGTGTTCGTGTTGCGCCAGGTCCGGAAGGGCGTCAGTAGCGCACCGTCGGCGTCGAACGCGAGGTAGCCGTGCATCATCGCCGACACACCGAGGGCGCCGACGCCTGCCAGGTCGACCCCGTGGCGCCGGCGGACGTCGTCGGCCAGGGCCGCGACGCTCTGCTGGGCCCCTTCCCAGACGGAGTCCAGGGAGTACGTCCACAGCCGGTCCACGAGCTGGTTCTCCCAGTCGTGGTTGCCGACGGCGAGCGGAGCGGAGTCGGGACCGATCAGCACCGCCTTGATCCGGGTGGACCCGAGCTCGATCCCCAGGGCCGTGTGCCCGCCGGTGATGGCCCGGACGGCGTCCGTCGTCATGTCTGGAAACTCTTCCGTCGTCGTCGGGAGCAGCTGGATGTGAGCGTTAACATCTCGCTGGTCGGTCCGTTCATGCGCACGTCCGGGGCGCGGGGACGCCAGGGGGCGGTCCGGTGCTGGCGCGCACGATCAGCGCCGGGGGCACCGCGTCGGGGTGCAGGTCCTCCCCGTTCAGCCGCGCGAGCACGAGCTGCACGCCGCGACGGCCGAGCTCCGCGAAGTCCTGGCGCACCGAGGTCAGCGGCGGTGTGAAGTACGGCGCCTCGGGGAGATCGTCGAAGCCCACCAGGCTCACGTCCCCGGGCACCGCCAGCCCCTCGTCGTGCAGCACCGACAGCAGCCCGAGGGCCATCTGGTCGTTGGCCAGGAAGACGGCGGTCACGTCCTCACCGGCCCGCATACGGGCAGCCAGCTCCCTGCCCACGGCGTGCCCGGACGACGGCGTCCAGTCGCCCCGCATCACGGCGGGCACGGGAGCACCGGCCGCCTCCAGCTCCGAGCGCCACCCGGCGATGCGGGCCCGCGCCTCCTGAGAGTCGGCCGGCCCGGCGACGTGGTGCACCGTGCGGTGGCCGAGCTCCAGGAGGTGCCTGGTCGCGAGGCGGGCTCCGGTCTCCTGGTCCACTCCCACCGCGGGGCGGTCGTCGGCACCGCCGACCTGGACGGCCACCACGGGCACCGGCGCGTCCAGGGAGCGCAGCGCCTCCGCCGCGTCGTCGTAGGTCGTCAGCGCGACGACGGCGTCGACCGACTGCGCGACGAAGCGGTCCACGGCGTCGCGCATCGCCGCCGCGGTCGCCTCGTCCAGGATCGAGATGCTCACCGAGTAGCCGGCTGCCCGTGCGGCGCTCTCCAGTCCCAGCATGGTCTGGGCCGGGCCGTACTGGTTGATCTTGACCGTCACCAGGCCGATGGTGCGGGTCGACCCGGTGACCAGGGCGCGTGCGGCCAGATTGGGCCGGTAGCCCAGCTCGGCGATCGCGCGCTGGACCCGCTCGCGCGTGTCCGGCGCGACGCTGTGATGGCCGTTGACCACCCGCGACACCGTCTGGTGGGAGACACCGGCCCGGGCCGCGACATCCGCCATGACGAGCGGGCGGGCCGTCGCCGCCTCGGCCTGCACGACTCCTCCTCGGTCTCGGTCTGGGTCTCGGTCTGGCTCTGGGTCTGGGTCTGGGTCTGACGGACGGTCCGATCCGCTGTCGGCCCTGCGGTCGGTGATCGACCGCAGAGCCGGACGGCGGGTCAGCGGGAGGCGCCGGCGCGGCGCTTGTTGTAGACGTCGAACGCGACGGCCAGCAGGAGCACGAGGCCCTTGACGATCGACTGGATCTGCTGCTCGATGCCCATGAGCTGCATGCCGTTGCTCATCACGGCCATGATCAGGCCACCGACCATCGCACCGACCACGGTGCCGACGCCGCCGGTGACCGCCGCTCCACCGATGAAGCAGGCCGCGATGGCGTCGAGCTCGAACATGTTGCCGGCCGCCGGCTGAGCACCGTTCGTTCGCGAGGAGTAGATGATCCCGGCGATCGAGGCCAGGAAGCCCATGTTGACGAAGATCCAGAAGTTGACGACCTTCACCTTGACGCCGGAGAGCTGCGCCGCGGCCAGGTTGCCGCCGATCGCGTAGATCTGGCGACCGAAGACGGTCCGCTTCGAGATGATGCCGTAGGCGATGATCAGCACGGCAAGGATGATCAGGACGATCGGCAGGCCGCGGGCGTGCGCCAGCTGCCAGGCGAAGTACATGACGACGACCCCGACCAGCACCACACGGGCGACGAACAGCGGAAAGCTCTCGACCGGCTGCTGGTACTTGATCCGCGCCAGCCGCGTGCGGAAGCCGCTGACCGCGTAACCGGCGACGGCGATGAGGCCGATGAGCAGGGTGAACGCGTCATAGCCGTTCCCGCCGAGCAGGCCGTTCAGGAATCCGGTCGCGACCTTGCCGTACTCCGACGGGAAGGGCGACAGCGAGATGTTGCCGAGCACCTGAAGGGTCATGCCGCGGAACAGCAGCATGCCCGCGAGGGTGACGATGAACGCCGGGATCCCGACGTAGGCCACCCAGAAGCCCTGCCACGCACCCACGGCCAGTCCGACGGCAACGGCGGCGAGCATGCCGACCCACCACGGGTAGCCGTGCTTGATCACCAGGACGGCGGAGACCGCACCCGTCAGCGCGACGACCGAACCGACCGAGAGGTCGATGTGGCCGGCGATGATCACGAGGACCATGCCGATGGCCAGGACCAGGATGTAGGAGTACTGCAGAACGATGTTGGTGATGTTGCCGGGGCTCAGCGAGACGTGGTTCTTCGTCACCAGCCAGAACAGCGCGACGATCGCGACGAACGCGATGTAGATGCCGCTGGTCCGGAGGTTCCGGGTGAGCAGCGCGCGCAGATCGCTGGTACCCGTGTGGAGGGCGACGGTGGGCGCCGGCTCCTTCGGGGTGGGGTCGACTTCCGGGGGCGCGGTGGTGGTCATCCGACGGACTCCCTCTCCTTGGTCATGAGTGCCATGAGGCTTTCCTGGGTCGCCTCGCGGATGGGCAGCTGACCGGTCATCCGGCCGGCCGACAGGGTGTAGATGCGGTCACAGATGCCCAGCAGTTCGGGCAGTTCGGAGGAGATGACGACGACCGCCTTACCGCTCGCCACCAGCCGGTTGATGATCGTGTAGATCTCGTACTTCGCACCGACGTCGATGCCCCGGGTGGGCTCGTCGAGGATGAGCACCTCGGGGTCGGTGAACAGCCACTTCGACAGGACGACCTTCTGCTGGTTGCCGCCGGACAGCTTGCCGACGACGGACAGCACACTGGGCGCCTTGATGTTCATGTCGCGGCGGCTCTGCTCGGCGACCTTGATCTCCTCGTTGCCGTTGACCCAGCCGCGCTTCGCCAGCTTGCCCAGGGCCGCGGCCGAGACGTTGCGGCGGATGTCCTCGATCAGGTTCAGGCCGTAGCGCTTGCGGTCCTCGGTGGCGTAGGCGATGCCGTGCCCGATGGCCTCCGCGACCGTGCGCGCCTTGATCTCCTTGCCGCGGATGAAGACCTGCCCGGAGATGTCGCGGCCGTAGGACTTGCCGAAGATGCTCATCGCCAGTTCGGTGCGTCCGGCCCCCATGAGCCCGGCGATGCCGACGACTTCGCCGGCCCGCACGGTGAAGGAGGCGTTGTCGACGACCTTGCGGTCCTGGGTCGGGTGCCAGACGGTCCAGTCCTCGACCCGCAGGACCTCCTCGCCCGGGGAGGAGACCCGGTCCGGGTAGAAGCTCTCCAGGTCGCGGCCGACCATGCCGCGGATGATCCGCTCCTGGGTGACCTCCCCGGCCGAGAGGGACAGCGTCTCCACCGTCCTGCCGTCGCGGATCACGGTGACCCGGTCGGCGATGGCGGTGATCTCGTTCAGCTTGTGCGAGATCATGATCGAGGTGATGCCCTGCTCCTTCAGCCTGCGCAGCAGGCCCAGCAGGTGCGCGGAGTCGGAGTCGTTCAGTGCGGCGGTGGGCTCGTCGAGGATCAGCAGCCGCACGTCCTTCGACAGCGCCTTGGCGATCTCGACGAGCTGCTGCTTGCCCACTCCCAGCTGGCCGACCGGCGTCACCGGACTCTCGTCGAGACCGACCGAGGCCAGCAGCTTGGCCGCGTCCGCGTTCGCGAGGTTCCAGTCGATCAGGCCGCTGCGGCCGATGCGCTCGTTGCCCAGGAAGAGGTTCTCCGCGATGGACAGGTAGGGGACCAGCGCGAGCTCCTGGTGGATGATCACGATGCCGACGTGCTCGCTGTCGCGGATGCCGCCGAACGAGGCGGACTGGCCGTCGTAGAAGATCTCGCCCTCGTAGTCGCCGGAGGGATAGACCCCCGAGAGCACCTTCATCAACGTGGACTTGCCGGCGCCGTTCTCCCCGCAGATCGCGTGGATCTCGCCTCGGCGCACGTCCAGGCTGACGTTCTCCAGCGCCTTGACGCCGGGGAAGGTCTTGGTGATGGAGCGCATCTCCAGGATGTTCTCTGCCATGGGTCCCGTCGTCCTCGTCGTCGAGTGCGGAGTGCGGCTGTTCAAGAGTGTGCGGCCTGCGGTCCGGCGTGGGAACCAGAGCGGCCGGGGCCTGCGGCACCGACGGACGGACTGCCGCCTGGCGCAGGGTGGGTGATGCGGGTGGTTCGGAGTGGTGCGGCCGGGCCCGACGGCGCTGTGCGCCACCGGGCCCGGCCGGTCGTGCGGTCGGGCCTTACTTGGCCTGACCCGCCTTGACCTCTTCGGCGGTCCAGTACCCGGAGTCGACCAGGACCGTCTGGATGTCGTCCTTGAAGACCGTCTCGACCGGCAGGAGGAAGGAAGGAACGACCTTCTTGCCGTTGTCGTAGGTCTTCGTGTCGTTCGCCTCGGGCGTCTTGCCCTCGAGGAACGCCTTGGCGGCGATGACGGCCTGCTCGGCCAGCTTTCGGGTGTCCTTGAAGATCGTGGAGCTCTGGACACCGTCGTCGATGAGCTTGACCGAGGCGATCTCGGCGTCCTGGCCGGTCACGATCGGCATCGGCTTCGCGCCGCCCTCGGTCGTGGGGCCGTAGCCGGCGTTCTGCAGTGCGGTGATGATGCCGCGGGACAGACCGTCGTAGGGCGAGAGGACGCCGTTGACGAGCGAGCCGTCGTTGTAGCTGCCGGTCAGGAGGTCCTCCATGCGCTTCTGCGCGGTCTCCTGCTGCCAGCGCAGCGTGGCCACCTGCTCGATCTTCGTCTCGCCGGACTTGATCACCAGCGTGCCGTCGTCGATCAGCGGCTGGAGGATCGACATCGCGCCGTCGAAGAAGAAGTGCGCGTTGTTGTCGTCCAGCGAGCCGGCGAACAGCTCGACGTTGAACGGCCCGGTGGCGGTGCCGTCGGGGGCGTTGTCGTTCTTCACGCCGAGGCCGGTGAGCAGGGCGTTGGCCTGCGCGACGCCGACGGCGAAGTTGTCGAAGCTGACGTAGAAGTCGACGTTCTCGTTGTCGCGGATCAGCCGGTCGTAGGAGATGACCGGGATGTTCGCGGCGGCCGCGGCGTCGAGCTGGCTGCTCAGCGCGGTGCCGTCGATCGCGGCGATGATCAGGGCGTCCGCGCCCTGGGTGATCATCTGGTCGACCTGCTGGGACTGGGTCGGGATGTCGTCGTTCGCGTACTGCAGGGTGACGGTGTATCCCTCCTTCTCCAGCTGGCTCTTGACGGCCTTGCCGTCGGCGATCCAGCGCTCAGAGGTCTGGGTCGGCATCGAGACGCCGATCGACAGGTCCTGTGCGGACTTGTCAGAGTTGTTGGAGGTGCCGCTTCCAGCACCGCCACCGCCACATGCCGCCAGCGACAGCGCCAGGACGGCGCCGGCGGCGGTCAAGCCGAGCTTCTTGCTCACGTAGTGATCTCCTCTTCGAGACATCTGACGCCACTCGACCGGCGCAGGCCCGCAGATGTGCGAGCCGCACAAATGTGAGCGCTAACACGCCCCGCGTCAAGGGGGTTGCGGCCGTTGCACGTCACGTTCGCGTAACGCCCCGTTCATTCAGGCGTGCGCGCACTCGTGCGGTTGTCGATGTGGTGACGATCGCGCCTGATCGGGTGACGGCGCGTCACCCGATCCAGGCATCGACGCGGCGCGGCAGGGGTCTAGCGGAGGGTGATCTGGCGCGACAGGAGGCCGGCACGCGACCGGCGCTCGTCGGAGGACAGCGGGGCCGTCACTGTCAGCGCCTGCTCGAGCCGGCGCTGGAACTCCCGGGCGGGCCCGACCCAGTCCTCGGCCGCGACGTCGGGCGGCAGGTCCCAGACGGGGACGACCAGGCCCAGGGCGCGGAAGGCGCCGGCGTAGCGGGTGCCCTCGCCGAGGGTCAGCTCTTCGGCCGCACCGAGCCGCGCGAGGGCATCGAGCAACTGCTCCTCCGGCTCTGGGCGCACCCAGCGCAGGTGGGCCCGCTCGGTGCCCGGCCGCACCCAGTAGGCGGCGTCCAGGCCGGGCAGCCGGACCGTCGGCAGGATCGCCTCGTTCGCATGCTCCAGTCCGGCGAGCGCCGCGGCACCGGGCTCGGTGCCCTCGAGCCAGAACGCGAAGTCGTCGTGCACGGTCACCTCGAACGGCGCGGCGAGGTCGAGGACCTCCTGCAGGCGCGGTCCGGCCGAGCCGGCGGCTCCGACCGGGCCCGGATCGACCGGTGCACCCTTCGGCGCCTCCAGCGCGGCCGCCAGAGCGGTGCCGATGTCCCGGCTGACGTCGTCCGAGGACGCCTGCGTCTGGACGCCGACCAGGATCTCCCCGTTCGCCCGGACGAGCGCCGAGGTGCCGCCGGGCAGCACGCTGGCCAGGACGACGCTCCGGCCGTCCGTCGTCCGCAGGGTCGCCGTCGCGGCCGGCACCAGCTCGCGCAGCGCCACCCAGTCGGCCTCGCCCGGCAACCCCTCGAAGGGCCGGTTCACCGGGGGCGCGTAGCCCGAGCCGTGGCAGTGCTTGTAGCGACGACCGGAGCCGCAGGGGCAGGGCGCCTTCGGGTTGGTGCCCTCCGACTCGGCGGCGGGGGCGGAGGAGCGCTTGCGGGAGGACATGCCCGCCAGCGTAGACAGAGGACCTCCGCCCCCCTCCCACCTCGCACGCTCGGCGCGAGCCTCTGGGCGAAGGCCGGAACACCCTGCCACTAGGCTCGATCGGTGTTCGCGCTGCCGCTGGACCTGACGGACCCGGCCGTCGTCGCCGACCCGTACCCGGCGTTCGCCCGGGCGCGCGCCGTCGCGCCGGTGCAGTGGCACGAGGACATGGGGCTGTGGCTGGCGTTCGGCCACGCCCAGGCCAACGCAGTGCTGCGCGACCGGCGGCTGGGGCGGATCTGGACGGACCGGTCGCCGGCCGAGCGGTTCGGGAGCTTCAACCTCATCCACCGCAACGCCATCCTCGAGATGGAGCCA
>JAOPWH010000007.1 GCA_025965795.1 Blastococcus sp.
GCAGGCGTCGCCGGCTCCGGGGGCGGCACTGCGGCCGGCTCGAACGGGGGCGCGGCCTCCCCCGGCGGGAGCGGAGGCGACGCGGGCGGTACCCCCGCAGGTGGCACCGGTGGCGGTGGCACCGGAGGCGGTGGCACCGGAGGCGGGGGCGGTGGCACCGGTGGCGGTGGGTCGAGCACGCCGCCTCCCCCGGACGGCGGCGGTGGCGGCGGCTGCATCTGCTCGAGCCTTCCCAAGCCGCCCTCGGTGCCGCCCCCGCCCCCGGTGCCGCCCCTGCCCCCGGTGCCGCCCGTTCCACCTGTGCCGCCGGTGCCCAAGCTGCCGGTGCCGCCGGCCCTGCCGGTGGGCGGCGTGGTCGCCGACCCGGGCCTCGGCTGACGCCCGCTCGATCCCCGGGTTAGGTTCGGCGGCATGACCGCCCGCAGCGACGTCTCCGAGATCTTCGACAGCTCCGCGTGGCGACCGGTCGAGGGTTTCGACTTCGCCGACCTCACCTATCACCGGGCGGTGGACACCGGCGTCGTCCGCATCGCGTTCGACCGTCCCGAGGTGCGCAACGCCTTCCGGCCGCAGACGGTCGACGAGCTGATCACCGCCCTCGACCACGCGCGGCTGTCCACCGATGTCGGCTGCGTGATCCTCACCGGCAACGGCCCCAGCTCCAAGGACGGCGGCTGGGCGTTCTGCTCAGGCGGCGACCAGCGGGTCCGAGGGAAGTACGGCTACGAGGCTGCCGCCGGATCGAGCGGCCGGCTGCACATCCTCGAGGCGCAGCGGCTGATCCGCTTCATGCCCAAGGTCGTCATCTGCGTCGTCCCCGGGTGGGCCGCCGGTGGCGGGCACAGCCTGCACGTCGTCTCCGACCTCACGCTGGCCAGTGCCGAGCACGGCCGGTTCAAGCAGACCGACGCCGACGTCGGCAGCTTCGACGGCGGCTTCGGCTCGGCCTATCTGGCCCGGCAGGTCGGCCAGAAGTTCGCCCGCGAGATCTTCTTCCTCGGCGAGGAGTACTCGGCGGCCGACGCGTACGCCATGGGCATGGTCAACCGCGTCGTCCCGCATGCCGAGCTCGAGGCGACGGCGCTGGACTGGGGACGGCGGATCGTGGCCAAGAGCCCGACCGCGCAGCGGATGCTCAAGTACTCGTTCAACCTGATCGACGACGGGCTGGTCGGCCAGCAGCTGTTCGCGGGGGAGACGACCCGGCTGGCGTACATGGCCGAGGAGGCGGTGGAGGGCCGCGACGCCTTCCTCGAGAAGCGCGACCCCGACTTCACCCGTTTCCCCTGGCATGTGTAGCGGCCCTTCTGGCCATAAGGTCCGTCCAGGTCGAGGAGCGAGGAGGTCGCCATGATCGTCGAGGTGATCGGGGGCGCGGACGAGCACCCCCAGGCGCGGGTCGTCGACATCGACGACCTCGGCCGATTGCACCTGGCCCTGGGGGAGGTCACCGACGAGGAGGCCGCCGAGGTGCTGGAGCGGAGCGGGCTGGGCCGCCTGCAGGACGCCGAGACCGCCTTCCTCGATGCCGCCGCGCTGCGGGCGGCCGCCGAACCGCGGGCCACCGCCCCCGACTGGGCGGCCCGGTGGGACGCCATGGTCGCCGGTGCGCGCAGCAAGGGGTTCCTCAGCGAGGACGGCGCATCGCTGCAGGTGCACGTGGTGAGTGCCGCGGGCGCCTGAACCAGCCGCCGCACGCGGCGGCGGCCGGGCGCCGCTTCCGAGAACGTGTGCATTTTGGTCGCCTCGGTCATTGTGGTCGCTCCGCCCGACGGGTAAGTATGTCTCGGTGCGTATGACTAGCTGTCACGGATTTCGGGCATGACCGGCACCCCGGGGCGGCCGCTCAGCGCGGAACTGTCCGAGCAGTTGCTCTCGGTGGCCGTCGACATCCTCGCGGAGGAGGGCTGGGGACGGCTCAACAGCGACCGGATCGCTGCCCGCGCTCACGCCGGCAAGGCCGGGATCTACCGCCGGTGGCCGACGATGGCGGTCCTGGCCCGCGACGCGGTCGGCCGGTTCCGCCTGGTGTCCACGCCGGAGGACAGCGGCTCCCTCCGCAACGACCTCGCCGCACTGGTCGAGCGCTGGACCCGGCCCCTCGACCGGGAGGAGCGCGCGACGGCCAGCATCGTCGGCGCCGCTCGGCACGAGGAGGAACTACGGGCCGGGCTCGACGAGGCCCTGGTTCGGCCGCTGGAGGACGCCGTCGCCGCGATCGCGGCCCGCGCCGCCGCCCGTGGCGAGTCGATCCCGCTGAGCCGGCTGGCGCTGCTCGGCTCGGTGCTCCAGGCGTTCTGGTGGCAGCGCTTCACCTCCGCCGGCGACGGTGCGATGACCGCCGATCAGGTGGAGCGGGTCGTCGACGAGGTGCTCCTGCCGGTCGTCGTCCCCTCGGGCGACCGCCCGGCTGCGCGCACCCAGGTTCCCGTCGGCTGACCGGTCAGCCGGCCCGCTGTGCGGCCGGCGGCCAGCCGGTGTGCTGGTCCGGGGCCGACGGTCCGGCCGTCAGCGCCGCGGTGGCCTCGAACTTGCCGAGCACCGCGGCCGCGATGGACTCGACGTGCGCGGCGAGCTCCTGCGGGCGTGCCCCGGCGCCCACCCGAGGCCGCTGCTCGACCACGAGCACGCGCGCGGCGGACAGCCAGACGGCCGCGATGAGCGCCGCGGCGATGGCGGGATCGGCCGGCCGGGGCCCCGGGGCGGCGGCGTCGGACCAGGCCTCGGTCAGGGCCACCGTGAGCCGTCGCTCGGCCTCGAAGACGAGTTCGCGCTCATGGGCGCGCAGCGTCTCCGACGCCTCGACCGTCGCGACGTAGCAGCGGCGTTCCGCCGTGGCCATGGAGGCCACGAGAGAGCCGACGAGCTCGACCAGGTAGCCGCGCAGCGCGGTCAGCGGCGGAACGGACGCCCCCCGGGCGCGCACCGCTGCCGCCGGTCCGTCGACCCACGGGACGCGGCCGTCGAAGAACAGGTCTTCCTTGGTGGCGAAGTGGTTGAACACCGTCTGGACGGCGACGTCGGCCTCCCGGGCGATGTCGGCGATCGGGACGTTGTCGAAGCCGCGCTCGGCGAAGAGTCGATGGGCGATGCTGCGGATCTGTTCTCTGGTCTGGGCTTTCTTCCGCGCGCGTCGATCCAGCAGGTGACTCACCGTCTCACCATACGTACCGAAAGTCATGATCGCTTGGCGAGACGAGCAGGCGCTCAGGAGCGGTCGACCGCCGTCGCCGTCCAGTCCTCGTGCACCGACCGGGCCCACGACCCCACCAGCGCCGGGAGGTCGATGACGTCCAGATCGGCGGCGACGTCGGCGATCGTCGTCCGCCATCTGGCCGGGCGTGCCGCGTCGGGCGGCACCGGACGTTCGCCGAGCGCCACCGGGATCCGGTCGACGGCGGCGCGCAGCGCGGTCGGATCTCCCGGCTCGGGGTGCTGGGCGGCGTAGGCGTCGTCGGCCAGCCGGACCGTCGCGGCGGCCGAGGGGTCGGCGGCGATCTCCTCGCGCAGGCCGCGCAGGGTGTCCTCGAACAGGCGGGTGCAGGACGCCGAGGCGCCGGGCCGGGCCGGGCCGGCGTCGGACAGGACAGCGAGGACGGCGCCGCACCCCGGGCAGCTCTCGGTCGGCTGTACGGGAGCGACGGAGGACATCCGCCGATGGTCCCTCACCCCGCTCGACGGCGCGGACCGAGGGCCGGTGCTCCGGCGTCCGGCCGTCCAGGCACGATGGGCGGCCGGAGAGACGATCCGCGGCCTCCTCGAGCACTCCTGGCCTGATCCCGGCGACTTTCGGTACCAAAAGTCACGGGGGCGGGTTGGGCGCGCGGCCGCCTGGGCAGCCCCGGGCGCATGAGCTCATCCCGGATCGCGATCCTCGACGTCGACGGCACCCTCGTCGACTCCAACTACCAGCACGCCATGGCCTGGTACCGGGCGCTCCGCTCGCTGGGTGAGACCTATCCGATCTGGCGGATCCACCGGCTGATCGGCATGGGCGGGGACCAGCTGCTGCCCACGCTGGCCGGCGACGAGGTGGAGGCCCGCATCGGCGACGAGGCCCGTGAACGCCAGGGCAAGGAGGTCGACGCGCTGCTGGAGGAGATCGCCCCGCTGCCGGGGGCGCGCGACCTGCTGCTGGCGATCAAGGAACGCGGGCACCGGCTGGTGCTCGCCAGCTCCGGTCAGCAGCGCCACGTCGACTTCGCCCTGGACCTGCTGGACGCCCGCGACATCGCCGACGAGTGGACGTCCAGCGCCGACGCGGAGAAGACCAAGCCGGCGCCCGACCTGCTGCAGGTGGCCCTGAAGAAGCTGGGTGCGCCCGCCGACGCGCCCAGCGTGATGATCGGCGACTCACCGTTCGACGTCCAGGCGGCGAAGAACGCCGGGATGCCGGCGATCGTCGTCCGTTCCGGCGGGTTCGGGGACGACGAGCTTCGCGAGGCCGGCGCGATCGCGCTCTACGACACCCCGGGCGACCTCTGCGCCGCCCTGGACGAGACCGACCTGGCCTGACCGTGCGCTAGGACGCCTTGGTCCTGCGGCCCAGCCGGCGGAGCAGCTCCTCCGGATGGTCGGTGATGACGACGTCGACGCCGAGGTCGCACACGAGGTCCATGTCGCGGGGCTTGTTCACCGTCCAGACGTGCACCTCCTTGCCGGCGGCGTGGGCCTCGGCGACGAAGCCGGGGTCGGCCCGCAGCAGCGCGATGCTCGGGCCCACCGCGGTGGCACTGCCCAGCAGGACCTCCCGCCGGACCGGACGCAGCCGCTTCCCGATGAGCTGCACAGTCGGCATCGCCGGGGCCGAGGACGCCATCCGCCGCACGGCCAGCTGCGAGAAGCTCATCATCCGCACGGCGGGCCGCCCCTCCCACTCCACCGGCCGGCCGTCCTTCAGGAGGCCGAACTGCCGCAGGCAGGCGGCCAGCGCCTCCTCCACCTTCCGTGCGTGCCGGGTGGGGTGCTTGGTCTCGATCGCCAGGCGCACCGTGCCGGGGGTGGCGGTGATGTAGTCGAGCAAGCGGTCGAGGGTGAGGACGAGACCGTTCTCGACGTCGGGCTCGTCGTTCACGGCGGTGATCTCGTCGTCGGCCCACGGGGCCCGGGTGATCCGCCGCCGGGCGCCGAACTGGAACTGCTCCAGCTCGTCGAGTCGCAGGGCGGAGACCACTCCGCGGCCGTTGGACGTGCGCCGGACCAGGCGGTCGTGCACGCACACCAGCACGCCGTCGCGGGTCATGCGCACGTCGCACTCGACCGCGTCGGCGCCCACGAACGCCGCGTGCCGGTAGGCGGCCAGCGTGTGCTCCGGTGCCTCGGCGGTCGCGCCGCGGTGGGCGACGACCTCGGGCCCGTTCGACGCCGCGGAACGAGCAGAACGACCGGCCACGGGCTGATCCTCTCGCGCCCGGCTGCTACCCGCGCGACCGAGGGTCACTGTTCGAGCACAGTCGTGCTCTGCTCACACGGGGAGAGCAGAGCACGAGCGTCGGCAGACCAGCGACCCGTCACCCGACCAGGCCGGCCGCGCGGCTCCGGTACTCGGCGACCGAGGCCATCGGCGGGCGCTCGTCGACCGCCACGGCGCTGCTGCGGGGCACGAACCCCGTGCCGTCGTGCCGGAACTGGGTGAGCAGTCCGCTGGCGTCGAGGCGGTGGTGCCCGGGGCGGCCGCACTCGGCGCGGGCGAGCACCGTCGACACGACCTGACCGGCCATGGCGCCGAGAGCCTCCTGCGACTGCGAGGTGTGCCGGCGGATGCCGAGGTCGACCTGGGCCAGGGAGGAGAGTCCACCGAGCTCCAGCAGGTCGATGAGCAGTCCCACCTCGACGCCGTAGGCCGAGACGAACGGCACCTGCTCGAGCACCGACCGTCGTCCCGCGTACTCACCGCCCAGCGGCTGGACGAATCCGGCCAGCTCGGGCCAGAGCGCGTTCAGCAGCGGTCGCGCCGTCAGCTCGGTCACCCGGCCACCGCCGGCCGGCTGGCTCCGGCCGTCGACCTCCAGCGGGCGGGTGTAGCAGCCCTTCACGTAGTCCACCTGCGGATCGGTGAGCAGCGGACCGAGCAGCCCGGGAACGTAGTGCGCGACGTCGCCGATCAGGTCGGAGTCGAGGAACACGACGAGGTCCCCCGTGGTGGCGGCCAGCGACTTCCACAGCGCCTCGCCCTTGCCGGGCCGCGTGCCCCAGGCCGGCAGCACGTCGGTGGTGGCGACGACGTCGGCGCCGGCGGCCCGGGCCACGGCGGCGGTCGCGTCGGTGGAGTCGGAGTCGACGACGAGCAGCTCGTCGATCAACGGCACCGCGCGCATCCAGCAGTCGCGCAGGTCGCCGACCAGACGGCCGACGGTCGCCTCCTCGTTGCGCGCGGGCAGGACGACGCTGATGCGGTGCCCGCCGCGTCGCTTGGCGCGCAGCAGCCCGCCGGCGTCGATCTCGGCGAGGGACGTCGCGGACGTCGTGCGGTGCTCGAACCAGGTGCGCGCGTCAGGTCGCATGCCGCCACTGTCGACCAGCGGAGCCCCCCACGCCAGGACGGCGGAACGAGTTCACGCGTTCGTCACCGGAACTCCTCCCGACCGCGGGCCCGGAACCCCCTCGACCCGGTCGACGACGGCACGACCCCGCTGTCGTCGGTCCCGCTCACGTGGGGGCGCTGTCCACCTCCGCGAGCCTGGCGCCGGGCGGCGTCGACCATCCTGCGGCGGAGGTCTCCTTCCCGGCCGGTGCGGGCAACGCGTACCAGCACGTCGTCAGCTCGCTGAGCTCCACCTTCACCGGTGTGCAGCGCACCGGCGGGGCCCGCTGACCGGCTGATCTGCGGTAGGAACGTCCGGCACGCCTCGGGAGGCCGGACATGGCAGCGAAGTTCACCAGCGTCGAGGAGTACGTCGCCGCCCTGCCCGAGGAGGCCAGGGCGGCGATGGAGGGCATCCGCCGGTCGATCCACGCGGTGGTGCCCGGCGTGGGCGAGCAGATCAGCTACGCGATGCCCACCTTCACCCTCGACGGCCGGCCGCTCGTGCACGTGGCGGCCTGGCAGAAGCACATCGGCCTCTACCCCCTGCCGTCGCTCGACGGGCCGCTCGCCGACGAGGTCGCGCCCTACCGGAGCGAGACCGACACGATGCGGCTGCCGCTCGACGGGGAAATCCCCTACGGCCTGGTCGGGCGGGTGGTCGCCGTGCTGGTCGACCGGCGCGCGGCCTCGGACAGTGCCGGACCTCAGGCCGAGTAGGACGGCGTCGTCGCCAGGCCGGTGGGGCTCTGCGGCCCGACCACCGCGCCGTCGCCGGTCGGCTCGGGGTGGCCCAGGTCGGTGAGCCAGCCGCGCAGCACCCGGTGCAGCGCCTCGGCACCGACGACCTCGCCGGGCGCCGGGAACGACCGCGGATAGGCCAGGAATCCGCGCTGCTGAGGGCCCCCGAGACCACCATGGGAGCCGACGTGCGGCTCGAAGGGTGACGCCTCGTCGGTGTGCGGGTCGTAGCGGCTGTTGATCACGACGTCGGGACAGTGCGGGAACTCCGACGTCCGGGCGACCAACGCCGCCGCGTGCTCCCCGTAGTCGAGCAGCGGGTCGGTGCCGATCACGACGCCCGACGCGAGCCGGCGCAGCCCGTCGCGGCCCAGGGCCACGGGACCGAACTCCTCGGAGTGCACCAGCAGGAAGCCGACGCCGGCGTGATCGACCAGCCCGGGCAGCAGGTCGGGCCAGTGACGCTCGATCTCCTCGATCGAGACCCGCCCGGGGATGTCGGGGAACGACACCATCGCCACGTGCCCGGACACGACGCACACCACCCCGGGCGCCACCCGCGGTACCTGGCCCTCCTGCCCCGGCAGGTCGTGGTCGTGCCGCACCGCCCCGGCCTGCTCGGCCCGCCGGCGCAGCCGCCGGGCGATCGGCCCGGAACCCTCGGCGAGCCCGGCCCCGACCTGCCAGCCCTCGACCGGCCGCCGGCTGTCCTTGGGCCCGGACACGTGCGGCCGGGCCGGTGATCCGCCGCAGAGCCGGCCGACGAGCTGCTCCACCGACTCGCCGAAGCGGTCGGCGAACGCCCAGCCCTGCGTCTGCCCGTGATCGGACAGGCAGACCAGGTGGTACTGCCGCGGGGCGAGCTGGGTCGCGCGGTAGAGCCGGCCGATCTGCTGGTCGATGGTGCGCAGCACCTCGAGGGTGTCGAAGCGCTCGAGACCGGAGTGGTGGGCCACCTCGTCGTAGCCGAGGAAGTCGGCGTAGACCACGGGGCGGCCGGCCAGCATGTCCTCCAGCAGCGCGGAGACGACGACGTCGCGGGCGATGACCGTCGTCCCCGGGCGGGCGAGGGGATAGAGCCCGCCGCGCGGAACCCGCGGCCGGACGTCGGCCCGGCGCTGCTGCGCGGCCGCGCGCAGCTCCCGGTAGATGTCGACGAGGCAGACGCCCACGGTGCGCACCGCGTTCGCCGGGTTGGCGAAGTAGGCGTAGTACCCGGCGCCGACGCGGTCGCGGCCGGTCCGGGCACGACGCGAGCGGCGGGGGACGAGGTGCGCGACCGAGCTCATCGTGAGGCTCACGTGGGCGGCGTCGCCGGTGAACAGGTTTCCCCGCCCGGCGCCGCCGCCGGACAGCAGGCCGCGCCCGTCGGCGTGCCGGCGCTCGACCTCCACGGCGTCGGCGGGATGGGACACCCGGACGACGTGGTCGGTGTCCTTCTCGTACCAGCGGAAACCGAGGATGTCGTAGGTCGAGCCGTGCAGGATGCCGCAGACGGCGGCCCCGGTCTGCGAGCTCCAGTCGGTGTGCCACGAGGTGAGCGCGTGGCTGCCCGACCGGAGCCAGCCGGCGAGGGTCGGCATCGATCCGTCACGGACGGCGCGGCGTGCGGTGTCGTAGGCCAGCCCGTCGATCTGCAGGAACAGCACGCCCGGCGGGGTGGGTCCCGCCCCGTCGGTGCGCCGGGCGCGGCGCCTGGCGCGGCGGAAGAACAGCTCGTCGTCGTTGACGGCCAGCAGGCTGTTCACCGCGCCGGAGACCGCGGCCATCGCCACGGCGACGACGACCGACGTGGCCAGGCTGCGCACCTCGACGCCGGGGATGGCCGCGAAGACGCCGAGCACCCCGGCACCCAGCAGCAGGAAACCGCCCAGCCCGAAGGTGAAGAAGGCGACCGGCAGCGCGACCCGCAGCACCAGTGGCCAGACGGCCGCGGTGAGCAGGCCCAGCAGGAGCGCGGCCACCGGCGGCTGCCACCAGGAGCGCATCGCGAAGCCGGAGAGCCGGGAGTCGAGGGCGAACAGCGCGCCGGTGCCCGCGGCCCAGGTGATCAGGATGCGGGCGACGGCGCGGCCGGTCTGCAGCAGCCGGCCGGGAACGTGGGCGTCGGTCACGCCGGCCCGCAGGGGGTGGGCTCCGGTGTCTTCGCCGCGGCCCGGGACCGCCGCCGTCGGGCCCCGAGGTTGAGCACCGCCCCGACGACGAGGACGAGCAGGGTCGCGATGAGCGTGGCCGCCACGGGCGAGTCGAAGATGCCGCCGCTGACCACGCCGAGCAGCGCGTAGGCCAGCGCCCAGAGGAAGGCCGCGAGCGACGCCGCCGGCACCAGCCGGCGCCACGGATACGCCAGCGCGCCCGCGGCGAGCAGGACCGGAATCCGCCCGGCAGGCAGCAGGCGCCCGGCGACGATCAGCTGCCAGCCGTGCCGGCGGAACTGGCCGCGCACCTCCTCGATGCGGTCGGCATGCTGACCGCGGGCCACCCACCGGACCGTGGCCGGACCGCCGAACCGGCACACCGCGAAGGTGATGAGGTCGCCGAGCAGGGCCGCGACGGTGGACACGAGCAGGACCAGCGGCAGGCCGAGCGAGTCGGTGGTCATGGCGATCGCCGCGGCCGCGCCCACCACGGCGCCGGTGGGGATCACCGGCACGATCGAGCCCAGCAGGACGCCGCCGAAGAGCACCGGATAGCCGATCGACGTCACCTGCGCGGCGGCCGCGAGATGGACGCTCACGGCGACACCGCGGACAGCGCCACCGGTCGGCCGGGCTCGGTGACGGCGACCCGGGTCGCGAGCCCCCGGGCGGCGACGGCGGCGGCGAACTCGCGGGGCGGGTCGACCAGGAGCCGGCGCATCCGGCCGCGCAGCGGACTGGGCAGGCTGGTCAGCCCGGCGACGGCGAAGGTGCCCCAGTGCACGGGAACGGCGATCCGCGGGCGGATCCGGGCCACGGCCTCGGCGGTGCCGGCCGGGTCGAGGTGCCCGGGCCCGAGCGTGGGACCCCAGCCCCACACCGGCAGCAGGGCGACGTCGACGTCGAACCGGGTCAGCACCGCCATGCCGTCGAACAGGCCGGTGTCGCCGCTGGCGTAGACCGTCGTCCCGGTGCCCTGGATCAGGTGGCCGAGCGACTCGGTCGCCGGACCGTGGGTGAGCCGGGGGCCGAGGCGGTGCCCGCTGTGCTCGGCCCGCACGCCGGTGATCCGCAGCGCGCCGTCGGTCAGGGTCTCGCCGGCCGACAGCTCGTCGACGTTCGCAAAGCCGTGGCCGCGCAGCCAGGCGCCGGCGCCGCGGGGGACGACGATGCGGGTGCGGGGGCGGAGCCGCCGCAGCGAGGGCAGGTGCAGGTGGTCGCCGTGCAGGTGGCTGATCAGCACGATGTCGACGCCGGCCCAGGCCGACGGGTCCAGCGCGGGCACCACGCGCCGGAGGGGGCCGACCCACGGCAGCAGGACGGGGTCGGTGAGCACGGTGCGGCCGGCCAGTTCGACGCGGACCGTCGAGTGCCCGAGGAAGTGCACCTCGGGGCTCGCCACCGGTCCAGTATCGGGACCCGGCCCCTGGAGAGCCCCGGAGGGTCGGACGGGGACGGCGACGCCCCGCAGGCGCCACGGCGGGATCGTGCGCAGTCCGGTCAGGCCGGAAGAGCGGGGGAGACGGCGACGGGGAGTTTCCCGTCGGCGCCCGCGGGGAGTTCGAGGTCGTCCCAGGCGCCCGCGGCGAGCTGCGCCAGCTCCAGGGGGCGGGAGAGCACGTAGCCCTGCAGGTAGCGGTGGCCCATGTCGCGCAGCAGCGTGAGGACGGCGGGGCTCTTGACGCCCTCGACGATCACCGGCAGGCCGAGGCTCGCGCCGAGGTGCAGCACGGCCCGGCACATGGCGCGGCGGGCCGGGTCGTGCTCGACGTTGGCCAGGAAGTACTGGTCCATCTTGAGCACGTCGACGGGCATTCCGACGAGGTAGGCCAGCGACGACCAGCCGGTGCCGAAGTCGTCGATGGCGATGCGGACGCCGAGCTGGCGCAGGACGGTGAGGTCCTCGAGCACGTGCGAGTCGTCGAGCAGCACCGACTCGGTGATCTCGACGATCAGCCGTGAGGCCGGGAGGCCGCTGAGCTCCAGCGCGCTGAGGACGTCGGGGACGAGTTCGCCGCTGCGCACCTGCCGGGCGGAGACGTTGACCGCGACACCGAGGGTGGTGTCGGGCAGGCCGGCGATGGTCGTGCAGGCCTCGCGCAGCACCCATCGGCCGAGGTCGGTGATCAGCGGCGACTCCTCCGCCAGCGGCACGAACTCCGTGGGGGAGTCGTCGCAGAACAGGGGGTGGCGCCAGCGCTGCAGGGCCTCGTCGGAGACGGTGCGGTGCATGACGACGTCGACGACGGGCTTGAAGACCAGGCGG
>JAOPWH010000087.1 GCA_025965795.1 Blastococcus sp.
GGCGGACGTGGCCGCCGTCCGGACGTTGGCCGCCGCGCTGGGCAGCGACGACGAGCTCGCCGAGGAGCGCCCGCCCCCGCTCGAAGGCGGCTCACCGGCCCGGCGCGCCGTGCGGCACGGCGTGCGGCTGGTCTGGAACGTCGTCGGCGATCCCGAGGAGCGGGCCGGCGCGGCCGCCCACCAGCTGGACATCGACCTCCGCACCCGGCTGCGCGAGCTCGCCGACCGCACACTCGCCAGCAGCGAGAGCCGCGGGTTCGCCGTCCGCCTGGCGCTGTGCATGAGCGTCGCCGAGATCGCGCGTCAGTACCTGCCGATCCAGCGCCCGTACTGGGTGCTGCTCACCGTGGCCATCGTGCTCAAGCCCGACTTCGGCTCGGTGTTCACCCGCGCGATCCAACGCGGCGTCGGCACGCTGCTCGGCGTCCTCCTGGGGTCGGCCCTGCTCGCCTTCCTCCCCCGGAACGGATGGGTGCTCGTGGCGATGGCGGCCGCCTGCGCGGTCCTGCCATGGGCGCGCAACGCCAACTTCGGGCTGTTCTCGGTGTTCCAGACCCCGGTGATCATCCTGCTGCTCGACCTCACGCTGCCCAGTGGCCCGGGGTTGGTCAGCGCCCGGCTGGCCGACACCCTGATCGGCTGCGCGATCGTCCTGCTCTTCGGCTACCTGCTCTGGCCGCAGACCTGGCGGGCGCCGCTGGACGAAGCGCTCCGGGCTTCGGCCCTGGCCCTGGACGCCTTCGTGGATGCCGCGTTCACCGGCAGCGACGCCGACCGTCGCCGCGCCCGGCGACGCAACTACCGGGCCCTCACCGAGCTGCAGACGCAGCTCCAGCGACGGCTGGCCGAGCCGCGGCCGATCAGCACCCGCGCCGCCGCCTGGTGGCCGGTCATCGTGCAGCTGGAGCGGACGTCGGACGCGGTCACCGAGGCCGTGATCGCCCGACGCGGCGGCGAGCCGGCACCCGACCTGGCCCAGGTGGCGGTGCTGCGGCGGGCGATCCGGCAGCTGGAGGCAGACGTCCGGACCCACCGGGCGCCCGACGACGCGGAGATCGACGCCGACGGGGTGCTGGCGCCCGTGGCCCGCGAGGTGGACACCGCCCGCAGGCTGGTGCGGGAGACCGCTCCCGGACGCCGCAGCCGCTGAGACGCCCCGTGGACGTGCCCGTCGTCGATCAGTCGTGCGCGATGACCACGAGGGCGCCGAAGATCGCCCGCCGGGATGGTGGGCGGCCCGCTGTCTCACCCGCCTCACCACCCTCGAGCAGGTCGACGAAGGACAGCTCGGCCATCATCTCGGCTGCGCTGTCGTCGGCGAGTTCATCGCCGGAGCCCGGGTCGCGGCTGTGGCGGCCCGGGACGTGACCTGCCGGAGCGGACGAAGGATGTCCTCCTACGGGCGGGTGACCGCACGGTCCCCGAGTTGGGCGGCCCGCCTGGCAAGCAACTCGACCTTCCACCCGTCGGCGTTCCAGCGGTCCACCTCCGGAACATCGGACGGACCCGGGAAGACGAGGACGTCGTAGAGCAGCAGGTCGGTGATGAGCCGGGGCGTGTCGGCGTGGGCGCGAACCGAGAAGGTGCCCCAGCGCGGCCTCTCCGTGGCCGGTTTGCGCTCCAGGCCGCATCACCCTGGGATAGATCGGTGCCGATCGATCCGCCGCCGCTCTCCCTCCCGGCACCGACCGGTCCTCCGCCTCCCGGCTCGCGGATCGTGACCGCCGACGACGGCGTCCCGCTGCACGTCGAGGTGGACGGCGACCTGGACGCCCCGCTGACCGTCGTCTTCTCGCACGGCTTCACGGCCCGGCTGGCCGAGTGGCAGCTGCAGCGCGAAGCCGTCGGTGACCGGGCCCGGCTGGTGCTGTGGGACCAGCGCGGCCACGGAAGGTCGGGATGGACCCGGTTGACGGCCGCCACGATCGACCGCACCGGCCGCGACCTCGGCGAGGTGCTCGACGCGACCACGCCGACCGGGCCGGTGGTGCTGGTCGGGCACTCGATGGGCGGCATGAGCGTGATGGCACTGGCCCGTCAGCGGCCGGAGCTGTTCGGCACCCGGGTGGTCGGCGTCTTCCTGCTCGCCACCTCCGCGGGCGGGCTGGTCGAGACCGGTGTGCTCGGCCGTGTGGTCAAGCTGGTGCGCCGGCTGGGGCTGCTGTCGCTCTACCTGCGGTTCCTGCAGCTGATCGCACCGGTGCTGGAGAGGTTCCGACGTCGCGGGACAGCGATCGGCCGCCGGGTCACCCGGCGGCTGCTGTTCGGCGAGGACGACGCCCATCCGCACAACGTGCGGCTGGTGCAGGACCTGCTCGAGGAGACGCCGTGGCCGGTGACGATGGCCTTCTACGCGACGTTCCTCGACCACGACGAGACCGCGGCGCTCGAGGTGCTGAAGCGGGTGCCGGTCACCGTCGTGGCCGCGACGCACGATCGGCTCACGCCCGCTGCGCACGGGCGGCACATCGCGGAGACGATCGGCCAGACGGCCGAACTGGTCGTCGTCCCGGGTGCCGGGCACAGCGTGAACCTGACCCGCACCGAGGTGGTGGACGGGGCACTGCTCGACCTGCTGGACCGGGTGCAGAAGTCGTCGCGGCAGGCGGGTTGACCAGCCCCTCCTCCGGGCATCGTCCTGGAGGGGCGGCCACGGCTACGGTTGCGCGTACCCGGCGACACACTTAACTTTCAGCGGCCACCCGACGACCTGAGAGCCCCTGTTCCAGCAGCGAGACGGGGCAGCGAGGAGCAGAACGTGGACCGGATGAGCGCCCTCGACGCGGGGTTCTTCTTCGCCGAGAGCGAGAACACCCCGATGCACGTGGGGTCGGTGGCGGTGTTCGAGGGCCCGGCGCCCTCCTACGGCGACGTCGTCCGCCTGTTGCTGAGCAAGCTGCCGCTCGTGCCCCGGTACCGGCAGCGGGTGCGGCCGGTACCGATGCAGCTCGGCCGTCCGCTCTGGGCGGACGACCCACACTTCCAGATCCTGTACCACGTGCGGCACACGGCGGTGCCGAGCCCGGGCAGCGACGAGCAGCTGCGCAACCTCGCGGGCCGTGTGCTCGGTCAGCGGCTGGACATGGCCAAGCCACTCTGGGAGCTCTGGCTGGTCGAAGGCCTCGCGGACAACCGCTGGGCGATCATCTCCAAGGTCCACCACTGCATGGTCGACGGCGTCGCGGGCAGCGAACTCATGCAGCTGATGTTCGACCTCACGCCCGATGCGGAGCACGAGGCGCCGCAGGACTGGACGCCCCAGCCCAACCCCTCGAGCATGGATCTGCTCAAGGACACGCTCGCCGAGACCCTCACGCACCCCCTGCAGCAGTTGACCTCGATGCCGACCCTGAGCCACGCGGTGCAGGCGGTCAAGGAGGTGGCGGAGTCCGGCCGCACCCTGGCCTCGACCGTGCCGTCGCTGGCCAAGCAGGCGATCACACCGACCGCGCGCTCGCTCAACGGTCCGATCGGCCCGCACCGGCGCTGGGCCTGGACCGACGGCAAGGTCGAGGAGTTCAAGGCGGTCCGGGCGGCGTTCGGCGGCACGGTCAACGACGTCGTCCTCACCGCGATCACGCGGGGCTTCCACGACCTGCTGAAGAACCGCGGCGAGCTGTCCTCGGAGAAGCTCGTCGTGCGTTCGATGGTGCCGGTATCGGTCCGTCGCGCCGACCAGAAGGGCGCGATGAACAACCAGGTCACGGCGGTCTTCGTCGATCTCCCCGTGGGTGAGCCGGATCCGGTGAAGCGCCTGGCGTCGATCCGCGGACAGATGGACGAGTACAAGAAGACGATGCAGGCGGTGGACGCGCCGGCGATCATCGCGCTGGGCAACTTCGTCGCGCCGTCGCTGCTCTCGTTGGGCGTACGCGCGGCGCTGCAGGCGGGTCAGATGTGGTGCCAGGCGGTGACCACGAACGTGCCCGGGCCCCGCTTCCCCCTCTACGTGCTGGGGAAGCCGATGATCAGCGCCAACGCCTACGTGCCGATCGCCGGAGGCACGCGCTGCTCCATCGGGATCTTCTCCTACCTCAACACGATGACCTTCGGCATCAACGCCGACTTCGACGCCTTCCCCGATGTCGAGGTGCTGTCCGGGGGTATCCGCGCCGGGATCGAGGAGCTGCTGGATCTGGCAGCCACGAAGAAGGGCACCACCCCGACTGCCCCCGGCGGGGAGGAGCCGGCGAAGTCCGCTCCCGAAGCCGGGGCGCCTCCGGTGGAGCAGCCCGCGAAGAACACGGCCAGGGAGACGGCGGCCAAGGCCACCGCCGCGAAGGCGGCAGCACCCGCGGAAGGCTCTGTCGTCAAGGACCAGGTCGCAGAGACCCCGACCGACACGGCCAGGGAGACGGCGGCGAAGGCGACCGCCGCGAAGGGAGCAGCCCCCGCGGAAGCACCTCCGGTGAAGAAGCCGGCCGCGGAGACCCCGACCGACACGGCGAAGGAGACGGCGGCCAAGGCCACCGCGACGAAGGCCGCCCCGTCGAAGGCCACCCCGTCGAAGGCCACCCCGTCGAAGGTCGCCCCGTCGAAGGACGTGCCCGCACGGTCGGCACCGGAGAAGTCGTCTCCGGAGAAGGCCGAGCCCGCCGCGTCGACCTCGGCGAAGCGGACGGCCGCCAAGCGGACTGCCGACAAGTCGACGGCCGCCAGGTCGACGGCCGCCAAGTCGAGGGCCACGAAGTCGACGGCGGTCAAGACCTCGCCCGCCAAGGCGACGCCGGCCAAGGCCACGCCGGCCAAGGCCACGGCGTCCGCCGGCCGATGACTCCTGCCCCCCAGCGCGGCAGCGGTGCCGGTGCGTTCGGAGACGGCCCGCGGGGGCTGGACGAGCCCGAGGACACCGCTGCCGAGCCCGGACTGACGGTCGCCATCACCGGGCCGACCGGCACCTTCGGGTCGGGCCTGGTCCCGCTGCTCGAGGACGACGACCGCATCCACCGGGTGATCGGCATCGCCCGCCGGCCGTTCGACCCGGCCGATCGAGGCTGGACGAAGATGGAGTACCGCCAGGGCGACGTGCGGGACCCCGACGCACTGCGCGAGGCGTTCCGCGAGGCCGACGTCGTCGTCCACCTGGCGTTCCTCATCACCGGCAACGCGTCCCGGCAGACGACGCGGGAGATCAACGTCGACGGCACGCTCAACGTCTTCCGCGCCGCCGCGGCAGTCGGCGCCCGGCGGTTCGTCCATGCCTCCTCGGTCGCCGCGTACGGATGGCACAGCGACAACCCCGAGCTGATCGACGAGGACTGGCCGGTGCGCCCGGCGGCACGGCTGTTCTACGGCCAGGAGAAGGCGGAGCTCGAGGCACTGCTGGAGGCCGAGGCGTCGCACCATCCCGACCTCGGCCTGTACATGCTGCGCCCGCCGATCGTGCTGGGCCCGCACGCCGTCGGCGCCAAGGACGTCCTACCCGGTCTGCTCGCCCCACTCGGCCGGCGACTGTTCGGCCGGCCGCGTCGGCTGCCCGTGCCGATTCCACTGCTCGTGCCGGAGTACCCGATGCAGTTCATCCACGAGGAGGACGTCGGCCGCGCCCTGCAGCTGTGCGTGCTGGGCGCCGGACCGCCCGGGGCCTACAACATCGCCGGCGACGGCGTCCTGACGGCCGGCGACGTCGCACGCGAGTTCGGCGCCCTGCCCATCCGCGTGCCGGCCGGCCCGGCGCAGGCAGCGGCCAAGGCGATGTCGCGGCTGCCCTTCCTGCCACCGGCCGCCGAATGGGTGGAGGCGGTCAGCCGACCGTCGATCATGGACACCTCACGGGCCCAGGAGATGCTGGGCTGGCACCCCCGCTTCAGCGGCCTGGAGGCACTCCGGGACACCCTGCGCAGCCGGCCCCGGTAGCGGCCTCAGGCAGGTGAGCGGCGGGACACCGCGGTCTCCAGCCAGCTCAGCAACTCGGATGCGACGCGGTCCGGTACCTGCAGCTGCGGAACGTGCCCGACACCGGCGAGCTCGACGTACTGCCAGTCGGGGTGCCGGCCGGCGATGTCGCGCGCGGCCGCCACCGGCACCAGCCGGTCGACGTCGCCCTGCACCATGAGCACCGGCACCCGGATCGAGGCCATCGCCGCGCGGTAGCGGCGGGGGTCGACGAGCAGCCGCAGCAGCGAACGGGCGGCCGACAGGAACGCCTTGTCCATGCCGACGACGTCGCGACGCTGGCCGACGAGGGCGACCGAGCGGTCGATCACCCCCGCCGGCAGGGTGTCGGGATCGACGCCGCAGAGCCGGAGCGTCTCGCGGACCGTGCGCAGCGGCGTCGACCGCTTGCGGCGTATCAACAGGACCCGCTCCCCCACCTTCGGCACCGCGTAGAGGGCGAACATCGCGGCGACCAGCGGATCCAGGGCGCGCCGGGGACCGGGGACGGCGGCATCGAGCAGCACGAGTCCTCGGACGGAATCGGGCGAGGCCGCGGTCTGCAGGATCGAGATCATCCCGCCCATGGAGTTCCCCACGAGCACCGCGGGCGTGCCGACGACCTCGCTGAGGAAGCGGTCCAGCACCCGCACGTTGTCGTGCACAGTGGTCCGGCGGTCACCGGGCTCGCTGAGACCGAAACCGGGAAGGTCGATGGCCAGGACACGCGCCTGCTCGCAGATGAGAGGCGCGAGGAGGTCCCAGTTCAGGTGCGAGCCCCCCAGGCCGTGCACCAGGACGACCGTCGGCCCGTCGTCCGGACCGCCGAAGTCGACGTAGTGGACGGGGCCGCCCAGATCGACGGTCCGGCTCGTGCCCGGCCCGGGACCGGGCGGAACTGCCTCGTCCATGCCTGTCTCCTCTCGGCGGTGCGTGCTCCCACCGTGACACGAGCCCGCCGCGCGCGCGGACGCGGGTCGGGCGCCGGAAACGCACGTTGATCAGACGCACCTATGACCCAGGACACATTTCGGCAACATGTGACCGCGCTTTGTGACGACGGCGTGTACGCCGAGGGCCATCTTGGTACAGGTCCGTACCAGGCGGTCGGCAGCAGGAGGACGAAGTGGCAAGAAGGAACGACGACGGTCCCGCACTGCCGCTGTACCTGAGCGAGCCCGGCCGCGCAGTGGCCGACTACGGCCTCTACCTCGCCGCCCGCCCGCTGGCGCCGAGCCTTCCTCGCGGCGACGGCCACCCGGTCGTGGTCCTGCCCGGCCTGCTCGCCGACGACGTCTCCACCCGCGCACTCCGCGGCGTGCTCCGCCGCCTGGGCTACGACGTGCACGGCTGGGGGCTCGGCCGCAACATCGGCCCGACCGCGGCCTGCGTCAAGGGCATGCGCGACCTGGTCGACCACGTCGCCGACAAGCACGGCAGGCCCGTCTCGCTGATCGGCTGGAGCCTGGGGGGCATCTTCGCCCGCGACCTCGCTCGCCGGACGCCGGACTCGGTACGCCAGGTGATCACGCTGGGCAGCCCGTTCCGGCTGGCCCGCAACAGCCAGAGCCGCGCCACCAAGGTCTTCGACCGCTACTCCCACCTGCACGTGGAGCACCGGTCGTTGCCGTTGGAGTCCGAGTCGGTACCGCTGAGCGTGCCCGCGACCTCGATCTACTCGCACTACGACGGCATCGTGCACTGGCAGACCTGTCTGGACACCCCCTCCGCCAACTGCGAGAACATCGCGGTCATGGCCAGCCACCTGGGCCTGGGCCACCACCCGGCCGCGATCTGGGCGGTCGCCGACCGGCTGGCCCAGGCCGAGGGCAGCTGGAAGCCGTTCAAGGCGCCCCTGTTCCTGCGTCCGGCCTTCCCGAAGCCCGCGCAGCCCGCCGCCGCCAGCCCGCTCGCCGCCCAGCCCGCCGCCTGAGGTCCGAGCTCAGGTCGCCTCGGTCACCTTGCGCAGCCCGCGCGGCTCGTCGGGGTCCTTTCCTCGGGCCACCGCCAGGCGCCGGGCCGGCTCGCCGAACGGCGACACCCGGCCGGCCGGCCGCTGGAGGATCACCGCGACCAGGTAGGTGGCGTACAGCGTGGCACGGTCAGAGGTGCCACGGGCCGGCATGCCATCGGACGTACCACTCGAGCGCCCATGGCACGCCGCGATGCAACCGGAAAGGTGGGCGCGGCAGGGTTC
Source organism: Blastococcus sp. (assembly GCA_025965795.1). Lineage (GTDB taxonomy): Bacteria > Actinomycetota > Actinomycetes > Mycobacteriales > Geodermatophilaceae > Blastococcus_B. Next base: position 8,072 of record JAOPWH010000087.1, read on the forward strand.
GAACCTGCGACCGCTCGCTTGTAAGGCGAGAGCTCTACCGCTGAGCTACGCGCCCCGCGCGCCCGGGCCGGCCACCGGCCGGCCCGGGCGGCAGGCTCAGGCCGCGGCCTCGTCGTCCAACTCCTCGACCGCCTGCTTCCAGCCGGACTGCGCGCGGACGTCGCCCGGCGAGTTGACCTCGGCGAAGGCGACCTTGCCATCGGCGTCGACGAGGAACGTGGCGCGCAGGGCCATGCCGGCCCGCTCGTTGAACGCGCCGTAGGCCTGGGCCGCCGCGCCGTGCGGCCAGAAGTCGGAGAGCAGCGGGAACTCGAAGCCCTCCTTGTCGCGGAAGGCCTTGAGGGTGAACGTCGGGTCGGTGCTGATCGCCACCACGTTCACGCCGGCATCGGTGTAGACCGCCAGCTCGTCGCGCAGCTGGCAGAGCTCACCGGTGCACAGGCCGGAGAAGGCGAACGGATAGAAGACCAGCAGCGCGGGGGCGCCCCGCAGCTCCGCGAGGGAGACGACCTGCTTGTCCTGGTCGGGAAGGCTGAAGTCGGGGGCGACGTCGCCGACGGAGAGGCTCATGCCCCCGATCGTCCCTCAGCGGCGGGTGCGGGCCGTCTTCGGGGTCACCAGACGGATGCCCGACCAGTCCTTGGCCGCGGAGATGCTGCTGGTCTGCGCGAGACCGGCGGTGGGTGCGGCTTCGGTGACGTCACCGGGCTCCACGTGCCCCGGTCGCCCGGACTTCGGCACCAGCAGCCACACGACGCCGTCGTCGGCCAGCGAGGCGATCGCGTCGACGAGGGCGTCGACGAGGTCGCCGTCGTCCTCGCGCCACCACAGCAGGACGACGTCGGCCACCTCGTCGGTGTCCTCGTCGACCATCTCGCCACCGGAGATCTCGATCGCCGAGTCACGCAGGTCCTCGTCGACGTCCTCGTCCCAGCCGAGCTCCTGCACGACCATGCCCGGCTTGATGCCCAGCCGGGCCGCCATGCCGGCGCTGTCGACGCTCATTCCTGCTGATCCTCCATGGGTGCACCTGCTGCTGATCGATCGTGGGGTGGATGGTGCCCTGTCGGGACGCCGAATGCGCGAGGACACCTCACGGGCGGTCGCCCAGGTGTCCGGGGAACGACGCACGGACGGCTCCGGGACGGCTGCCCAGGGCGATCACGACCAGCGGGGAGGTCACCCGCACCCCGGTCATGTCACCCCTCTCGTTCTCGAGCCGAACCCATCGCCCGGCCGTCGCGGCCAGGAGTCGGTGCGAAGCCCGTTCCACCGGGCCACGCCTGGCGGAAGCGTAGGGCATGGCACGGCTGGCGCAAGCCTGTGTCGGAACGGCGCCCGAACCCACCACGGGAAGGCCGTCGGCAGAGCTTCGTCCCGCGAGATGGACGTGCCGCGTGACTCCGGGGAGGGAATCGGGAGACGATGGGGGCATGAGCGCACCGCAGCAGCAGGACGGCGATCCCGTCCAGGAGTCCGGCGCCCCCCGAGCGGTCATCACCAACGGGATGCCGAGTCAACTCATCGACACCGATCCGGACGAGACCCAGTAGTGGCTGGACTCGCTCGACGCCGTCGTCGGGAACGAAGGACAGGGGCGGGCGCGCTACCTGATGCTGCGGATGCTGGAGCGCAGCCGTG
>JAOPWH010000133.1 GCA_025965795.1 Blastococcus sp.
TGGCCGCTGCCTCGGAGTTCGTCGCGGCGTCGCCGGTGCCCCGCAGCGAGGGCACGGGCGTGCTGGTGGCCACGGGCGGCTGCTTCGATCTGCTGCACGCCGGCCACGTCGCCACGCTGGAGGCCGCCCGGGCGCTCGGGGACAGGCTCGTGGTGTGCGTGAACTCCGACGCGTCGGTCGCCCGGCTCAAGGGCCCCGGCCGGCCGCTGCAGCCGGTGGAGGACCGGGTGCGGATCCTGCGGGCCCTGGCGTCCGTGGACGACGTCGTCGTGTTCGACGAGGACACCCCCGAGCAGGTGCTGCGCACCCTGCGCCCGCAGCTGTGGGTCAAGGGCGGCGACTACTCGGGTGTCGAGGTGCCCGAGGCGGCCGTGCTGGCCGGCTGGGGTGGGCGCGTGGTCACGGTGCCCTTCCTCGACGGGCGTTCCACCACCCGGCTGGCCGAGCGTGCGATCGCCGGGTCGTGAGCCGGCCGACCGCCGTCGTCCTGCGTGCCATCGGGCTGGGGGACATGCTCACCGGCCTGCCCGCTCTGGTGCTGCTGCGCCGGGCGCTGCCGGAACACCGGATCGTCGGTGCGGTTCCAGGTGCCTACTCCGATCTGCTGCTGGGGGCCGGGCTGCTCGACGACGTGCTGCCCACGGCGGGACTGGGATCGCTCGACGGCGCACCGGTGCAACCCGACCTCGCCGTCGATCTGCACGGCAATCGCGAGCCCTCGCGCGAGCCGTTGCGGGCCCTGCGCCCACGTCGGCTGGTGGGGTTCGTCCGGCCCGGCGACGACGTTCCGCCCGGGGTCGAGATCTCGCTCTGGGACGACGACGAGCACGAGGTGGACCGCTGGTGCCGGCTGCTCCGTGAGCACCTGCCCGGCGTGGAGGAGCCGCCCCCCGTGTGGTCGATACTGCCGCCGCCGGCCCCCGTCATGCCCGGGGCGACCGTGCTGCACCCCGGGGCGGCGGCCGGGTCCCGACGGTGGCCGGTAGAGCGCTGGGTCGCGGTCGCGGGCGCGCTGGCTGCCGGCGGCCACCGGCTCGTCGTCACGGGTACGCCCGCAGAGCAGTCGATCGTCGACGCCGTCGCGGACCCCGTCGGTGCGGAGACGGCGACCCAGCTCGAGGTCGAGCGGCTCTTCGGCCTGGTGGCCGCCGCCGTCCTCGTCGTCTCCGGGGACACCGGCCTGGCGCACGTCGCGTCGGCGTTCGGCACCCCCTCCGTGGTGCTGTTCGGGCCCCTCTCCCCGGCTCTCTGGGGGCCGCCCGACCGTGCCCGGCACCAGACGCTCTGGCCGGCACCTGACCCGTCCTATCGCGGCGACCCGCACGGGAGCGCACCCGATCCGGTGCTGCTGCGGATCTCGGCCGACGACGTCCTGGCGGCGGTGCCCCGCGCCGTGCGGGGGGCTGCGGCGGCGGACGGGGCGGCGACGGCGGGAGGCGTCAGGTGAGCGCCATCAGCGACGATCTCGGGCAACGGCTCACCGTCGTCCGCCCGCCGTTCGCCTCGAGGTGGACGGCCGGGCTGCCGCCTCAGTCCGTTTCGACGACGGGCAGCACGGTCTGCCAACCCGCGGCAGCCGCGGCCTCGGCGGGGAACGGCGGGGGAGTGCCACCCCAGGCCGGGCAGAGGGCCTGGTGGTCGCACCAGTCGCACAGGCGCGTCTTGTTGGGCCGGAAGTCACCGGTCGCCACGGCGCGCTCGATCGCGGCCCAGATCGCCTGGAGCGTGCGCTCGAACCGGACGAGCTCCTCCTCGTCCGGGGCGTAGGTGAGGGCGTCGCCGTCCTTGAGGTAGAGCAGTTTGAGCTGGGCGGCGACGACGCCCCGGGTGCGCCACAGGACCAGTGCGTAGAACTTCATCTGGAACAGCGCCTTGCCCTCGAACGCCTCGCGCGGCACCGCTCCGGTCTTGTAGTCGACCACCCGCAGAGCACCACTCGGGGCGACGTCCAGCCGGTCGACGAAGCCGCGCAACAGCAGGCCGTCGGGGAGGGTGACCTCGACCAGTTCCTCCCGCCCGTCGGGCTGGATGCGCGTCGGGTCCTCGAGGGTGAAGTACTTGTCGACGAGTTTCCCGGCCGACGCGAGCCAGGCGTCGACCGACTCGGGAGCGTTCGCGTCGGTCTCGGCGCCGTCGTCCTGGGCGACGGCGAACAGATCGGCGACGCCCGGCTCCTCGCGCAGCTCGGCCCAGGCCGGCGCGAGCAGATCCTGAGCCGCCTCGACCGTCCGCTGGGCGGCCGGGAGGTCGTAGAGCCGCTCCAGCACCGAGTGGACGAGCGTGCCGCGCACCGCGGCGAGGCTCTTGCGCTCGGGCAGACGGTCGATGGTGCGGAACCGGTACAGCAGGGGGCAGGTCTTGAAGTCGGCCGCGCGGCTCGGCGACAGCGAGGGCCGACGGGGCGCCTGTGCGTCGTCGGGCGCGGGCCCGGGCACGGTCTCTGTCACCGGTTCGATGCCGAGGGTCGCCGTCATGGGTCCGAGGCTAGGTGGCACCTCCGACAGTTCCGAGTGCCGCGCCGCGTCGGCCCCACAGGTCACATCGGGCACGTCCGTACGCTGGCCACTCGTGGATACGCAGCAGGAGCCGGCCGAGACCGTCCTTCCCGAGCCGGTACCGGCCCCCGACGAGCCGCGCGAGCCCGTGCCGGGCGCGTTCGTGGTCGGCGATCGGGTGCAGCTCACCGACCCCAAGGGCCGGCTGCACACCGTCGTCCTGGAGCCGGGCAAGCAGTTCCACACGCACCGGGGTGCCATCGAGCACGACGCCCTGATCGGTGCGCCCGAGGGATCCGTCGTCCATTCGACCGCCAACACCGGCTACCTCGCGTTCCGCCCACTGCTGGCCGACTTCGTGCTGTCGATGCCCCGGGGCGCGCAGGTGATCTATCCGAAGGACGCCGCCCAGATCGTCGGGTTCGGGGACATCGGCCCGGGGATGCGGGTGCTGGAGGCGGGGGCCGGGTCGGGCGCGCTGACCTGCTCGCTGCTGCGTGCCGTCGGCTCCGGGGGAGCGCTGACCAGCTACGAGCGACGCGAGGACTTCGCCGACGTCGCCCGCGCCAACGTGGGAGCGTTCTTCGGCGAGGACCCGGCCAACTGGTCGCTGCGGCTCGGCGACCTGGCCGATCACCCGGCGGAGGAGGTCGTGGACCGTGTCGTCCTCGACATGCTCGAGCCGTGGGCCGTCCTGCCCACAGTGGCCGCCGCTCTTCGTCCGGGTGGCGTCCTCATCGGGTACGTCGCGACCGTGACCCAGCTGTCCACCTACGTCGAGGCGCTGCGGGCGCAGGGGTTCTGGACCGAGCCGCACGCCTGGGAATCGCTGCTGCGACCGTGGCACGCCGTTGGCCTCGCGGTGCGGCCCGAGCACCGGATGGTGGCCCACACCGCGTTCCTGGTCACCGCCCGGAGGCTCGCCGAGGGCACCGAGGCTCCCCTCCGGCAGCGCCGCGCGCACAAGCACTGAGCACGGACCCCGTCCCACTCACCCTCGACAGGGTCGGGACGAGCCTCCGGACGGGGTCACGGCGGGAGCGTTGGTGCCGGTGGGACTGACCGGTCCGCCGCGCCGCGCGGTCGCGGCGAACTGTCCGAACGCGTGTATAGATTTGCGTCCTGGCTCCCCCGATGTGTGTGGAGGTGCGCGATGGGCCCCGGCTCCGACAACGGTCCTGACGAGGTGCAATCGCGGCGTGAGCGTGACGTCGCGGCCCTGATCAGCCAGATCTCCTACCTCGAGGAGGAGATCGGTCTCCTCCGCCGCAAGGTGGCCGACAGCCCGCGCCAGGTGCGCGCGCTCGAAGAACGGATCAGCGAGGCCGAGGGGCGCGCGGCGTTCCTCTCCGAGCGCAACGACAAGCTCGCCGGCACCCTGCGCGAGGCCCGTGAGCAGCTCGTCACGCTCAAGGAAGAGGTCGACCGGCTCGGTCAGCCGCCATCGGGCTACGGCGTCTTCCTCACCCGGCACGACGACGGCACGGTCGACGTGTTCACCGGTGGTCGCAAGCTGCGTGTCTCACTGTCGCCGAACGTCGAGGGCGAGGAGCTGCGGACCGGCCAGGAGGTCATGCTCAACGAGGCCATGAACGTCGTCGAGGCGCGTGGGTTCGAGCGCTCCGGCGACGTCGTCATGCTCAAGGAGCTGCTCGAGCCGATCGACGGCGTCACCCCGCGGGCCCTGGTCATCGGGCACACCGACGAGGAGCGCGTGGTCTTCCTCGCCGACTCGCTGACCGGCCAACCACTGCGGGTCGGCGACTCGCTGCTGCTCGAGTCGCGGTCGGGCTACGTCTACGAACGCATTCCGAAGAGCGAGGTCGAGGAGCTCGTCCTCGAAGAGGTCCCCGACATCGACTACAGCGACATCGGTGGCCTGTCCCGTCAGATCGAGCAGATCCGGGACGCCGTCGAGCTGCCGTTCCTGCACGCCGACCTGTTCCGCGAGTACGAGCTGCGGCCGCCCAAGGGCATCCTCCTGTACGGCCCGCCCGGCTGCGGGAAGACGCTGATCGCGAAGGCGGTGGCGAACTCGCTGGCCAAGAAGGTCGCGGCACTCAACGGGGACGACGACAAGAGCCAGGGGAAGTCCTTCTTCCTCAACATCAAGGGCCCCGAGCTGCTCAACAAGTACGTCGGCGAGACCGAGCGGCACATCCGCCTGGTGTTCCAGCGGGCGCGGGAGAAGGCCAGCGAGGGCACGCCGGTCATCGTGTTCTTCGACGAGATGGACTCGATCTTCCGCACCAGCGGATCCGGTGTCTCCTCCGACGTCGAGTCGACCATCGTTCCCCAGCTGCTCAGCGAGATCGACGGCGTCGAGGGCCTGGAGAACGTCATCGTGATCGGCGCCTCCAACCGCGAGGACATGATCGACCCCGCGATCCTGCGGCCGGGCCGCCTCGACGTGAAGATCAAGATCGAGCGTCCGGACGCCGAGGCCGCGCGGGACATCTTCACCAAGTACCTGACGACGTCGCTGCCGATCAACCCCGACGACCTCGCCGAGCACGGCGGCAGCCGTGAAGAGACGATCAACGGGATGATCCAGCGCACCGTCGAGCGCATGTACACCGAGAGCGAGGAGAACCGCTTCCTCGAGGTCACCTACGCCAACGGTGACAAGGAGGTCCTGTACTTCAAGGACTTCAACTCCGGCGCGATGCTGCAGAACATCGTCGACCGGGCCAAGAAGATGGCGATCAAGGAGCAGCTCGAGACCGGTGTCGGCGGCCTGCGGGTCAGCCACCTGATGGCGGCCTGCCTCGACGAGTTCAAGGAGAACGAGGACCTGCCCAACACCACCAACCCCGACGACTGGGCGCGGATCTCGGGCAAGAAGGGCGAGCGGATCGTCTACATCCGCACGCTCATCAGTGGCAAGGGCACTGAGAGCG
>JAOPWH010000185.1 GCA_025965795.1 Blastococcus sp.
GCCCAGCCGATGCCGGCGCCGAGGATGCCCATCCGCGGGATCAGCAGCAGGTCGACGCACACCATCCCGGCCAGGGCGAGGACCGAGTTGGCCAGCGTCCACGAGGTGCGGCCGGCCATGTTCAGCAGCATGTCGACCATGCCGCACGCGCTGGCGAACAGCATCGCGCCGGCCAGGATCAGCACCACCGGCCGGCCGGCGTCGTACCCGTCGCCGAACACCGCCAGGACGACGTCGGCGAAGACGGCGCACAGCAGGTAGAGCGGCCAGTTCAGCAGCACGATCCAGGCCGTGGCCGCCTGGTAGACGGCCTTGGCCGACGCCCGGTCCCCGACGGCGAGCTGCTCGGCCAGTCGCGGCTGGGCCGCGGTGGCGATCGCGGTGCTCGTGAGCTGCCCGACGACCAGGAAACGGGTGGCCGCCGTGTAGACGGCGGCCTGGGCCGGGCCGATCAGCACCGTCACCAGGATGATGTCCAGACGCTGCAGCGCCAGCTGCGCCAGGCTGTTGACCGCACGCGGCCCGGTGAATGCCCAGAACTCCCGCCAGGGGGCGGCGGGCTCGTCGCGGTCGACGTCGGGGGGCTGCGCCGCCGCGCTGTGCCGTCCGGCGTGCAGCTGCTGCCCGAGCCGGACCAGCCACCACCACGCGATGCCCGCCGACACCGCCCAGGGCAGCGCCCAGGCGCCGGCCAGCAGCGCCGTCGACGTCCCGGTCACGGCGACGGCGACCAGTCCCAGCTGCAGCAGCGGCCGGCCGATCCGGTCGAGGACGACCGTGGGCAGCATCGTGGCGTGGCCGCGGGTGGCCGCCAGGAGCGTGTCCGAGAGAGTCGTGACGGGCAGGAGCACGGCGAGGACGACGACGGCGGTGCCGGTCCGGCCGGTCGGCCCGCCGAGCAGCCGCGCGATCTCGGTCGACCAGAGGACGAGGGCTCCGCTGGTGAGCAGCGACAGTAGGACCACGGGCGTGAGCGCGACCCGCTGGAAGGCGCGGATCCGGTCGGTACGGCCCAGCGCACGCAGCCGGGCGATGAAGTAGACCAGGCCCGTGCCGGTGCCCAGCCGCGCCACCATCTCGGCGAGGAGGAACACCGAGGTCAGGGCGAAGAACATGCCGGCCTCGGACTTCGGCAGCGCGCGCGTGACGACGACGACGAGCAGCAGTCCCGCCCTCGCGGAGATACCGGCGCCGGCCAGGTTCAGCGCGCCGCCCCGGGCGATCGAGGGCAGGCCGGTGGAGCCGGCCACCTTCGCCGGCGCCCCGGGGGCAGTCGTGCTCACGTGGGAAGAGGTTCCGATCGGCCGGCTGCAGCACGCCAGCTCACGGGGTGCCCGAGCCAGGCGACCAGTCGCTCGTCGTAGGGCTCGAAGTGCGCCTCGAGGCGTTCCCGCAGCTCGGGCGCCATGGGCGACCGGGGACGGGCGTTGTGCTGCTCGAACACCGGATATCCGGTGTGCGGCAGACCCAGGAACTCCAGGACGTCGTCGTAGACCGGCTCGGGGTCGGTGAAGAACCGGTGGCTGTCGACGACGTGCATGCGGTCGCGGCCGAAAACCTTCTCCAGCCGCTGCAGGTGGTCGACGTAGCGACCCCGCTGCAGGTAGCCCTGGTGCTGGTGGGCGTGGCTGACGTAGTGCGGATCCGCGATCAGCCGCTCGGCCTCGCCCTCGAGCCGGCTGTCCTCCAGCGCGAGCGCCTTCTCGAAGTCCTGGTCCTCGAACCCGCGGGCCAGCTCGTGCGCATGCGCGGAGTACGCCCGCTCCACCGGGTCGCGGAGCAGGACGATCACCTTGATGTCCGGGAGGTCGCGGGCGATCCGCTCGGCGGCCAGCGGGTGGAAGCCGTAGTAGGGGCTCGACTCGAAGGTCAGCGGGCGCACCCCCACCCGACGCTCCACGGCGGCCGCGGTGCGCTGCAGCGGGAAGTGCGCGCGGTACCAGCCCATGGTGTGGTCGTAGCCCGTGTCGAAGTAGTGGATCCCCTTGTGCCGGACCGCCTTGAGCACGGCGGGGTGCTGGCTCAGCGTCCGGTACATGGACGTCGTGCCGCAGCGCTGTCCGCCGATGATCAGGAAGCCGGGCGTCATCCGCCACCGGCTGGTGGCCAGTCCCGCGCTACGGGTGACCGTCTGCACGGCGCGCTTCACGGCCGGAGACCGGCGCAACCTCGCGGTGAGAGTCATTCCGTCCCCCGTCTTTCCTGTGGTCCGAGTCGAACGTGCGCGTCGTCGTCGAGTGCGGTGACGATCGCCGGGAGCAGCCAACTGCCCACATCGCCGAGCCGCGCTCCCGCCTCCACCTGCCGGTCGGCGAGGTAGCGGGTCGCCAGTTCGGCGAAGTAGCAGACCACGGTCGCCCGAGCCTGCTCCCCGGTCACTCCGAAGGGTTCCAGTACCGAGGCCGCCGAAGCCAGGGAACGGCGGGCGGACTCACTCGGATCGGCCAGACGGTTGACCAGGTCGGTCTGCAGCGCCCAGTGCACCGCGTCGAACCCCGCCGGCACCGAGCCGGCATAGCGTTCCCAGTCCCAGACCAGCAGCCGGTCGCCGGCCAGCGCCGTGTTCCAGGGTGTCCAGTCGCCGTGCCAGGCGCCCAGGGCCAGCTCCACGTCGCCGAACCGCTGCTCGATGCCCAGGCGCAACTCGGCCAGCGATCGTGCCGACGCCGTCTCCGGCAGGGTGGAGATCCGCTCGGTCAGCGCCGTCCAGTAGGCCGAGCCGGCCAGCGGAGCGGCGGCGGTGCGGCCGATGTCGGCGACCTCCACCTGGGCTGCGACGACGCGCTCCCGGCTCGGCCGCCCCCGGCTGCTGCCCACCGGCAGGGGCGACTGGACGAGCAGCTCCAGGCCGTTCCACTGCCCGCTGTGCAGGACCGACGGCACGGTTGCCCGCTGCAGACCGGCCGCGGCGAGTGCCACCAGGGCGGCCGCCTCGTCGCGCACCAGCCGGCAGGTGAGGGGATCCACGCCGACCTTGACGTAGGCGAGCGTGCGGCCCTCCGGTGAGAGCACCTGGAGCACCGGCTTGCGGTTCGCCCGGGGGGCACCCAGGTACATGCTCAGCAGGACCTCGGTGCCGAGCACCTCGCTCAGCTGGGCCTCGATGGAGGGCGCGTCGCCGATGCGTGCGTCCCGTCGGTCGTCGACGAGCCGGACCCGGTCGCGCAGCAGCAGCGGCGCCAGCCCGCTGGCCATGCCGGCCGCCAGCGCCGTCGCCTGCCAGCGGGCCGACCTGCCACGCCCCACCCCGTAGCCGCGCAGGGCACCGGCCGCGGCCCGACGTCCGCTGGGGACCAGGAGCCGGGGACGACGACCGCTGGGCAGCAGCAGGTACTCCCTGTGAACCCGACCCGTGGACGGACCACGGGCGGCCTTGCCGAGGCACAGCTGCAACGGCGCGGGCCAGAGCACCCGGCCGACGTCCTGGAGGTGCTCCAACCGGTCGTCGGTCATCGGAGAGCTCCCGGCAGTCCGGCCGGGCCGACGGGTCCCCGCACGTGCGGCTGGACGGCTTCCTGGCTTTCGGGGACGCCCACCCCCGCCTGCTGGTTGCGCCACAACAGGGCGATGGACAGGAAGGAGATGACCAGCGGCATCGTCAGGGCGTTGTAGACGAACATGAAGAACAGCGGGAGCGCCAGCGCCAGCAGGCCGGCGTCCCCGATCGGCGTCGGATCGCGGCGATAGGCCCACAGAGATCGAAGGAAGAAGCCGACGTAGAGGGCCGCACCCCCGAAGCCCTGGGCGATGAGGAGCAGCCAGAGCTGGCCGTTGCTCCCGAGCGTCGGATTGCCGCAGCGCGGGCAACCACTGTCCTGCCCGACCGCGATCGAGTTCGCGCTGCCCAGAGCCGCCCGCGGGGCGCCGAAGCCGATCACCGGCGAGATGGCCACCACCTCGAGCGTCCGGTCCAGGGTGAATGTCCGGATGGCGTTGCTCTTCGGATTGTCGAACCGGCCCTCGATGATCGTCGCCAGCGGCGACGCGGCGATGACGGCACCGGCGACCAGCAGCCCGACGAGCAGTGCCCCGAGCAGGGCCAGGTGCCCGCGGGCGGCCAGCCGCAAGGCCATGAAGGCGACAACGAGCCCCAGGCCGAGCCACAGCCCGCGGTTGAGCGAGTAGACGACGGGGATCGCGGTGAGGGCCAGGCAGGCCAGACCGAACAGCCGCCGTCGGCGGGACCCGTCCTGCATCCAGCTGACGACGAACCAGCCGATCAGCAGGGCCAGGCAGTTGCCCCAGGTGTTGGTGTAGCCGAACGGCGCCGACGGCCGCGGCGAGACGAAGCCGAGGACCTCCTGCAGCTGCGACGCGGCCGGGTGCACGAGGCTGCGCACGAAGACGTCGGCCGCCACCCGCTTGGGCAACAGCGTCTCGACCAGCGAGGTGAACTCGAAGCGTGCCGCGAAGGTGCCGAGCAGGCCTCCCGCGAGCACGACCAAGGACAGGAAGCCCAGCTGGCGGACCATCCGACGGCGGGGGAACTCCTCCTCCGTCAGGTTGCCCGCGTACAGCAGGATGATCGTCGCCGACACGTAGCCGGCCAGGTTGAAGGCCACCGAGACGAGCCGGCCGGACGCGGTGTCCGGCAGCGTCCCCGGTGGGTTCGCCGGCAGCATGATCGTGCTGGCCACGACCCACAGCAGGAACAGCAGCCAGATGCCGAAGCCCGGGGGGACGAGTACCGGCCGCCGGCGCCAGAGCTGCAGAGCCATGGGCAGGGCCAGCAGGAAGACGATCAGGGTGCCCAGGCCGAGCGCCCACCAGAGGGGATACAGCACCAGCAGCGCGGTCAGCGGCCAGCCGGGACGCCCCAGGGCCGGTGCAGCGACCGCGGCCGGCGCCGGGGACCGGACGCCCACCGCCGCGGCGGGGCCCATGAGGCTCATCGAGGAGCGGGGCCCCGCGAGCCCGGCGGGATGATCTGGGTACGGGTGACCGGCGGAGTGATGGCCCCGTTGGTCCCGTTCACGTGCGGCAGCCGTATCGCACCGTTCGCGGGCGGGGTTCCGGGTGCGCCCGGCGGAACCGACCGGAGCGGAGCGGTGCCAGGGCCCTGCGGACGGTCGCTCGACGGCGCCGTCGACGGCGCCTCGGTTCCGTGCGCCTCGGTTCCGTGCGCCTCGGCCTCGGCCTCGGGCTCGGGCTCGTCGGTTGTCTCGTCGGCCACCGGGGTCGCACCGTCGGCCACCGGTGTCGCTACGGTGTCGGCCGCTGCGGTCGCGTCGGTCTCGTCCGGCTCGGTGTCGGTCCCGGCCGACGACGCGTCGGTCTCCTCCGGCAGCTCCTCGACCACTACCGGAGCCGCGCTCCGGCGCTGCTCGGGGTCGCTGTCGCGGCCGTACCGGGCGATCACGCCGCCGAGGACGGGGGTGCCCACCGACTCCAGCTGGGCGCAGGCATCCAGGACCTCGCGGGCCGTGGTCGGACCGGACTCGATGACGAGAACGGCGAGCTCGGCAACGTTGGCAAGGGTCTGGGCGTCGGCGCTGTCGGTGGTGGACGGCGCCTCGATCACCACGTAGGACGCCGAGTCGAGCAGACGGTCGACCAGCTTCCGGGGACTGCGCGTCTGCAGCAGTGCGTCGGCCCGGTCGATGTCGCGACCGGGGCCCAGGATGCGGAGGCTGGGGATGCCCTCGAAGCGGGTCAGGGCACCGTCGACGCTGTTCGGCTGGTCCAGCACCTCGGCCAGGCCGTCGGACGGCCGGTCGCCCAGGAGGGCGGTCGCCGTGTGGCCGAACACGTCGGCGCAGACCAGGACGACCTCTTCGCCGGACCGCGCGAGCGAGGCGGCGAGGTTGGCCGCGACCGGCCCGCCCCCACGCCGGACGCCCGCCACCAGCACGACGCGTCGGGAGCTCTCCTCGAGTCCCGTGGTCACGAGGTTGCGCAGCCGCGCGTAGCCGCGGCCATCGGCCGTGAGCGGCTGGAGGACGGAGACGGCACCGTCGTGCAGCCGATCGGACAGCACCGTCGCGACCGGGACCCGGGTCCGCTGGAACAGGTCCTCGGGGCTCCGGATGACGTCGTCCCTGCGGTGGCGCCGGGCGCCCAGACCCACTCCGGCCACCAGGCCGAGCAGAACGCCGGCCCCGAGCGCGACCAGCGGATTGGGACTGCTGGGGGCGGTGGGCAGCGCCGGCTGAGTGACGATCTCCCCGGGTGTCACCGTCTCTGAGCGGACCCGGGTCTGCTGGCTGATCAAGGTGGCCACCTGGTTGCTCAGAGTTTCCGCGGTGGCGTCGCTGCGGGCACGCTCGGGGGAGCCCTCGGCCTGGCCGGCGGCGGTCTTGAGCGCGGCGGCCAGTTCGGTGTTCACGGAGTCGATGCGCTCCTGGAGCGCCTTGTTCTCGGCGTCGAGCGCCGCCTGTGCCGTTGCCCTGCGCTGGGCGAGATAGGCGTCGGCGACTGCCTTGGCACCCTTCTGGGCCTCGGCCGCGGTGGTTCCGGTGAACGTGATGTCGAGGATCTCGGTGTTCGGGGGCACGCTGACCCCGACGCGGTCGACGAGGTCGTCGGGCGGGATCGCGAGCGTCTCGGCCGCGGCGGTCACCGTGTTCGTGGAGGTGACCAGCTGCGCCTCGGTGTCGAGATTGATCACCACGCGCGGGTCGGTGTTGGCCGCCGCGGACCCATCGGTCGCCGTCACCAGCACCGACGCCGTCGACCGGTACTCACGCGGCGCGAGCTGGATGTAGGCGACGGCGAGCCCGATGCCCAGGGCCAGGCAGACGAGCACGATCAGCCACTGACGACGCAGCAACTCCCAGTAGTCGCCGAGGCGCATGCCGTTCGCGGCAGTTCCGGTCTGCATCTGACCGCACTCCCCCTTGTGTCGCAGATAAGCGCCCTCCTGCTGTCAGGCACACGTGCAGGTCCGAGCCGCGTCGCTTGGCCGACCCTACGGAGTGAATACCACTGGGCGCCCTCGTGGCGGCATATCCGGCGTCCTGGCACCACTCGGACGGGCGAGAAGGCCGAGACCGGATGGACTCGTTCGCCACGCTCTGTGACCATCGTGGCAATCAGTGGGCTCCGAAAGGCTGACGGGGGAGAGTCCACGGCTCCGGAGGGTCACCATTTCCATGCGTTCTCGAGTGCTGCCGGTCTGCGGGCTGGTCCTCACCACCCTGCTCGCTCCGTTCGTGATCACTCCCGGGACGGCCCAGGCAGGGGTCGCGCACGGCGCCATCGTCTCGGTGGTCCCTGATGCGCGCACCCCGCAGGTCCTCGACAGCTCCTCGACGGTCGATGAGAAGGTCCTCGACATCGCCGAGGTGGGCAACCGGATCGTCGTGGCCGGCATCTTCAGCCAGGTCCGTGACGTGGCCGCCAACGGCGGGGCCACCTTCGCCCGGCGCTCGGTGTTCGCCTTCGACCCGGTCACGGGCGCGGTGGACCGCGGATTCGCACCGGTACTGAACGGCGACGTCCGCACCGTGCTGGCCGGTCCGGACGGCACCGTCTACCTCGGCGGGACGTTCACCCAGCTCAACGGTGCCTCGTCGCGGAACCTCGTCCAGGTCTCCCTCGCCACCGGCGCGCAGACCGCGTTCCGCTCGCCACCGCTCGATGGCGCCGTGACGGATCTTGCCCTGACCGCCGGCCGGCTGATCGTGGGCGGCCGGTTCAGCACGGTCGGCGGCGTGGCCCACGGTGGCCTGGCGACGCTGTCGGCCACCACCGGCGTCCTCGACCCCTACCTGAGCGTCGACCTGGCGCAGAACCACAACTACCCGGACCGCGGCACCGCCCGTGCGAGCGTGGGCGTGGAGAAGATGGCGTTGTCCCCGGACGGTGCCCGCCTCATGGTCATCGGCAACTTCCGCCAGGCCGAGGGCCAGGTCCGCGACCAGGCCGTCATGGTGCTGCTGCAGGCCGGTGGCGCAGTCGTGGACCCGAACTGGCGCACCCGGCGCTTCGAGCCGGCCTGCAACTCGCGGGCGTTCGACAGTTACGTCCGCGACGTCGAGTTCGCGCCGGACGGCTCGTACTTCGTCGTCGTCTCCACCGGTTCGCCCTATGCCGGCACCCTCTGCGACGCCGCCAGCCGCTTCAACGTCTCCGACACCGGTCAGGACGTCCAGCCGCGCTGGATCGCCTACACCGGCGGCGACACCCTGTTCTCCACCGAGGTCACCGGCTCGGCCGTCTACGTCGGCGGTCACCAGCGCTGGATGAACAACCCGTCCGGCGCCGACTCCGCCGGCCCCGGTGCCGTGCCGCGCCCGGGTCTGGCCGCGCTCGACCCCCGCACCGGCATCCCGCTGTCGTGGAACGCCGCCCGCAGCCCGCGGGGGATCGGCGCCGAGGCCATGCTCGCGACCGCCACCGGCCTCTACGTCGGCATGGACACCGAGTACATCGGCAACCGGCAGTACCTGCGCCAGCGGCTGGCGTACTTCCCGCTCGCCGGCGGGGCGGCGCTGCCGGCGGAGGACACCGGAACCCTTCCGGCCAACGTGTTCCTCGCCGGGCGACCGAGCGGCAACACGGTCACCAACGACGTGCGGGCGCGGTTCTACACCGGCACCACCGCCGGCGCCGACGAGGTCGTGCCCGCCGGCGACGTCGCGTGGAGCGGCGCCCGGGGCGCCTTCATGGCCGGGAGCACGCTGTTCTACGGGGCGCCGAGCTCGGGCGGCCTCTACTACCTCTGGCGGCGCACCTTCGACGGCACCGCCTACGGCCCGGCGACGGCGATCGACCCCTACAACGACCCGTACTGGAGCACCGTCGCGACCGGGTCCAAGCGCAACGGCCAGGCGATCTACTACCGGGGCCTCCGCCCGTCCTTCTACGGCCAGCTGTCCACGGTGACCGGCATGTTCTATCGGGACGGCCGGCTGTACTACACCCGGTCCGGCGCCGCTCAGCTGTTCTACCGCGACTTCTCGGTCGACAGCGGGATCGTCGGGGGAACCGAGTACCAGGCGGCGGCGACCGGCTTCTCCGACGCCGCGGGCATGTTCGTCTCCGGCAGCACGCTCTACTGGGCCGGAGGCAACGGCGAGCTGCGCCGGGTCGCACTTGTCAACGGCGCCCCGAGCGGCGCGGTCTCGGTGGCCTCGCCCGGCCCGTCGTCCGCCGGTGGGCGCGACTGGCGGTCGCGCGCCACGTTCCTCGGCCCCGGGGGGCCGAACCAGGCGCCGACGGCGACGTTCCAATCCTCGTGCGCCGGCCTCCTGTGCTCCTTCGACGCGACCGCCTCCAGCGATCGGGACGGCAGCATCGCGTCCTACGCGTGGAACTTCGGCGACGGGAGCACCGGCACCGGAGCCAGGGTGAACCACACCTTCCCGGGCGACGGCTCCCGCCTGGTGACCCTGACGGTCACCGACGACCAGGGTGCGACGGCCTCCACCCAGCGCACCGTGACCGTCACGGCACCGCCGGCCGGAACGGGGATCGGCCTCCGTGCCGCGGACGGGCGGTCGGCCCGGCTGGTGACGTCGGTGTCGATTCCGGTTCCTGCCTCGGTCCAGGCCGGCGACGCCCTGCTGCTGGTGCTGTCGACCAGCTCCGACGCGGTCGGCACGGCACCCGCCGGCTTCACCTCCGAGGGCCGTCAGGCGTCCGGCACCACCATGACCACGGAGCTGTGGTCCCGGACCGCGACGGCGGCCGACGCGGGCTCGACGCTGACCGTGCCGCTGAGCAAGCAGACCAAGGCGACCGTGCAGCTGCTCGCCTACTCGGGCGTCTCCGCGACCGATCCGGTGGCGTCGGTGGCCGGGGCGACCGATGCCACCGGCACCTCCCACACCACCCCGGTGGCCACGGCGGCGGCGGGGAGCTGGGTGGTGTCCGTCTGGTCGGACAAGCAGGCCGCTGCCCGTGCCTGGACCCTGCAGGGCGACGCCGCCACGGTGCGGACCAGCCTCGACGGGATCGGGACAGGGGACCTGGCGACCCTCGTCGCCGACAGCGGAGCCGGTGTCCCGGCCGGGTCGGTCGGGGGGCTGACGGCCACCGTTCCGACCTCGAGCAGCCGGGCGACCGTGTTCACCGTCGTCCTGACGCCGGCCGGCTGACCGACTCCGGCTCCGGACGCACTGCGGGCCCCTGACCAACCGGTCGGGGGCCCGCAGTCCTACGGCCGGCGCGGCTCGTGCGAGCCGGGCCGGCACCGATCACACGGTGAAGTGCGCCCGGTCCCGGGCGATGTCACCCAGGGCGTCGTAGTCGGCGTTGCTCGACAGCGACCAGCGGCAGTCACCGTTGGCCGCCACTGTCGGCCCGCGGTTGAAGTAGAACGCCGCAGTCAGGATGTCCTGGTTGTTCAGGAAGAACTGGTGGGCGTTCCGGATCCACTGGCTCCGACGGGCGTCGGCGTGGCTGGCGAACTCGGGCATCGAGGCCGCCTTGTTGTGGGAGCGCGCGAAGGAGATGACCGGCTCCATGAGGGTGGACAGCTCGTTCCACTTGCCGCTGCCGTGGCCGCAGGAGGACCAGTTGTAGGCGTCGGCACCGACGTTGTCGACCCAGGCATCGCCCGGGTACCACTTCGCCGCGGCGCGGGGGTCGCTCGCGTTGGTACGGAACGCGTACGCCGTCATCTGCCAGGTCCACTCGACGTTGTTGGCGCCCTGGGAGTTGAAGATGCTGACGACGCGACGCCAGGCGGCGATGAACTCCGCACTGGTGCCGCGGTAACCGCCGGGAGCGGCCTCGGGCTCGTGGTTGAAGGCGACCATGACGTTTCCGCCGCGGGCCTTGATGTCGTTGGCCCAACGGACGATGTCGTTGTACAGCGCCGAACCGGGTGCCGCGTTGGCCACCTGGCGCCAGCTGGCGCCACCGGCGTGCACGGTGATCATCCGTGCGGTCGGCGGCCTGTTGCTGAACGTCGAGTAGGCGTGGTTGGCCAGGTTCTCGCCGGTGCCGTTCTTGGCCTGCTCGTAACCGCCGGCGACGGATCCGAAGTACATCGGGGTCCGGGCCGACGCCGACGGCGCGACGCCCGCGGTGGCCCCGAGGGCCAGCGTGGCGGCAACGCCGACGGTCACAGCGCGGAGTCGGGACATGCTCCGGGGGGCGCGATGGGATGTCGGCCGACCGGATCTGGGCGCGAGGAAGTGACTCGTGGACATGGGGAAGTTGTGCTCCTTCTTCCAGATCCGCTGACCGGGTTAGCTGACGGGTTCGGGCGGGAAGAAGTGGCCCTACGGCAATGTCTGCCGATTCACCCCGGGAGTACGTGTGGGTCCCCGGCTCCTGCGCGCGGTGGATGCGCCGACAGGATTAAGCGGCAACTCGTCGAGTACCCGGTGGCTCCCGGGTGGACGACTCGGTCGAGTCGCCGGGGACACTAACCCCGTCACACGTACGGGTGAAAATCGAGAAGTGCCCACCCGAGCCCGTATGCGGGGCTCAGTGCCCCGTCGTGGCTGGTGAGGCGCCTGGGACTGCCGCAGAAGTTTTTTCCGCGCCGGCCGGCGGATCGTCGTGCTGGCGGGGTCGGGACGACCGGGCCTGGGCGAGTATGCGGGCCCGCGGCGGTAGGCCGTGGCGGGCGCGAGCGGTCATCCACAGCAGCGGCCCGACCACGACCACGGTGGCGAGCACGCCCACCATGGCGATGTCGGGCAGGCCCAGCAGCTTGAGTGCCGACGCGAGCAGCACGAGCGCGAGGGCCCGGCGCACCAGCCCGCCCGGCGCCCGGGAGGACAGGCGCGCGCCGAGGTAGACCCCCGGCAGGCAGCCGATCAGCAGGGACGCGGTGAGGTCGAGCTGGAAGTCGCCGAAGAGGAGATGACCGAGTGCTGCGGAGGCGACCAGCGGAACGGCCTGCACGAGGTCGGTGCCCACCAGCGAGCGCGAGCTCAACGAGGGGTAGAGCGCGAGCAGCGCGATGATGATGAGCGAGCCCGAACCGACCGACGTCATCCCGACGACCAGTCCCCCCACGATGCCGACGAGCACCGTGGGAACCGGTCGCATGGGCAGGGGCGTCGTCGACGGGAGGGCCGGCTCCTGGACGGGGCGTCCGGCGGCCCGGTCCGCCGCGCGGCGGCCCCGGGCCACGAGGTCCTGGTAGGCGCGGACGATCAGCCCGGTGGCCGCGAGGACGAGCGCGACGCCGAGGGCGAGCTTCGTCCACTCCTGGACGCCGGTGCCCGACCCCAGGGCGCGGGACACCAGCACGCCGCAGAAGGCGCTCGGCACCGAACCCAGGCAGAGCAGCCCGACCAGTCTCAGGTTCACGGTGCCGCGCCGGAGGTGCACGAATCCGCCGACGGGTTTCATGACCGCGGAGACGACGAGGTCGCTGGAGACCGCGGCCAGGGGCGGAACGCCGAAGAACAGCACCAGTACCGGGGTCATGAGTGCTCCGCCGCCCATGCCGGTCATGCCGACGACGACGCCGATCACGAGGCCCGCGAGGACGAGCGTCAGCTGCAGGTCCACCGAGCCCCCTTCGAATCCGTCCGGACCGCGCGCGTCCGGGCGTCAGACGCCGACCCTAAAGGCTCGTGGGCGTCCTGGGACCGCCCCGCCTCGTCCCCTCACCCCTCGGGGTCGGACCCGCCGGTTCGACGCCCCGGGGTGGAGCGCTCCGGCGGGTACCGTCGATCGGTACGTGCTCGGCGGGCAGCCCGCTTCGAGGGAAGGGCGGGAATGAGCCAGCGCACGGTCGGTGGTCCACGGAGTCGCGGCGCCGTCGTGGCGATGCTCGCCGCGGTCGCGATGACGCTGGGGTCTACGCAGGCGCAGCTGTCCCGCTCGGGCCCGCCCGTCGCCGCGGCCACCTGTGTCGCGGTCGGCGCCACGGTCAACTCCCTGGAGAGCGGCGACGGCGACAAGCTGCCCCTGTTCTCGAAGGCGGTCCGGTCACTCGGGCCGCTGACCGTGCGGCGCAGTTTCGACTCCGGTCTGCCCCGTACCTTCGCGGCGTCGGCGGCCGCGGGCGACGAGGCGGCCGGACTGAACTCGTTCGTGTCATGGAAGCCGCCGCGCGGCGATCACCGGGGCGCGGCGGCCGGGCGGTACGACAAGCAGATCACCACCTGGGCCGAGAGCGTGCCGCGGACGGGGATCTACGCGACCTCGTTCCACGAGCCGGAGAACAACATGAGCGCGCGGGAGTTCGTCGCCTTCCAGCGTCACGTCTACACCGTGGTCAAGGCGGCCAACCCGACGATCCGGTGGGGTCCGGTCTACATGGCGTACTGGTGGGATCCCCAGGAGACCGGGCACTTCATCGGCAACCCGGAGGACTGGTGGCCCGGCGACGGTTACGCCGACTTCGCCGCCCTGGACTGGTACTCCGCCGACCCCGAGCCGATGACGACCAGCGGCTCGTTCCGATTCTGGTACCAGACCATGGTGCCGACGGGCCTTCCGCTGCTGATCACCGAGTACGGGCAGTACGCGGTGGGCCCCGGCGAACGCCGTGTCCCGGAGAAGGAGACCAGGCGCGCCGAGGTCATCCGCGAGGACGCCGCCTGGATCGCCGACCACCCGCGGATCTCGATGTGGCTGTACTGGCAGGGAGTGGGCGAGCAGGGCGACTGGCGGCTGCGGGACGAGCC
>JAOPWH010000193.1 GCA_025965795.1 Blastococcus sp.
CGCAGGGTCGGCCGCGTTGCGGGCGAGCGTCAGGAAGAGTGCCTTGCGCCACTGGGCCATGCCCGGGGCGCGGGTGCGGTGGATCGGTCCGCGGGACAGGAAGTAGGACGCCTCGTGGACGTCGACCAGCCCCTCGTCGAGCACGTCGGCGGCGCTCGCCTGCTCGAGCGCCCCCGGGATGTCGGGGTCGTCGGAGAAGCCGAACCGGATCGAGAGGTGCTGGATGCGGTCGTCCTCGAAGCCGAGGGGGTCGACGGTGAACCGCTCGTCGACGGGCACGTGCGGAACGCCCTCTGCGGTCGCCGACACGATGAGCACGCTGTCGTGGAGCACCTTGTTGTGCCGCACGTTCGCGCGGAGCGCGAGCGGGGTGGTCTCCTTGTCCGGGTGCGGGAACACCGCGGTCCCCGGGACCCGTGGGAGGTCGCGCTCGTAGAGCCCCTGGACGAACTCCCGGAGCGAGCCCTCCTGCTTCCGGCGGTTGCCCGCCACGATCTCGCGGCCGCGGCGCCAGGTGGTCATCACCGTGAACACCAGGATCGCGATCAGCAGCGGAAGCCAGCCACCGTGCAGGATCTTCGAGAGGTTGGCCGACAGGAAGGTGAGCTCCACCCCACCGAAGGCGACCGCGGCGAGCGCCAGCTTCCACGGCTGCCAGTGCCAGAGCACGCGGGCGACCAGCAGCATCAGCACCGTGTCGATGACGAGGGCTCCGGTCACGGAGACGCCGTAGGCCGTCGCCAGCCGCTCGGCCGACCGGAAGGTCAGCATGACGGCCAGGACGCCCACGAACAGCGCGGCGTTGACGCCGGGTAGGTAGATCTGGCCACCCTCGTGCTCGGACGTCTGCCGCACGGTGACCGGGGGCAGCAGCCCGAGTTGCACCGCCTGGCGGGAGAGCGAGAAGGCGCCCGAGATCACCGCCTGGGAGGCGATGACGGTCGCCGCGGTGGCCAGCACGACCATCGGCAGCTGCGCCCAACTCGGGAAGAGCAGGTAGAACGGGTTGGAGACGGCGTCCGGGTGCCGGATGATCAGCGAGGCCTGGCCGAGGTAGTTCAGCGTCAGCGCCGGGAAGACGACGAAGAACCATCCGCGCAGGATCGGCGACCGCCCGAAGTGCCCCATGTCGGCGTACAGCGCCTCGGCGCCGGTGATGACGAGCACGATCGCACCCATGGCGATGAACGCGATGCCGGGATGCGCGATCACGAAGCCGACCGCGTACGTCGGCGAGAGCCCCGTCAGGACGCCGGGGTGCGCCACGATCCCGCCGATGCCGGCGGCGGCCAGCGCGGCGAACCACAGCAGCGTGATCGGCCCGAACAGCGCGCCGACCCGCCCCGTGCCGAAGCGCTGGACGGCGAACAACAGGGTGAGGATCACCGCGGCGGCCGGCACCACGACATGCCCGAGGGCCGGCGCGGCCACCCGCACCCCTTCGACCGCGGACAGCACGCTGATCGCGGGCGTGATCAGGGAGTCTCCGTAGAACAGGGAGAGCCCGAGGACCCCGATGACGACCAGCGGCGCGGTGCTGGCCGTCCGGCCCGAGTACAGCCGCCGGGCCAGCGCAGTGAGGGCCATCACTCCGCCCTCGCCCTCGTTGTCGGCCCGCATGAGGATGCCGATGTACTTGACCGAGACGATCAGGGTGATCGACCAGAACATCATCGAGATGACCCCGTAGACGTCGTCGATCGTTGGGCGCACAGCGCCGTCGTTGATCGAGAAGACCGTCTGCAGCGCGTAGAGCGGGCTGGTCCCGATGTCACCGAAGACGATGCCGAGCGCCGCCAGGACGAGGCCGCCGGCCGCGCCGTGCGGCGGCGTCTTCTCCGTGTGTTCCGATGCGACGTCGGGGGACTCGGCGTGCTCGATCGCCGAGGCCGTCGCGCCGCCGTCGCGGCCTGGATCGTCGGTCACTGGAGCAGCCTGCACCCCTGAGGGCCCCACTGCACGGGCTGCTCCAGGGGCGGTCGCTCGGTCGAGGGACAGGCCGGGCTCCAGGCGGCCGGCGCTCCCGCGGCTACGCCAGGCCGTTGCGGCGGGCCACCTCGCCGAGCCAGCCCAGGCTGGGCTTGGGTGTGCGGGCGAACGTCTCGCGGTCGACGGAGACGAGCCCGAAGGTCGGCCCGTAGGCCAGCATCCACTCGAAGTTGTCGAGCAGGCTCCAGTGCACGTAGCCGCGGACGTCGGCACCGTCGGCGATCGCGGCCGCGAGGCTGCGCAGGGCCTCGTCGGTGAAGGCGATCCGGTCGTCGTCGTCCGCCGTGGCGATGCCGTTCTCGGTGACCAGCAGCGGCACGTCGGGCAGGAGTCCCGCCGCGTAGGAGACCGCGGCGCCGAGGGCCTGGGGTCGGCGCTCCATGCCGTGGGCGAGGGTCTGCTGATCTGCCGGCGGGGCGATGAGCCCATCGGGGCCGAACCGCTGGGCGGTGTAGATCTGCAGGCCGAGGAAGTCGTCGCCCGTGGCGGCCTGGAGGAACTGGTCCATCATCGCCGAGCGCGCTGCCTCCAGCCGCTCCTGGCCGTGCCCCTCGTCGATGTACTCCAGCCCGACGATCGTCATCCCCGCAGGCGGCGAACCGGCGCTCCGGAGTACCTCCATGCAGCGGCCGTGCAGGCCGATCAGCGCCTCCGCGACGTCCTGGTCGGGCACGGGGAGGCCCTTGATCTGCTCACCGCGGCGGGCCATCTGCCCGATCACCGGCTGGACGGCCATCAGGTTGGGCTCGTTGATCGTCGCCACGTACTCGGCGTCGGCCAGTGCCGGAGCCGCGAACTCGACGAACCGCGCGAGACGGTCACCGGTCGTGGGCCCGGTCCAGCCGCCGTCGTGCAGAAGCCAACGCGGCATCGTGAAGTGGACGAGGGTGACCAGGGGGTTCAGGCCCCGCTCGCGGGCGCCGTCGACCATGCGCCGGTAGTGGTCCAGGGCGGCGCGGGAGAACTCGCCCTCCTCCGGCTCGATCCGGCTCCACTCGAGGCTGAACCGGTAGGTGTCGAGTCCGGCGCCGGCGACGAGGTCCATGTCCTCGCGCCAGCGGTGGTAGGAGTCGCAGGCGTCGCCGCTGGGCGCGGCGAACGGCGAGTGCGGGGCGTGCTCCATCTCCCAGTGGTCGTTGTTGACGTTGCCGCCCTCGACCTGGTGGGCGGCGGTGGCGGCCCCCCAGAGAAAACCGTCGGGAAAGGTCGCGCTGGTCATCGGGAGATCTCCTCGAAGGTGGGGTGGTCGCCGACGGCGACGTCCTGGGCGTCGGCCGCGCCGACGACGGAGCGGAGCAGGGCGTCCGGATCGGGAACGGTCGTGCCGCGCCAGGCGACGTGCTGGTCGGGCCGGATCAGGAGGAGGTCGGCGTCGTAGAGGGCGCGCAGTTCCGGGGGGAGGTCGAGCACCTGCAGGGGCAGGTCCGCGCGTGCCGCCGCGTCGGTCAGGCCGGTTGTGTCC
>JAOPWH010000211.1 GCA_025965795.1 Blastococcus sp.
GGTCTGAGTCACCGCGACGTCATCGGGCAGGCGAAGGGCATCCTGATGGAGCGGCACCGGCTGACCGCTCACCAGGCGTTCGATCTGCTCGTGCGCACGTCGTCGACGACCAACCGGAAGCTCCGCGACATCGCCGACGAGCTCGCCGAGACGGGGCAGCTCCCCGTCGGGTAGCCGTCGTGGCCGGACAACGCCAGGTATGCGGTGGTTCTGGCGACCCGCTTCGGGTCAGGTGACGGTCCACTCCAGAAGTTGGTCCGCAGGCCACGTGTTGACGACCCGTTCGACCGGCACGCCGCACTCGACCGCCCGCTCGCAGCCGTTGCTCTGCCAGTCGAGCTGACCCGGGGCGTGGGCATCGGTGTCGATCGAGAACTCGCAGCCGATGTCGACCGCCAGGCTGAGCAGCCGCTTGGGCGGGTCGAGCCGCTCGGGCCGGGAGTTGATCTCGACGGCGGTCCCGTGCTCGACGCACGCGGAGAAGACGGCCTCGGCGTCGAACTGGCTCTCGGGACGCGGCTTCTGGGTGCCGTTGCGCTGCCGCCGTCCGATCACGAGCCGGCCGGTGCAGTGCCCGAGGACGTCGGTGTGCGGATTCTCGACCGCGGTGAGCATGCGGGCGGTCATCGACTTCGAGTCCGCGCGGAGGTCGGAGTGCACGCTGGCGACGACGACGTCGAGCCGGCCGAGCAGCTCGTCGGTCTGGTCGAGGCTGCCGTCGACGTTGATGTCGCACTCGATGCCGGTGAGGATGCGGAACGGCTTCAGCTCGTCGTTCAGCGCGGCCACGACGTCGAGCTGCTTCTCGAGCCGTTCCGGCGACAGCCCGTTCGCCACGGTCAGCCGGGGGGAGTGGTCGGTCAGCGCCATGTACTCGTGACCGATCGCCATGGCGGCCTCGGCCATCTCGCGGATCGGACTGCCGCCGTCGGACCAGTCGGAGTGCAGGTGCAGGTCACCGCGCAGGGCCGCCCGGAACGCGGCGACGTCGTCGGCGAGCGGGGCCAGCTCGCCGAGGCTCTCCTCGAGTTTCGTCAGGTACTCGGGCACCTGGCCCTTGTGCGCCTGGACGACCACCGCCGCGGTCTTCGGGCCGACGCCCTTGAGGTCCTTGAGGGTGTTCGTGCCGATCTTCAGGACGAGCTGGACGTCGCCGAGCCCGTCGATCACCGCCGCGGCGGTGCGGAATGCGCTGACCCGGTAGCTGGGCTCGCGGGCGCGCTCCAGGAGGAAGGCGATCCTCCGGAGCGCGGCCGCGGGCGGGAGCGGGGTGCCCGGTGCTGGGGTGCTCAGTGCCGGCCTCTTTCGGGGAACGGGCCTACTTGAGGCGCTTCTCGGCCTTCTTCTGCGCCTTCGCCGCGCGCTTCTGGGCCTTCGCGATGCTCTTCTCGGTGGAGTTCGACGCCTTCTTGGCCGCGCGGCGGGCGCGGTAGCCGACCGACGGCTTGCCCTCCGTGTCGACGGCAGCGATGAGCAGGCCGCCGAGCAGGCCGAGGTTCTTCAGGAAGTGCGACAGCTGCCCGAAGCGCTCCTTCGGGTCGGTGTGCTCCCAGAAGCGGTGACCCGCGAGCGTGGTCGGCACGATGCTGCCGGCCATCAGGAGCGCCGCGAGCCGCGGGAACTTGCCGAGCGCGAACAGGCTCCCGGCGCCGACCTTGACGGCGGCGTCGATCTTCACCCACTGCTCGACGTCCCGGGGCACCGTCACCGGCAACGACTTGTCGGCCTGCTCGGTCACCTTCTCGACGACCGGCCGGGCCCCGGGGACCCGGGACTGCGGGTTGCGCAGCGTGTCGATGCCGCCGTAGATGAACGACGAGGCGAGCAGTGGCCGGGCGATCCGGCGGACCAACATGGTGACCTCTTTCCCTCTGGTGCCGCGATGGTCTCGGTTCGTGGTTCTCGCAGTTGGTGCACTGCCCGGGCGATGTGCCGGGCAACCGCTGCGTCGAACCTAGCCACCTGCACCGACGCCCGCCCGGCCAGAGGTCGCGGCATCGTCGCGCGCTGCCACCCGAGCGCCGTCCGGCGTCGATAGCCTGCGGCCATGAAGCGCGCGTTGCGGCAGATCCTGTTCGCGCTGGGCGCCTCGGCGGCCGGCGCCGCTGCGGGCGCGGCCGTGTGGACACTGATCACCGGCGACAGCTACCGGATCGCGCTGGCGTTCTCGTTCATGCTCTTCGGCGCCCTCGTCGGACTCAGCGGCGGATCGGTGGCGACCCGCGCCGGCACCAACGACACGTGGGCCTTCCTCGGCATGGGCCCCGACCGCCCCCAGGAGTCCGCCGGCGAGGGACTCACCAGCGTCGGGTTCTTCCTCTTCGTGGGCCTGCCGCTGCTGATCATCGGCCTCGTCCTGTTCGGGCGGGGCTGACTCCGGTCCTCGGTTGCCGCTTCAGGGGCGGTTCTCGCGGACCCGGCCTCCTGCAGAACCCCCGGAGCGCGAGGAACGCCCCGGAAGGCGCGGGCCCGTCGTCCGCTCAGTCGGTGCGGCAGCAGTAGACGGTCAGCGGTTCGCGCTTGGTGAAGTGGAACTCCGTCGACTTCTCGCCCATCTCGCCGTCGTAGGCCACCTGCTTGAGACCGGACCGGGAGAGCACCGTGACCTCCTCGGCCTGGAACTCGGCATAGGCGGACACGCGGTCGCTGATCCCGAGCAGTGCGCCGAGCACGGCGCGGGTGCGGCTGAACCGCACGTCGGCGCGGAGGTACTGCACGTCGAGGAGGCCGTCCTCGAGGCGCGGCCGCCAGGCGGGCGCCAGGCCGCGCGGGGTGTAGCAGCCGTTGCCGATGAAGAGGATCCACACCTTCAGCGGCTGGCCGTTGACCACCATCGACACCGGCGTCCCGGTCCGCAGCACCTGGGCGGCGGCGACGGTGAGCGCCATCCACTTGCCCATGCGGCCGGACATGCGGTCGCGCCGGCGCACCATCTCCGGATAGCCGCCGATGCTCGCGGTGTTGAGGAACGGCGTCCCGTTGACGTCGGCGACGTCGACCTTCACCGCTTGCCCGGCGACGACGGCGTCCGCGGTGTCCTGGGGGGTCGCCAGGCCCACGTCGCGGGCGAAGTGGTTGAGCGTGCCGGCCGCGATCACGGCGAGCGGAAGGCCGTGCTCGAGGGCGACCGCGGCCGCCGAGGCGACGCTGCCGTCCCCGCCGGCCACGCCCAGCGCCTTCGCCC
>JAOPWH010000244.1 GCA_025965795.1 Blastococcus sp.
CGTCGCCCCAGACGCCGCTCTCCTCCATCAGTGCGGCGACCCAGGTGGTCACGCTGTCGACGAGGAGCGTGCCCGTCCGCAGCAGGTCCGACGGCGCCGTCGTCTCGACCGTCGTCCACGACGCCGGCCGGCGGGCGCGGTGCGCAGCGACCCGGGAGGCCCACTCGGCGTCGTCACCGGAGGAGGCGGACGTCGCCAGGTATGTGACGTCGAGGCGTCCCTCCAGCAGCGCCTCGGCGTACGCGGACTTGCCCGAGCGGGAGCCGCCGAGGACCAGGATTCGGCTCATGAGAGCAGCTGCAGCCGGGTCACCGAGCCGTTGGGCGGGGTGACCGCAGGCATGGCCTCGGGCCCGAGCCCGCCGACGACCGCCTGGGCCGCTCGGATCGTGTCTCCGTGGGTCACCAGCGCCACGACGTCGGCCGGTGGCTCCGCGGCCAACTGCCCGAGGTAGACCGCCACCCGCCGGTGCAGCTGCGCCAGGCTCTCCCCGCCCTCGGCCGCCCAGTGCGGGTCGGTCCAGTCCACGAGGTCCCACAACTCCCGGGACGGGCGGCCCTCGAGGACGCCGTAACCCTGTTCGCGCAGCTCCGCGGAGGTGGTGAACGGCAAGCCGGTGGAGCGGGCGCAGTGCCGAGCGGTCTGCGTCGCGCGAAGCAGGTCGCTGGAGACCAGCGCCCCCGGCCGCAGGGCGGCGAGTTCGTGTGCGGCCGTCGCCGCCTGGGCCTGGCCGAGCGCGGTCAGTGGTGGGTGCGACGTCTGGCCCTGCATCAACCCGGCGGCGTTCCACTCGCTCTGCCCGTGTCGCACGAGCAACAGGGTCAGGGGTCCGGCCATGGTGGGACGAAGCGTAGGCGAGGGGTCTTCTGGGTGCCGCTGGGTGCCCGTCACCGTGGTCGCCGGCGACTCCTTGCGCCCCGATTCAGTCGACCGCGCGAGTCACGGATCGACGTGCGCGCGGTCGGCGGGTACGAGGCACTGCTGGCCTCGAAGTGGTTGGTAGGCATGGAGAGCGTCACCCGTCCAGGATCTCCAGCACGGCGGCTGCACTGGTGGCCACCTTGCGCCCGTCACCCAGCCGACGCCTGCATTCGGGAACGCCGCGCGCAGGTCTGCCTGCGTAGTGGACGGGCCGCGCCGGCCGCCCAGCGGAGCCGGGAGCACGGGCCCGCCGCTCCCAGCATGCCGGTGCGGTCTGCCGCCCCGGACTACTGGGCATCGAGCAAGATCCCTGCGTAGAAGTCGCTGAGAGCCTGGTGCGCGTGCAGGGGGAGCACGTGGGCGACGTACTGGTCCGGTCGCACGACGACCATGCAGCCCACTTCGCGGTCGATCCCTCGGAGGTCGAAGATGTCGTCGGGCCTGGGGGCAGGGCAGAAGACCTTCTCGTAGTCCACCAGCCCGAACCTGCCCTTCCTCGGCAGCAGCAGCGAGGGCAGCTCGTCGATGGCCAGGTCCCGGTGCCCCTGCTGGAAGACCGCACGGACGTCGATGACCGAATCCCCGTCGGCGCCAGGAGGCGTGAAGCGCGCGAGAGGCGACTTCTCCGACGCCAGGAAGTCGCACAGCGCCCGGGCCTGGGAGTCCGGGCTCGCTGGGGAGCTCCGATCGGCGAAGACGTAGATCCGCCAGGCGCCGTCCGCCCGGGCAACGTGCCCGAGCTGGAGCGGCTTGGCATCGGCCAGTCGGACGACGGGCGCGGAGTGGAAGCGCATACCGACCGGGAAGCCCTCCGCGAGGCGTTGGAACGCGGTGTCCCCGGTGATCGCCGACCGGGTGTACCTGGTCGCGACCCCGGCAGTGAATCGGCCCTGCGCGGCGAAGTACCGCTGGAACTCCGCCGGGTCGACGCCGTTGCCCTCGGCGGCTCGGGATTCCTTCGGCGGGGCGCTGAACATCCGGGCGAACTCGCGGTCGAAGTCGATGAGCTCCCGGGCGACCACCTGGCGTTCTGCGGAGTAGGTGTCCAGCAACTCCGGACGGGCCCTGCCGCGCAGGACGGCGCCCAGCTTCCACCCGAGGTTCCAGGCGTCCGCCATCGACACGTTCATTCCCTGACCGGCCTTGGCACTGTGGGTGTGGCAGGCATCGCCGGCGATGAAGACGCGGGGGACGCGCGTGCCGGTCTCCTCGGCCGAGACGTCGTCGAACTTGTCGCACAGCCGCTGGCCGATCTCGTAGACCGACCACCAGCCGACGTCCTTCACCTCGAGGGTGTACGGGTGCAGGACGCGGTTGGCCACCTCGGCCAGCTTCTCCGGCGTGACGCTCCGGCGCTCCAGCATCTCCCGGTCCTTGATCTGGTCCAGTTCGATGTAGAGCCGGACCAGGTACCCGCCCTCCCGGGGGATGATCAGCAGGTTGCCCTGGTTGGCCGAAAGGATCGCGGACTTGAGCCGGATGTCCGGGAAGTCGGTGACCGCCAAGACGTCCATGACGCCCCAGGACTGGTTCATCGGGTCGCCGATCAGCTCCCGGCCGATCGCGGTCCGGACGCCGCTTCGCGCGCCGTCGCAGCCGACGACGTATCTGGCGCGGATCCTCGAGGTCGCACCGTTCTCCTCGGAGCCCTCCAGGTGCTGCAGGGTGACGGTCACCGGGTGGTCCGACGAGCCGCCCGGATCGACGGTGAGCCCGCTGGCGTGCAGGCCGTAGAACGGCTGCAACCTGCTGGCCGACCGCTCCATGGAGTCGCGCAGGTAGGCGAGCATGCGCGCCTGGTTGACGATGACGTGCGGGAATTCCGACAGGCCGTCCTCGACGTCCTGGATGCGCCCGGTCCGCGTGATCTTGCTGCGGTCCTCCGGGTCCGGTCGCCAGAAGGAGACCTCGTTGACCCAGTAGCCCTCGGCGACCAGCCGCTCGGCCAGACCGAATGCCTCGAACATCTCCACGGTGCGGCAGGCGACTCCGTCGGCCTGGCCCACCTCGAGCGGACCGTTCCGGCGGTCGATGACCACTGTCGTGATGTCGGGGAAGTTGGCCAGCTGAGCCGCCAGGACGAGACCGGCGGGACCGGATCCGACGATGAGGACGTCGACCTCCGCGGGAAGGACCCGGGGCCGCTGCGCGACGGACGGGTGGGGGTCCTCTATGAGCGGATCGCCGGTCTTGTAGCCGTTGAGATAGAACTGCACTCTTCGTGCCCCTCCCGTGTCGTCCGAGGCGCGGAGGCGCCCCGCGGGTTCAGTTGGTGGCGAGTATCAGGGCGCGGACCGCGTTCTGGTTCATGTCGAGCGGACGCACCTCGTACCTGCTCTCGAGCTGTGCGGAGTCACGAGGCCGGCGCTCCGACGGCGATGGTGGGTCGGGAGCGGTACGAGCCCTTGCTCTCGAGCATGGTGTCGGCGGCGCGGACCCGTGGCGACGGGAAGCACCTCGGCGACCAGCCCGGTCGGGCACCGATGATCGTCGGGGCCGGTTTCGCCCCTGGCTGACGCACTGGCGGCGGCGCTGCTCGGGCCGTGCCGGTACCGCCGCGGCCCCTGCTGTACGACGGCGGCCCTCCCTGGCGATCTCACGGTCGCACTGGGCCGTCGGATCCACTCGCGCTCTCGCCAGCAGGTCCGGCCCGCCGCGTGGCCGCACACCGGGTGGTCGCCTGGAGTCTCACTGAGCCTGGTATTGCCCTATGCTCTGCAGACGGGAAGTCGTCTCTGCCCTCTCGGTGATGGCGGCTCCGTGGATGGTCCGGCACGGTTGCGGCGCCCTCCTGCGCCGGCCGTCCTGGCGCAGGGTGCCCGTGTACCTCTGGCGGGGCCGCTCTGCCCCACGTGCCGTGTGCGCGGCCCTAGGAGGTTCGCTCGTGACCGCTCTGACGATTCCGGAATGCGACGTCGACCTGTTCGACGACGAGGTGCTCCGCGACCCGTACCCGACGTACTCACTGCTGCGCCACATGGGCCCGGTGGTGCGGCTCCGGAAGCACGGGTTCCTGGCCGTCGCCCGGTATGCCGACGTCCGAGCGGTGCTGAACGACCCCGAGCACTTCATCTCCGGCAGCGGTGTCGGGTTCAACGACGAGTTCAACCAGGTCAGGGCGAGCAGCATCATCGCCTCGGACGAGCCGCGGCACGACATGCTCCGCTCGGTCCTCGGCGAGCGGCTCGGGCCCCGCGCGCTCAAGGGGGTGGACAACCTCATCCGCGAGCGCGCGTCGGAACTGGTCGCCGAGGCTGCGAGGCGCGACTCCTTCGATGCGGTGAAGGACTTCGGCGAGGTCTTCCCCGTCCAGGTCGTCGGCGAGCTGATCGGTCTGCCGGTCGACAAGCGGAGCCATTTGCTGCGCTGGGCCAACGGTGCCTTCAACGCTTTCGGGCCGCCCGGTGAGCGCACCTCGGCCGGCCTGGCCGACATCGCCGAGCAGTTCGAGTACATCCGCACCGTGGCCACCCGCGAGCACCTCGCGCCGGGAAGCATGGGTGCCGCCGTGTACGAGGCCGCCGACAGGGGGCTCATCCCGGAGGAGTCCTGCCTTCCCCTGCTCTCCGCCTATCTGACGGCCGGCATGGACACCACGGTGAACGCCCTCGCGGCGATGATCCACCTGCTGGGCACGCATCCCGAGGCGTGGCGTGAGCTCCGCGAGAACCCTGAGCTGGTGCCGTCGGTGGTCAACGAGGTCCTGCGCATCGAGGCCCCGGCGCAGCTCTTCTCCCGGGTAGCAGCCCATGGTGCGCAGGTCGCCGGCGTCCCGGTCGAGGCCGGGGAGAGAGTGGCGGTCATCTACGCCAGCGGGAACCGCGACGAGAACCAGTACCCGGACCCCGACCGGTTCGACATCCGCCGCAACCCGGCCGGTCACCTGACCTTCGGGTCAGGCCTGCACGTCTGCGCCGGCCAGCACCTCGCCAAGATCGAACTCCGCGCGGTCCTCGAGGCGCTGATCGGCCAGGTCGACGCCATCACCGTCGGCGAACCGGTCCGCAAGATCAACAATGTGCTCCGCGGTCTGACCAGCCTGCCCGCCGCGTTCACCGCGCGTGGGTCGGAGCAGTCGTGAACCAGCGCAGCCCGCGAGGCAGGCCATGGTGATGACGCGGCCGCAGGCGACCGGCGTCGAGCCGGACTCCAGGATCTACACGTCGTTCATCAACGGCGCCTACGTCGGGGCGGACGCGGACGCGGAGACGCTGCACCTGGAGAACCCCGCGACACTGGCTCCGCTCGGCACCGTCCAGGCCGCTACGGCCGACCAGGTGCACACGGCGGTGACGGGCAGCGCCGAGGCCCAGCGCACGTGGTGGGCGCTGGATCCCGCCGAGCGGACCCGGCGCCTGACCGCCTGGGCGGCCCTGCTGGTCGACTCGGCGGACGAGATCGCCGCCCTGGATGTCGCCTGCGTCGGCCGGGTCCGGCATGAGGCGGTCGGCGATGTCGTCAAGTCCACCGGTCAGATCGAGTACTGGGCGCACGAGGGCCCGCAGCTGTTCCGCCGCTCGGAACGCAGTCACGTGGTCGGGCACCTCTTCCTGACGTGCCCCGAGCCCGTGGGGGTCTGCGCCCTCCTGCTCCCGGGGAACGTGCCCAGCCGGATGTTGCTCGCCCACGCGGCGGTCGCCCTGGGCACCGGCAACGCCGTCGTCGCCAAGCCGTCGGACCTGACGCCGCTGTCGGCCCTGCGCATCGCCGAACTCGCCTTGCAGTCGGGGCTGCCGGCCGGCCTGCTGAACGTGGTGACAGGGTCCGCGGCGACCGGCGCCGCGCTCGTCGGCCACGAGGACGTCGGGGGACTGTCCTTCACGGGCAGCACGGCGACCGGACGCCATGTCGGCAAGGCTGCCGCCGCGCGCTTCGCCAAATCCGCGCTGGAACTGGGCGGGAAGTCACCCCAACTGGTGTTCCCCGACGCGGATCTGGACGCCGCGTGCGAGGCCATCATCTGGTCGGTCTGCTCGAATGCCGGCCAGATCTGCACCGCCGGCACTCGTGCGCTGGTGCATCAGGACGTCTACGACGACGTGGTGGACCGGCTCGTGGAACTGGTGCGCCGGGTGCGCGTCGGCGACCCGATGGACGACGCCACACACGTCGGACCCCTCGCGTCCCGCCGCGGCCTCGAGAAGGTGGTGGCGCTCGTCGAGAGCGGCAAGAAGCAGGCCAGACTCGTCCATGGCGGCGCGCGAGTGGCGGGTCTGCCCGGGTACTTCTTCGAGCCGACGATCTTCGCCGATGTCCCACCGGGCGCCGCGATCTTCCAGGAGGAGGTCTTCGGTCCGGTGCTGTGCGTGACCCCGTTCACCGACGAGGACCACGCGGTGGCGCTCGCCAACGATTCCCAGCACGCCCTGGCCGCCAACATCTGGACCGCCGATCTCCGGCGCGCGTTCCGGGTGGCGGACCGCATCGAGGCAGGCACTGTCTGGATCGGCACGAGCCGGCTGGGCGACCCGCACATGCCGTTGCGGGCGGCCCAGAAGAGCGGCGGCTCGAGCTTCCGCGGGCTCGTCGACGTCTTCACCAAGGAGAAGCTGGTCGCGATGGCGATGCACGAGGAGAACCCGGGGCCGCACTGGGCCCTCGGCACCGGAGAGGCGGAGTAGGCACGTGGGAGATCTGCGACTGGCCGGACGAACGGGTGTCGTCACCGGAGGGGGGCGGGGGATCGGTGCGGCGATCGCCACCTTCCTCGCCGACGTGGGCGCCCACGTCATCGTGGCCGACATCGACCTGGAGACGGCCACGCGGACGGCGGACACCATCCGGAGCCGAGGTGGCGCAGCCGAGGCGGTCCGTGTCGACGTGGGTTCGTCTGCCGGCATCGATCCGCTCGTCGAGCACCTCGACGTCGCGGGCGGCCCGCTGCACTTCCTCGTGAACAACGCGGCGATCTACGCCGGGCTCAAGCACACGCCACTGGAGGACATCGACGAGCAGGAGTGGGACAGCGTCCAGCGGGTGAACGTCGCCGGGGTGTGGAACTGCTCCAAGCGCCTGCTCCCGGCGCTAGCGGCCAGCGGCCACGGCCACATCGTCAACATCGCCTCCGCGATCGCCTTCCGTGGCTCTCCGATGCTGCTGCACTACGTCACCTCCAAGGCCGCCGTCGTCGGCATGACCAAGGCCATGGCTCGCGAACTGGGCGGCCGCAACATCACGGTCAACGCCGTCGCACCGGGGTTCACCTGGTCGGATGCGAGCCTGGAGATGTCGACCGATGAACAGCTCGCGGCACAGATCGCGCGTCGCTCGATCAAGCGCGCGCAACAGCCGGAGGACGTCACGGGCGCGGTTGCCTTCCTCTGCTCAGACCTCGCCGCCTACATCACCGGTCAGACACTGGTGGTGGACGGCGGCTCGCACATGAACTGACGGGCGCGTACCCGCCCGTCGATCCCGGGCCGAGATCTGTCCCGGCCGGGTCCGCTGCTCTCCGCCGTGACGTGGGCGACGACGGAACTGCATCATCGCTGTGAGGGCGTCACCGCCTCGCCGGTACACGGCCCACCCGGAAGGAAGCGCACAGTGAGCGTTCCGAGCGGCAGGAGTCCGGACGAGGTCGTCCTTGTCACCCCACGCCTGGTGATGCGGCCGCTGACGCGCGACTACCTGGCGGACCTGGTCGACCTCTACGCCGATCCCGGGGTCACCCGCTTCCTCAAGCCGCTGGACGAGGCCGGCCACCTGCGACGGTGCCTCGAGGCGGAGGAGATGTGGGCTTCCCGAGGGTATGGGCGAGTGGCCTTGCACAACGTGGCGAGCGGTCGTTTCGTCGGCCGGGGCGGGCTCCAGTACTGGCCGCGGTTCGAGGAGGTGGAGGTCACCTGGGCGCTGCGCCGGGACGCATGGGGTCAGGGGCTGGCCACGGAGGCCGGCGGCTCATGGGTGCGGTGGGGGCTGGAGCACCTCGACGTCCCGTACATCACGGCGATGATCGCACCGGAGAACACCGGGTCCTGCGCGGTCGCGGAACGTCTGGGCATGGCCGTCCTGCGTGCCGACACCCAGCACGGCCGCGAGGTCCTGGTCTACGCGCGTTTCCGGGCGCAGAGCCCCGACGGGGGGCCGGGGTGAGCTTGACCATGGGGTGGGCATGCGCTCTACTGCACAGAGCGAATGTCCGCTAGACAGAAGAGCAAGCGCGCGGCGTGACCGAGGGGAAAAGGCCCGATGACCGATCAATCGAAGGTGTTGGCGGACGTACGTCGCGGGATGATCCCGGCACACCTGTACAACGACCGCGAACTGTTCGAGCTCGAACGGGAGAGGGTGTTCGGTCGGGCGTGGGTCTTCGTGGCCCACGAGTCCGAGGTCCCGAATGCCGGCGACTACGTAGTCCGTCGGGTGCTGGAGGACTCGTTCATCGTCGCGCGCGACGAGGAGGGGGTCGTGCGCGCCCACTTCAACATGTGCCTGCACCGTGGGATGCAGGTATGTCGCGCCGAGATGGGCAATGCGTCGCACTTCCGCTGCCCGTACCACGGCTGGTCGTACCGCAACGACGGCCGCATCGTGGGTCTGCCGTTCCACAAGGACGCCTACGGCGGGGAGGACGGCTTCAAGCGCAAGGGTCAGCGGCTGCTGCCGGCGCCCAATCTCGGCACCTACAACGGGATGATCTTCATCTCGATGGATCCGCAGGCTCAGCCGCTCGAGGACTTCCTGGGTGACTTCCGCTTCTACCTGGACTACTACACCAAGCAGAGCCCCAGCGGCATCGAGTTGCGGGGGCCGCAGCGCTGGCGGGTCAAGGCGAACTGGAAGATCGGCGCAGAGAACTTCGCCGGCGACATGTACCACACGCCGCAGACGCACACCTCCGTCGTGGAGATCGGGTTGTTCCGGGAGCCGAAGGCGGAGAAGCGCAAGGACGGGGCCACCTACTGGGCCGGCAACGGCGGTGGGACCACGTACAAGCTGCCCGACGGCGGCCTGGACGAGCGGCTGCGGTACGTCGGATACCCGCAGGAGATGGTCGACCGGATGAAGCAGAACCTCTCCGAGGACCAGCTCAAGGTGATCGGCGACGACGGGTTCATGATCAGCGCCGCCTCGATCTACCCGAACCTCTCGTTCGTGCACAACTGGCCGAAGGTGGCCGACAACACCGACGACGTGCTGCCGTTCATCTCCATCCGGCAGTGGCAGCCGATCAGCGAGGACGAGACCGAGGTGCTCTCGTGGTTCGCCGTCGACGCGGAGGCGCCCGAGGAGTTCAAGGCCCTGTCGTACAAGGCCTACCTGATGTGCTTCGGCTCGACCGGGATGTTCGAGCAGGACGACGT
>JAOPWH010000252.1 GCA_025965795.1 Blastococcus sp.
CGCAGGGCGGCCGCCACCGCGGCGCCGAGGCCGCGCGCGGCGCCGGTGACGAGCGCGACCGGCGCGGACGCCTCGGTCATGGGCGACCGAGGGCGAGCAGAGCTGCGCTCAGCACGTCCAGGGCGTCGGCCAGCAACTCCTCGCCGATGACGAACGGCGGAAGCAGCCGCAGGACGTTGCCGTACGTGCCGCAGGTCAGGACGACGACGCCCTGCTCGTGGCATGCACGGGCCACCGCTACCGCCGCGAGCGGATCGGGGTCGGTCGTGCCGGGGCGCACCAGCTCGACGGCGATCATCGCGCCGCGGCCGCGCAGGTCACCGATGGCCGGCTGCTGCTCCTGCACGGCGCGCAGCCGTGCCGTGATCGTCGCGCCGAGGGCCGCCGCGCGGTCGACCAGCCCGTCCTCCTCGATGGTGGCGATGGTGGCGAGCGCCGCGGCACACGCGACGGGATTGCCGCCGTAGGTACCACCGAGTCCGCCGACGTGCGGAGCGTCCATGATCTCGGCCCGGCCGGTCACCGCCGAGAGCGGCATGCCGCCGGCGATGCCCTTGGCCGTGACGATCAGGTCGGGAACGACGCCCTCGTGCTCCGAGGCGAACATGGCGCCGGTCCGCGCGAAGCCCGTCTGCACCTCGTCGGCGACGAACACGACGCCGTTGGCACGCGCCCAGGCCGCCAGTCCGGACAGGAAGCCCGGCGCCGGGACGATGAAGCCGCCCTCGCCCTGGATCGGCTCGATCACGATCGCGGCCACGTCGTCGACGTCCACCTGCTCCTCGATGGCCTCGATCGCGCGGGCAACGGCCTGCTCGCCGGTCAGCCCGTCGCGGAACGGGTAGGACAGCGGCGCGCGGTACACCTCGGGCGCGAACGGACCGAAGCCGTGCTTGTAGGGCATGTCCTTCGCGGTCAGCGCCATCGTCAGGTTGGTGCGGCCGTGATAGCCGTGCTCGAAGACGACGACGGCGGAACGTCGCGTGTACGAGCGGGCGATCTTCACCGCGTTCTCGATGCCCTCCGCGCCGGAGGAGAGCAGCACTGACCGCTTCTCGTGGTCGCCGGGGGTCAGCCGGGCCAGCGCTTCGGCCACCGCGACGTACCCCTCGTAGGGATTGATCATGAAGCAGGTGTGCGTGAACGATGCCGCCTGCTCCGCGACCGCGGCGACCACCCGGCGGGCTCCGTGCCCGACCCCGGTCACCGCGATCCCCGAGCCGAGATCGATGAGGTGGTTGCCGTCGACGTCCACCAGGACGGCGCCGCCCGCCCGCTCGATGAAGGCCGGCAGCATCACGCTGACGCCGCGGGCCACCGTGGCCTCCCGCCGGCCGAGCAGCTCGAGCGAGCGTGGGCCGGGGACGGTCGTCACCAGCCGCCGGTGCTGGGGAACGCCGTTGACGATCTGGTCGACGGACGGTGCAGTTGCGGTCAACGCACGGCTCCTCGCGAGATGGGTCGAGGGCTCGGGTCTGCGGGCCGTGCCCGCGTCGCACCCCTTTGCCCGGGGATGAAGGCCGTTTCCGGTCCCTACAGAGTGGCATCAGGACGGCGACCGTGGACGGAGAGCCCACCCTGAGCCGTGCCGCGGACGAGCAGGGATCTCCGATCCGCCCGGCATCGGACGTGACGCGGCGGTCCTGCTGATGCCGCTAGAAGACCAGGTCCTCCTCCTGCTCCTCAGCGGCGGGCGGCCCGCCGCTGTCGGACTCCGGTGCCGCCGCGAGCTCGTCCAGGACGACATCGAGGACGCGGACCGCGCCGGCCTTGTCCAGCGGATCGTTGCCGTTGCCGCACTTGGGCGACTGGACGCAGGACGGACAACCGCTGTCGCACTCGCAGCTGGCGACGGTCGCCCTGGTCGCCTGGAGCCACTGGCGCAGCACCGCGAAGCCCCGCTCGCTGAAACCGGCGCCGCCCGGATGGCCGTCGTAGACGAAGATCGTGGCCGCGCCGGTGTCCGGATGCAGCGCGGTCGACAGCCCCCCGAGATCCCAGCGGTCGCAGGTCGCGAGCAGCGGCAGGATGCCGATCGCCGCGTGCTCCGCCGCGTGCAGCGAACCGGGGAGCTCGACCTCGTCGACCTCGGCTCGTTCCACCGCGCGGTCGGTGAGGGTGATCCAGACGGCGCGGGTGCGCAGTTGACGGGCCGGCAGGTCCAGCGGGAACTCCGCCAGCACCTCCCCGGTGCCCAGTCGCCGCCGCTGGTACGCCACGACCTGGTTGGTCACGTCGACCACCCCGGTATGCGCGCAGACCGCGCCGAGTCGCCGGGTCCGGTCGGTCGACACGATGCCGAGGTCGGTGACGTCGCGGGCGACCGTCGTCCACTCGGGGCTGTCCGCGTGCACGACGGCGCAGGCGTCGTCCACGTCGAACTCGTCCACGACGAACGTCTCGCCGCGATGCACGTAGAGCGCTCCGTCATGGACGGTCGCATGCGCCGCGCCGCCGTCGACCGTGCCCAGCAGCCGGCCGGTGTCGGCCTCGATGATCGAGACCGGCTCGCCCCCGCTGCCCCGGATGTCGACGTCGGGACGGCCGCGGCCGGCCCAGTACCAGCCGGCCGGACGCCTGCGCAGCAATCCCTCGGCGACGAGTTCCCCGAGCCGCTTCTCGGCCGCGGGCCCGCCGAAGTCCGCGAGGTCCTCCGGCAGCAGGGGGAGTTCGGCCGCGGCGCAGCAGAGCTGGGGGCCGAGCACGTAGGGGTTGGTGGGGTCGGTGACCGTCGCCTCGATCGGGCGCCCGAACACCGCCCGCGGATGGTGGGCGAGGTAGTGGTCCAGCGGATCGTCCCGGGCGACGAAGACGACCAGGGACTCGCGCTGGGCACGTCCTGCCCGACCGGCCTGCTGCCAGAGCGAGGCCAGTGTCCCGGGATAGCCGGCGAGCACCACCGCGTCCAGGCCGGCGATGTCGATCCCGAGTTCCAGGGCGTTCGTCGTCGCCACGCCCAGCAGGTCACCGGCCGACAGCGCTCTCTCCAGCTCGCGGCGCTCCTCGGGCAGGTAACCGCCGCGGTAGGAGTCCACCCGCCGCACCAGATCGGTCCGGCCCCGGTCGTGCAGGATCCGGCGCGCCTGGTCGGCGACCGACTCGGCGCTGCGACGCGACCGGACGAACGCCAGCGTCCGGGCGTTCCGCTCGACCAGATCGGCGAGCAGGGTCGCCGCGTCCGAGGCGGCGGAGCGGCGCAGGGGGGCACCGTGCTCCCCGGTGCGCTCCGTGAGGGGCGGCTCCCACAGCGCGAACGTGGCACCCGGCCGGGGGGAGCCGTCCTCGGTCACCGCGGTGACCGGCGCACCGACCAGCCGGCTCGCCGCGGCGGCGGGGTCGGCGACCGTGGCCGAGGCGAGCACGAACACCGGTTCTGCGCCGTAGCGACGGCAGATCCTCCGCAGCCGGCGAAGCACGTGGCCGACGTGCGAGCCGAAGACCCCCCGATACGCGTGGCACTCGTCGACCACCACGTAGGCCACCCGCCGCAGGGTGCTCGACCACTTCTGATGGGCCGGAAGGATGCCGCGGTGCAGCATGTCGGGGTTGGTCACGATCCAGCGCGAGTGCCGCCGGACCCAGTCGCGCTCCTCGCCGGGGGTGTCCCCGTCGTAGGCGGCCGGGCGCACGGTCGGGTCGGCCAGTGCCGCGACCGAGGCCAGCTGGTCGCGGGCGAGTGCCTTCGTCGGGGCCAGGTAGAGCACGCAGGCGCGGGGATCCTCGGCCAGCCGCGTGAGTGCCGGCAGTTGATAGGCCAGCGACTTCCCCGACGCGGTCCCGGTGGCCACCACCACGTGCCGGCCGTCATGGGCCAGGCGGGCGGCTTCGACCTGGTGACGCCAGGGCAGGAGGACGCCGCGCTCCTCGAGCTGCGACCGCAGCGGTGCGGGAACCCACTCCGGCCACGGCAGCGTGCTGCTCTCCCGGACCGGGATGTGGTGGACGTGGGTGACCGGCTGCTCCTCGACGTCCGTGCCGGACAGGAGTGACGCCAGCAGCTCTCCGCCGGGCAGCGCGCCGGCAACAGGAAGGGGCCGGGGCGGGTGGAGCGTCGTCACTGCACCACTGTCACACCTCCGGGCAACCGAGGGGCACCGGGAATCCCAACGATGTGATCCGTACAACAGAACGTCGTGGACGTCTGCACGCCCTGTGACCTCCCTTACACTCGCGCGCGTTCCGCTGCGCGTGGGTCCGCCACGCGGCGAGCGGGAGCTGCGCCGACCGGGAAAGCACATCCGCCTCCCGGCGGCTGTTGATGCTTGGAGGAACACATGCCCGACAGTTCGCTGTCCGGCGGGGACATGGCGCTCGTCGCCGTCGTCCTCGTCATCTCCCTGGCTGCCCTCGGGTTCGCCGCCTACCTGTCCAGGGCCGTTCTGGCCGCTGACCAGGGAACGGTGAAGATGCGCGAGATCGCGAAGGCCGTCCAAGAGGGAGCGGCGGCCTATCTGCAGCGGCAGTTCCGCACACTGAGCGTCTTCGCGGTCATCGTCTTCATCCTGCTGTTGGTGCTGCCGGTCGCCGAGGGCGGCTGGGAGACCCGCATCGGGCGGGCGGTGTTCTTCCTGCTGGGCGCCTTCTTCTCCGCGTCGGTCGGCTTCATCGGCATGACGCTGGCCACCCGCGGCAACGTCCGGGTCGCGGCCGCGGCCAACGCCGGCGGCTACCGGCCGGCCTTCCGCATCGCGTACCGCACCGGCGGCGTCGTCGGCATGATCACCGTCGGCCTGGGCCTCTTCGGTGCCGCCCTCGCGCTGCTGCTCTTCGACGAGACGGCACCGATCGTCCTGGAAGGCTTCGGCTTCGGCGGCGCCCTCCTCGCGATGTTCATGCGTGTCGGGGGCGGCATCTTCACCAAGGCGGCGGACGTGGGCGCCGACCTCGTCGGCAAGGTCGAGGCCGGCATCCCCGAGGACGACCCGCGCAACCCGGCGGTGATCGCCGACAACGTGGGCGACAACGTCGGCGACTGCGCCGGCATGGCCGCCGACCTGTTCGAGACCTATGTGGTCACGCTGATCGCGACCATGCTGCTGGGCGCCCTGATGGTCAGCGGCGCCTGGGGCGAAGCGATCCTGTATCCGCTGATGCTGGGCGCGGTGTCGATCATCGGCTCGATCGTCGGCTGCTCGATGGTCAAGGCCAAGCCGGGCAAAAAGATCATGTCGGCCCTGTACACCGGGCTGTGGTGGGCCGCGGGCCTGTCGCTGGTCGGGTTTGCGATCGTCACCTGGATCATCTGGACCGACCCGGCGATGCGGATTCGCATGCTGGGCTGCTCGGTGGTCGGCATCGTGCTGACCGGGCTGATGGTCTACATCACCGAGTACTACACCGGCACCGACTT
>JAOPWH010000261.1 GCA_025965795.1 Blastococcus sp.
GGCAGGGCGCACGGTCGCGTTGGCGAACAAGGAGTCGCTCATCGCCGGCGGTGACCTGGTGACGGCCGCGGCGGCCCCCGGACAGCTGGTGCCGGTGGACTCGGAGCACTCGGCGTTGGCCCAGTGCCTGCGCGGCGGTGCGCGCGGCGAGGTCGCCCGGCTGGTGCTCACCGCCAGCGGGGGCCCGTTCCGTGGCCGTTCCGCCGACGAGCTCGACGGCGTCACCGTCGAGCAGGCGCTCGCCCATCCCACCTGGGCGATGGGTCCGGTCGTCACCATCAACTCCGCGACCCTGGTGAACAAGGGCCTGGAGCTCATCGAGGCGCACCTGCTCTTCGACGTCCCCTATGCCGACATCGACGTCGTCGTGCACCCGCAGTCGATCGTGCACTCGATGGTCACCTTCGCCGACGGCGCGACGATCGCCCAGGCCAGCCCGCCCGACATGCGGCTGCCGATCGCGCTCGCGCTGGCCTGGCCGGACCGGCTGCCGCACGTCCAGCCGGCGCTGGACTGGACGACGGCGAGCACGTGGGAGTTCGAGCCGCTGGACTCCGCCGCCTTCCCCGCGGTGCGCCTGGCGCGGGCCGCCGGTGAGTCCGGGGGGGCGGTCCCCGCGCTGTACAACGCCGCCAACGAAGAGGCGGTCGCCGCGTTCGTGGCGGGTCGGCTGTCGTTCCGGGGCATCGTGGACCTCGTCGCGCGTACCCTCGACGACGCGCCGGACCTCGGCGCACCCACCTGCGTCGAGGACGTGCTGGCCGCGGAGAAGTGGGCCCGGGAGCACGCCCGGGGCGTCATCTCGGGAGGCCGACACTGACCGGGATCCTGCTCACCGTCCTCGGGATCGTCGCGTTCGCGGTCGGCATGCTGTTCTCGATCGGCTTCCACGAGGCCGGCCACTTCTTCTGGGCCCGCAAGTTCGGCATGCGCGTGCCCCAGTTCATGGTCGGGTTCGGCCCCACCGTGTTCTCCCGGCGTCGCGGCGAGACGGAGTACGGCCTCAAGGCCATCCCGCTCGGCGGCTACATCCGCATCGTCGGCATGATCCCGCCGGCCGAGGAGGGCGAGAGCAAGCGCGCCACCCGCATGCGCAGCTTCATCGCCGAGGTCCGCGGTCAGTCGCTCAACGACGTGCTGCCGAGTGACGCCGGCCGCGTGTTCTACGCCAAGCCCTGGTGGCAGCGGGTCATCGTCATGTTCGCCGGGCCGTTCAACAACCTGGTCCTCGCGGTGCTGTTCTTCACCATCACGCTCACCGCCGTGGGCACCGGCGTCGTCACGACGACGATCCGCACGGTGCCCGCGTGCGTCCTGCCCGCGGGCGCGGAGAAGGGCGCCACGTGCAACACGCCGGTCACGGCCACCGGGCAGCTGTGCGAGGCCGGTACGGCCGGCTGCGCGGTCGCCGAGGAGAGCCCTGCCGCCAAGGCCGGGCTCCGGCCCGGCGACACCATCGTCGCGATCGACGGCGCCGCGTTCGAGCCGACCGCCTTCGACAGCTGGACGACCGTGCAGGAGGCGATCCGGAGCAGCCCGGGGAAGTCCCTGGACCTGACCATCGAACGCGACGGGAGGACCCGCGACCTCACCGTCACCCCGATCCCCAACACCGTCTACGTGGAGGCGGGCAGTTCTGCCACCACGACGGCCGGCTACCTGGGTGTCAGTCCGCTGCCGGGCTTCGCCCGCCAGGACGTCAGCGCCCTGCCCGGCTTCTTCGGCAACGCGGTTGCGAGCTCCGTGGAGCGCCTGGTGCAGATCCCCCAGCGGATCCCGCAGCTGTTCCGTGCCGCGTTCC
The DNA here is from genome assembly GCA_025965795.1 of Blastococcus sp. Taxonomy (GTDB): domain Bacteria; phylum Actinomycetota; class Actinomycetes; order Mycobacteriales; family Geodermatophilaceae; genus Blastococcus_B. Next base: position 1,802 of record JAOPWH010000261.1, read on the forward strand.
TCGGCGAGAAGCGCGACCCGAACGGTCCGATCGGCGTCGTCGGCGTCGGGCGGATCTCCGGTGAGGCGTTCGCTCTGCCGAAGCTGTCGGGCATGGAGAAGCTCAGCTTCCTGCTCAGCCTGCTGGCCGGCGTGAACCTGGTCCTCTTCCTGTTCAACCTGCTGCCGATCTACCCGCTGGACGGCGGGCACGTGGCCGGGGCGCTGTACGAGAAGGCGCGGTCGACGGTCGCCCGCGTGCGGGGACGGCCGGACCCCGGTCCCTTCGACATCGCCCGGCTCATGCCGGTCGCCTACGTCGTCGCCGGGGTGTTCCTGGCGATGTCGGCCCTCCTGCTCGTGGCCGACATCGTCAACCCGATCACGCTGGGCTGAGTTCGTACGGCCGACGTTCCAGCCGGGGCAACGGCGCCGACCGGCGTGCGGGGGATACTGGCCGGTATGGCGATCCCCGTCGGCCTCGGCATGCCGGCTGCACCCCCACCCGTTCTCGCCCCCCGGCGGAAGACCCGGCAGCTCGACGTCGGCGGTGTCGGGGTGGGCAGCGACTTCCCGGTCAGCGTCCAGTCGATGTGCACGACCAAGACCGCCGACATCAACGCGACCCTCCAGCAGATCGCCGAGCTGACCGCGTCCGGCTGCCAGATCGTGCGGGTCGCGGTACCCGACACCGACGACGCCGAGGCGCTGGCGATCATCGCGAAGAAGTCGCAGATCCCGGTCATCGCCGACATCCACTTCCAGCCGCGGTACGTGTTCGCCGCAATCGACGCCGGCTGTGCCGCCGTGCGCGTGAACCCTGGCAACATCAAGAAGTTCGACGACAAGGTGGGCGAGATCGCGCGGGCGGCGAAGTACGCCGGGACGCCGATCCGGATCGGCGTCAACGCCGGCTCCCTGGACAAGCGGCTGCTCGCCAAGTACGGCAGGGCGACACCGGAAGCCCTCGTCGAGTCCGCACTCTGGGAGTGCTCGCTGTTCGAGGAGCACGACTTCCGCGACATCAAGATCTCGGTCAAGCACAACGACCCCGTGGTCATGGTGCGCGCGTACGAGCTGCTGGCCGCCCAGTGCGACTATCCGCTGCACCTCGGCGTCACCGAGGCCGGGCCCGCCTTCCAGGGCACCATCAAGTCCGCGGTCGCCTTCGGGGCGCTGCTCTCGCAGGGCATCGGCGACACCATCCGTGTCTCCCTCTCCGCGCCGCCGGTCGAGGAGGTCAAGGTCGGCAACCAGATCCTCGAGTCGCTGAACCTCAGGCAGCGCGGCCTGGAGATCGTCAGCTGCCCCTCGTGCGGCCGCGCGCAGGTCGACGTCTACAAGCTCGCCAACGAGGTCACCGCCGGGCTCGAGGGCATGGAGGTGCCGCTGCGGGTCGCCGTCATGGGCTGCGTGGTGAACGGGCCGGGCGAGGCGCGCGAGGCCGACCTGGGCGTGGCCTCGGGCAACGGCAAGGGGCAGATCTTCGTCAAGGGCGAGGTCGTCAAGACCGTGCCGGAGTCGCAGATCGTGGAGACCCTGATCGAGGAGGCTCAAAAACTCGCTGCCGCTATGTCCGCCTCCGGCTCGTACGTCGACGCCGGCGAGCCCTCCGGCCCGCCGGTCGTCAGCGTTCGCTGACCTTCGGCCACACTCCGGTGCTGCGAACGCCCACGGCCCGCGTCCTCGACGAGGCCGACGAACCAGCGGTCTCGCGGCTGCTGGCCACCGACCCGGTGGCCGCGTGCGTCCTCGCCGGCCGGGTCGAGGCGCTGGGCACCTCGCCCGCGCGCCTGGGCGCCCCGCTGTGGGGCGTCGGATCGGGAGACCGGCTCGACGCGGTCTGTCTCGCCGGAGCCTACCTCATCCCCTTCGCCGTCCCCGGTGCCGAGCGGGCCGCGGCGGCCGCCTTCGCCGAGCGCGCCCGCCGGGCCGGTCGCCGGTGCTCGACGA
>JAOPWH010000222.1 GCA_025965795.1 Blastococcus sp.
GGTGATCTGGGTGAAAGACGCGTCGCGGTCGGTGCCGGTGGTCGCCGCGCTGCTGTCGGACGAGCAGCGGCCGAAGCTGCTCGCCGAGGTCGAGGCCGACTACGAGGCGTTGCGGGAGCGGCACGCCGCCCGGCAGGACACGCGGACGATGCTGCCGATCACCGCCGCACGCGCCAACGCGACGCCGATCGACTGGAGCGGCTATCACCCGCCGCGCCCCCGGATGCTGCTCCAGCAGGCGATGGACGTGTGTGCGGGCCCCAGCTGCGACCACGTGCATCACGTGGCGCGGCAGTTCGTGAAGACGCTGCGCGACTATCCCCTGGGGGAGCTGCGCCGTTACATCGACTGGCAGCCGTTCTTCTCCGCCTGGGAGATGCGCGGCCGGTTCCCCGATCTGCTGCACCACCCGGTGAGCGGCGAGACGGCCCGACGGCTGTACGAGGACGCCCAGGAGATGCTCGACCGGGTCGTGGAGGGTGGCTGGCTGCGGGCCAACGGTGTCTTCGGCCTGTTCCCCGCCAACCAGGTCGCCGGTGACGACATCGAGGTCTACACCGACGAGACCCGGCGCACGGTCCTGACGACCCTGCACCAGCTCCGCCAGCAGACCGAGGGCCGGGACGGGTCATCGCGAAAGTCGCTGGCCGACTTCGTCGCTCCGAAGGAGACCGGCCTCCGCGACTACGTGGGTGCCTTCGCGGTCACCGCCGGTCTGGGCTCGGCCGAGCGGGTCGCGGAGTTCAAGAAGGCGAACGACGACTACAACGCGATCCTGCTCGAGTCACTGGCGGACCGCCTGGCCGAGGCCTTCGCCGAGCGGCTGCACGAGCGGGTGCGCAAGGAGTTCTGGGCCTATGCGCCCGACGAGGGCCTCGACAACGAGGCGCTCATCGCCGAGAAGTACGCCGGCATCCGCCCGGCTCCGGGCTACCCCGCATGCCCGGAGCACACCGAGAAGCAGACCATCTGGCAGCTGCTCGACGTCGAGGCCAACGCCGGCATCGAACTGACCGAGAGCATGGCGATGTGGCCGGGCGCTGCGGTCAGCGGGCTGTACTTCTCGCACCCGCAGTCGCGGTACTTCGTGCTCGGCCGCATCGGCCGGGACCAGGTCGAGGACTACGCGCGACGCAAGGGCTGGACCGTGGACGAGGCGGAGCGGTGGCTCTCCCCGAACCTCGGCTACCGGACCGAGGACGAATGAGCGCGTCGGCACGGTTACGGGCCGTGCTGTTCGACATGGACGGCACCCTGGTGCAGACCGAGGAGTTCTGGGGCGAGGCGATGTTCGAGCTCGCCGCCAGGCTCGGCGGCCGGATGTCCGACGAAGCCCGCGCGCAGACGGTCGGCACCAGCATGCAGACGTCCATGCGGATCCTGTACGCCGATCTCGGGGTGTCGCGCAGCGAGCGTCAGCTCCTGGCCGACGCCGGGTGGGTGGAGGAGCGCGCCGCGGACCTCCTGTCGGACGGCAGCCCCTGGTGCCCGGGGGCGGCCGACCTCCTGCGGGACGTCGGTGATGCCGGGCTCGCCTGCGCGCTGGTGACGACGACGCCGCGACGGATCGCGGACATCGTGCTGCGGTCGATCCGGTCCGACCTCGGCCGGGACCCGTTCGACATCACCGTGTGCGGGGACGAGGTGCCGGCCCGGAAGCCGGACCCGGCGCCGTACCTGCAGGCCATGGCGGCGCTGCGGGTCCGGCCGGCCGACTGCGTGGTCGTCGAGGACTCCGACGTCGGGATCGCGGCGGGACTGGCGGCGGGCGCGGCCGTGCTCGGCGTGCCCAGCCTCCAGCAGGTGCCGGACGCTCCTGGGCTCACCCTGCGGGACGGACTGGTCGGCGTGGACGTGGCACTGCTCGAAGAGCTGGTGAAGGGGCGGTCGCCCGTGGAGATCCCGGCCGGCTAGCCGTCGAGGTCGATCTCCCGTCCGCGGGAGACCACGACCCGCGGGCGCTGCAGCGCCGTGACGTCGGTCAGCGGATCGGCGTCGAGCATCAGCAGATCGGCGTCGAGACCGACGGCGAGCCGGCCGGTGCGTCCGTCGAGGCCGCACGCGCGGGCCGCCAGGCCGGTGGCGGCCGACAGCGCCGCAGCTGCGGGCATCCCGATCGAGACCAGTTCGGCGACCGCGAAGGGGAGGACCCCGTGCCTCTTGCCCGGCCCGATTCCTGCGTCGGTGCCGGCGAGCAGGGTCACCCCGGCGCGTTGCAGGGCAGCGACGTGCGCGCGGAGCCGGTCGAGGTCGACGCCCACCGCCGTCATGCGCGCCTGGACGTGCGGCGGTGGGTCCATCCCTGGCAGCTGGCCCACGGTGGGACAGACGTACGTGCCTGCGGCGGCCAGCCGGGCGCCGAGTGCGTCGGGGAGCTGGGGTCCGGCGCCGGTGAGGCAGCTGCAGTGCTCGATCCCGTCGACGCCGGCATCCAGCGCGCGCTCCACCGAGGCCAGCCCATGGGCGTGGGCCGTGACGGGCAGCCCGGAACGGTGGGCCTCGTCGACGACGGCCCGCAGCTCCTCCAGCGTGAACTGGCAGGCGTGCAGGTCGGTGTCGGGTGTCATCACCCCGCCGCTGGCCATGATCTTGACGACGCCCGCCCCGCGTTCGACCCGCTCCCGAACGGCCCGGCGCAGCGGCTCCACGCCCTGGACCTCACCGCCCATCGACCAGCAGTGGCCGCCGCGGGAGGTGAGCGGCGGTCCGGCGGCGACGACGGTGGGCCCGTTCCCGAGGCGGCCGGCGCGCTCGACGACGACCCAGGAGTGGTCCCCCAGGTCACGCACCGCAGTGACGCCGGCGCGCAGATGCTGCTGTTCCGCCGTCTCGATGACCTCCACCAGATCGGCCGCCGGCAGCTCGGGAATCTTCTCCAGCGCTCGTGGACTGCTGTCCGCGCACAGATGGACGTGGGAGTCGATGAGGCCGGGCAGCACCGCGGCGGCATCAGTGACCGGGCAGCCGTCGGGGAGCGGGAAGGCAGCCGGCTCGACACCCACGACCGTGGAGTTCTCGACGAGGACGAGCGCGCCGCCCGGTAGCCGGCGCGTGCCGTCGAAGGCGGTCTCGGCCCGGTATGCGCGCACGCGGCCTCCCTGAACGGGTCGTCCCGCCCGGAACCCTAGCTGTGCGGGGCGGCACCTGGCGGACGGAACGTCGTGGCTCAGACGCGGGACCGACGCTGCGCGGTCAGCGCGGGAAGTTGGGCTCCAGCCGCGGCACGATCTGCATCTCGGGCACGAAGCACGCCGGATGCAGCAGCAGCAGGACGCGCACCATGGCCGCGACGGCCGACGGCGGCATCATCAGGTGCGCGGGGATGCCCCACTGCGCCATCATCGGCGTGTCCATGGCCGCTGGGATCACGCTCTGCACCCGGCAGGGGAAGGGGCGCTCGGTGCCGTCGGGCATGCGCACCGCCTTCTCCCGCAGCTCCCGCTGGATGCACGCCGTGGCGTTGCGGAAGCCGGCCTTCGAGCCGTTGTAGGCGATCGCGCCGCTGCCGGAGGTGATCGCCGACAAAGAGACGATGTGGACGACGTCGGCGGTGCGGCTCTCCGGCAGGTGCTGAACCCGCTTCAGGAACTCGCTGGTGAGGAAGACCGGCCCCTCGCAGTTGACCGCCTGGACCATTCGGTAGTCGGTGAGGTCGATGTCGGTGATGTAGCCGGGGCGATCGATGCCCGCGACGTTGACCAGGACGTCGAAGGCGTCACCATGCCGACCGAAGAGGTCCGCCACGACGCTTCGCCGGCTCTCGTCGTCGGTGACGTCGAGATGGACGGCGTCGGCGGAACCGCTCGCACCGCTGATCATCGCGCGGGTCCGGTCGTTCCCGGCGTCGTCGACGTCGGCGAGCACCACGTGGGCGCCTGCCTCGGCCAAGGCGATGCCCGTCGCCCGGCCCAGCCCGCTGGCCGCTCCGGTGACCAGGGCGACGCGGCCTTTCAGCGGCTGGACATCGGTCACCGCTAGCCCCGGACCTCGGCCGGGGCTGTCCGCTGTCCGGCGAGACCGGCGGGCGGCGTCGCCCGGACCCAGGCGATCGTCCGGTCGAGACCATCGTCGAAGCTGACCTCGGGCTCCCAGCCGAGCTGCGTCCGGATGGCGGTGATGTCGGGGCAGCGCACGCCGGGGTCGTCGACGGGGCGGTCGATGAACTCGATCGGCGCGTCCACCCCGGCCGCCGCCGCGACTGCGCGCGCGATGTCGAGCACGGAGCGTTCCTCGGGGTAGCCGACGTTGAACGGACCGGGGAGCGTCGAGCCGGCAACGGCGAGGATTCCGCTGACGGTGTCGTCGACGTAGCAGACCGAGCGGGTCTGCCGCCCGTTCCCGGCGACGGTCAGCGGCTGGCCGGACAGTGCCTGGGCGATGAAGGTCGGGATGGCGCGGCCGTCCTCCCGGCGCATGCGCGGCCCGTAGGTGTTGAAGATGCGGACGATCGCGGTGTCCAGGCCGTGCGCCGTCCGGTAGGCGGTGGTGATCGCCTCGCCGAACCGCTTCGCCTCGTCGTAGACGCCGCGCGGGCCCACCGGATTGACGTGCCCCCAGTAGCTCTCCGTCTGGGGGTGCACCTGCGGATCGCCGTAGGTCTCCGACGTCGAGGCGAGCACCATCCGCGCCCCGGTGCGGCGGGCTGCCTCGAGCGCGTGCCAGGTGCCGACGCTCCCTACCCGGAGCGTCTCGACCGGCAGCCGGAGGTAGTCCGCCGGCGACGCGGGCGAGGCGAAGTGCAGGACGAGGTCGACGTCCTCCGCGGTGGCGAACGGCTCGCTCACGTCGTGCCGGACGAAGGTGAACCCCGGGTCGCCGCGCAGGTGGTCGACGTTGCTGCCGTCGCTGGTGCACAGGTTGTCGATGCAGGTCACGCGCGAGCCGGCGGCGAGCAGTCGCTCGCACAGGTGTGAGCCGAGGAAGCCCGCGCCGCCGGTGACGACGGCATGCCGGTGGGTGGTGGACATCGACGGCCCCTTTCGATCGCGGCGGGACGGGCTCGACGCTAACGGCGGACATCGGGTCCGGCGAGCCGGGCACGGCGCCGAACAGGACGGGAACCGATGTGCGAACTGTCGCCGGGGTGGTAATGATCGTGATGACGGCCGGTCGAGAACCGTGCTGAGCCGTTCGCGTCCGCTCGATCGCGCAAGGTCGGCCGGCGTAGCTCTGTGAGGTATGTGTGCGAGTGCTCGGCATCAATGCCCTCTTCCACGACCCGGCGGCCGCCCTCGTCGTCAACGGTCGGGTGGTCGCGGCGGCCGAGGAGGAGCGGTTCAGCCGGCGAAAGCACGGCAAGCGCCCGGTGCCCTTCTCCGCGTGGGAGACCCCCGACCTGGCTGCGGCCTGGTGCCTGGCGGCCGGCGGCATCGATGCCGAGGCACTGGACGCGGTGGCCTACTCCTACGACCCTGCCCTGCATCTGACTCCCGACGAGCTCGGCGTCCACGATCCCTGGGACCACCTGCGGCTGACCTACGCCCAGCACGCTCCGGGGTTCCTCGCGGAGGCGCTGCCCGGGCTGGACCCGGACAAGGTGCGGTTCGTTCCGCACCACGTCGCGCATGCCGCCTCCGCCGCGCTGGCCGCGCCCTGGAAGGGCAGTTGCGCGGTGCTCGTGCTCGACGGGCGCGGAGAACGGCACAGCCACCTCGCCGGCGTGTACCGGAACGGTGTGCTGGAGGTGCTGGCGTCCCAGCAGCTGCCGCACTCCCTGGGGCTCCTCTACGAGGACGCGACCGCTCATCTGGGCTTCCTGCGCAGCTCCGACGAGTTCAAGGTCATGGCGCTGGCCTCCTACGGCAAGCCCCGCGACGCCGATGCGCTGCGCAAGTCGGTGCACGCCACCGGCGACGGCGGATTCGTCACGGCCGGCGTCGACCTCTCGGCTCTCGCGAAGGCGCGCCGGCCCGAGGAGGAGTGGACCGCGGAGCACGCCGACCTGGCTGCCGCCGTCCAGCTGGTCACCGAGGAGGTGCTGCTGGACCTGGCCCGCTGGCTGCACGAGACGACGGGGGAGACGCGGCTGGCCCTTGCCGGCGGGGTGGCGCTGAACTGCGTGGCCAACACACGGCTCGCGGCGGAGTCGGGCTTCGACGAGCTGTGGGTGCAGCCGGCCGCCGGGGACGCCGGCACCGCACTCGGCGGAGCGCTGGAACTGTCGTGGGCCGGTGGGGAGCCGACCGGGGCGTTCCCCGGCGCGGACCTCGGCCGCGGCTGGTCCGACGACGAGATCGAGTCCGTGCTGCAGACCGCCGGGGTCGCCTACCGGCGCAGCCCCGACGTCGCCGAGGAGGTGGCCGCCGCGCTGGCCGACAACGCGATCGTCGCCTGGTTCCAGGGCCGGAGCGAGTTCGGTCCCCGTGCGCTCGGGCACCGCTCGCTGCTGGCGCACCCCGGACCGGCCGGCAACGTGGAGCGGCTCAACGACGTGAAGGGCCGTGAGCAGTTCCGGCCGGTCGCGCCGATGGTGCGGATCGATCGCGCGCGCGAGATCTTCAGCCGGGGCCCGGTGCCGAGTCCCTACATGCTGTTCGTGCACGACGTGGCCCCGGAGTGGAGGGACCGCATCCCGGCGGTGGTGCACGTCGACGGCACGGCCCGCATCCAGTCGGTCGACCCGGCCGACGAGCCCGTGGTGGCGCGGATGCTCACCGCCTTCGAGCGACGCACGGGGCTGCCGGTCGTCGTCAACACCAGCCTGAACACGGCGGGCCGGCCGATGGTCGACAGCCCCCGGGACGCGCTGGAGTGCTTCGGCTCGGGTCCCGTGGACCTGCTGGCGATCGGCCCGTTCGTGGTCCATCGGCGGTGGTCCTTCGCGGGAGCCGCTCGTGACTGACCTCCGGTACGCGGTCGTCATCCCGTCGCTGGGGCGCCCCTCCCTGCGGTCGCTGCTCGAGGCCCTCGCCGCCGCCGAGGGGCCCAGGCCCGAGTGGCTCGTCGTGGTCGACGACCGGGCGGTCCCTGCGGCGGAGCCGGTCGTGGACGTCCGGGAACTTCCCGACGGGATCGCGCGGCACGTGCTGGTCCTCGCCGCAGGGGGTCGCGGCCCGGCGGCCGCTCGGAACGCCGGCTGGCGAGCCGTTCCGGCTGACGTCGACTGGATCGCCTTCCTCGACGACGACGTCCTGGTGCCGGAGGACTGGTGTGCCGCGCTGGCGGCGGACCTGGCGGCGGCGGACGCGGAGGGTGCGGCTGCCAGCCAGGCCCGGATCGACGTCCCGCTCCCGGAAGGGCGGCGGCCGACCGACTGGGAGCGCGGTACCGCGGGACTGTCCGGGGCGCGGTGGATCACCGCCGACATGGCCTATCGCCGGAACGCGCTGGCCGAGGTGGACGGATTCGACGAGCGGTTCCCGCGCGCCTTCCGCGAGGACGCCGACCTGGCCCTCCGCGTGCAGGACAGCGGGCGCCGGCTGGGCGTCGGCCGGAGGCGCACCACCCATCCGGTCCGCCCGACCGGTCGGTGGACCAGCCTGCGGCAGCAGCGCGGGAACGCCGACGACGTCCTCATGCGCCGGCTGCACGGGTCCACCTGGGCCGACCGGGCCGGCGCCTCGATCGGGCGGCGCCCACGGCACGTTCTGATCACCGCCGCCGCGTTGCTGGCGGTGGGCGGTGCGCTCGCACGGCGACCGCGGCCGGCCGTGCTGGGCGCGCTGACCTGGGCCGCCGGTGTGGGGGAGTTCGCCTGGGCCCGGATCGCACCCGGGCCGCGCACCCGCACCGAGGTGACGACCATGATCGCCACCTCGGTCGCCATCCCGACCGCCGCCGTGTGGTGGTGGCTGCGCGCCCTGCTCGGCGGCACCCCGCCGCGGCCGGCGGCCCCGGAGCCGGCACCGCTGAAGGCGCTGCTCCTCGACCGGGACGGCACGCTCGTGGTCGACGTGCCCTACAACGGCGACCCAGCGCTCGTGCGTCCCGTGCCGGGAGCGGTGGAGGCCGTGGCCGAGGCGCGGGCGGCCGGACTTCCCATCGGCGTGGTGACCAACCAGTCAGGTATCGCCCGCGGCGCGTTCACGTCCGAGCAGATGGCCGAGGTGCACGCGCGGATCGACGAGATCTTCGGCGCCTTCGACGTCTGGGCGGTGTGTCCGCACGCCCCGGACGACGGCTGCGACTGCCGCAAGCCCGCACCGGGATCGGTGCGGGCCGCCGCCGACCGGCTGGGGGTCGGGCCGGAGACCTGCGTCCTGGTCGGCGACATCGGTGCCGACGTCGACGCGGCCAGGGCCGCAGGAGCGCGGGGGGTCCTCGTGCCCACAGCCGCGACCGCGACCGCCGAGCTCGCCGCCGCGCCGGTGGTCTGCCGCGACCTCGGTAGCGCCGTCGCCCATCTCCTCGGAGCCCCGCGATGACCGCCCCGGGCGCCGCCTCCCGGGTGCTGGTGGTGCGGCTGGACAGCCTGGGCGACGTCGTCGTCTGCGGGCCGGCCGTGCGCGCGGTCGCCGCGGGAGCCGCCCAGGTCACCGTGCTGGCCGGGCCGCGCGGCGCCGAGGCGGCGCGGTTGCTGCCCGGGGTGGACGACGTGCTGGTCTTCGACGCGCCCTGGATCTCCCCGGACGCCCGACCGACCGACCCGGCCGCGGTCGCGGCGCTGGTCGAGGCGCTGCGCGGCCGGTTCGACGCGGCGCTCGTGCTCACGTCGTTCCACCAGAGCGCCCTGCCCACGGCCCTGGTGCTCCGGCTGGCCGGCGTGCCGTGGATCGCGGCCATCAGCACCGACTTCCCGGGCACCCTGCTCGACGTCCGCCTGCCCGAGCCGCCCGACGGCCCGGAACCCGTGCGGATGCTGGCCGTCGCCACCGGAGCGGGCTGGCGGCTGCCCCCCGGTGACGACGGTGCCCTGCGACTGCGAAAACGACTGCCGCTCGTCGGCGGACTGCCCGCGCGCTACGTCGTGGTGCACCCCGGGGCGGACGCCCCCGCCCGCGCCTATCCCGCAGACAGGTGGAAACAGGTGGTCAGCGGCCTGGTCGCCGAGGGCTGCCCGGTCGTCGTCACCGGCAGCGCCGCGGAATGCCGGCTGACCGCCGCCGTCGCCGGGGCGGCAGCCCTCGACCTGGGCGGCCGGCTCGACGTCGCCGAGCTGGCCGCGGTGATCGCCGGGGCCGACGCCATCGCGGTGGGCAACACCGGCCCCGCGCACCTGGCCGCCGCGGTCGGCACCCCGGTGGTGAGCCTGTTCTCCCCGGTCGTGCCGGCGACGCGCTGGGCTCCGCACACCCGGGCACGGACCGTTCTGGGGGACCAGACGGCGGCCTGCGCGGGCAGCCGGGCCCGGCTGTGCCCCGTCCCGGGTCATCCGTGCCTGGCCGGCGTCGACCCCGAAGAGGTCACCGCGGCTGTGCGGGACCTCGTGGGAGTCGCCGCATGAACATCCTCGTCTGGCATGTGCACGGCTCCTGGCTCACCGCATTCGTGCAGGGTCCGCACCGGTACCTGGTCCCTGCGGTGACGGTTCCGGGCTCGACCGACCGCAGCCCCGACGGGCTGGGCCGCGCCCGCACGTGGAACTGGCCGCAGTCGGTCGTCGAGGTCACTCCGGAGCAGCTGCGGGAGGAAGCCGTCGACGTCGTGGTTCTCCAGCGGCCCCGGGACCTGGAGCTGCTGCGCGCCTGGACCGGCCGGTCGGCCGGGGTCGACGTGCCCGCCGTCTATGTCGAGCACGACACGCCCCCCACGCCCGCCGGCTCACGTCACCTGCTCGCCGACCGCGCCGACATCCCGCTGGTGCACGTCACGCACTTCAACCGGGTGGCGTGGGACTCGGGGGCGGCGCCGACGCGGGTGGTCGAGCACGGCGTCGTCGACCCCGGGCCCGTCTGGACCGGTGAGCTACCGCGGGCCGCCGTGGTCACCAATGACCCGGTCTCCCGCGGCCGCACGGTGGGCACCGACCTGATCGCACCGTTCGCGCGCGGCGGCATCGACGTCGACGTGTTCGGGATGCGGGTCACCGGTCTGCGGCAGGCACTCGGCGTACCGGTGACCGAGTTCGAGGACCTGCCGCAGGCGGCCATGCACGATCAGCTCGCCCGCCGCCGGGTCTACCTGCACCTGACCCGCTGGACCTCGCTGGGCCTGTCCCTGGTCGAGGCGATGACGATCGGCATGCCGGTCGTGGTCCTGGCGGCCACCGAGGCGGCGGCCGTCGTCCCGCCGGCCGCCGGGGTCCTCGCCACCGACGTCCAGCGCCTGGTCAGCGGCGCCCGCACCCTGCTGGCCGATCCCGATGCCGCTCGTGCCGCCGGCGCGGTCGCGCGGACCGCCGCGCTGGAGCGGTTCGGCCTGGACCGGTTCCTGTCCGATTGGAACACCCTGCTGAAGGAGGTCGCCTGATGGACGGGAGGTGCCTGCGCGTCGCGATGCTGTCCGAGCACGCCAGTCCGCTGGCCACCCTCGGCGGAGTGGACGCCGGCGGGCAGAACGTGCACGTGGCGATGCTCGCCCGCGCCCTGGCCGGCCGCGGCCACCGGGTCACCGTCTACACCCGTCGTGACGACCCGACCCTGCCCGTCCGGGTGCCCTTCGCGCCGGGCGTGGTCGTCGAGCACCTGGACGCCGGGCCCGCCGCGCCCCTGCCGAAGGACGAGCTCTGGCCGCACGTCGCCGAGCTGGCGAGCTCCCTGCGCTCGGCCCTGCTGGCTGCCCCTCCGGACCTGCTGCACGGGCACTTCTGGATGAGCGGAAAGGCCGGCGTCGACGCGACCCGAGGCCTCGGGATCCCGGTCGTGCAGACCTTCCACGCCCTCGGCAGCGTCAAGCGCCGGTGGCAGGGCGCGGCGGACACGAGTCCCGCGCCGCGGATCCGCGTCGAGACGGCGGTCGCCCGGTCGGCGGCGGCAGTGATCGCCACCTGCGCCGACGAGGTCGCCGAGCTCGAGGCGCTCGGCGTGGATCCGCGCCGGGTCAGCGTCATCCCGTGCGGCGTGGACACCGACTCCTTCACCCCGCAGGGACCGGCCGCCCCCCGCGGCGATCGGCCGCGGCTGCTCGTGATCGGCCGGCTCGTGGCGCGGAAGGGCATCGGCGACGTGCTCGCCGCGCTGGCCCTGGTGCCGGACGCCGAGCTCGTCGTCGTCGGCGGCCCCAGCCCGGACGAGCTGGCGGCCGACGCGTCCGCGGCCGAGGTGCGCGGGCAGGCCGCCGCCCTGGGCCTGGCCGACCGGGTGCGCCTGGTGGGGCGGGCGGACCGGAGTGAGGTGTCGGCCTGGATCCGTTCGGCGGACGTCGTCGTCTGCGCACCCTGGTACGAGCCGTTCGGCATCGT
>JAOPWH010000316.1 GCA_025965795.1 Blastococcus sp.
CCTCAACATGGTCTGGTGCCGGCCACACTGATTGAGTCTTCGTTGGTAGAAGATTTTCGTGGCTCGATGATGCCTTCGTTCGTGCAAAGCTTCAAGTTAGCCGCCGATCGCGGGTTGAACAGCCGCGCCCTGTGGTGGCTCATCTTCGCCGTCATCATCATCGGCATGGCGATGACGGTGCATATGAATGTGCGCCTGGGCTACGAAACCGGAGGTCTCTCAATGCACGGCTGGCTGGCCAGCGGAGGGCCACGCGTGGCGCCCAACAACGTCAGCACCATGGCCAAGGGCGTTACCGATACAAGCCCGGCGTTTGCAGTCTGGATCGGTGTCGGCATCGCCACCATTCTGACACTGACCTGGTGCCGCAGCCACATGCTGTGGTTTCCGCTACACCCACTGGGTTACGCAGTGGCCATCAGCCTGCCGATGCACGTTTTCTGGCTCTCGGCGTTTATTGCCTGGGCGTGTAAAACGGTGGTCACGCGCTTTGGCGGCAATGATGCCGCACGCCGCCTCAACGCTTTCTTCCTCGGCCTCGTTTTCGGTGATGTCGCCATGATGCTGTTCTGGCTCGCCATCGACGCATGGCAAGGCCGCACAGGACACCAACTCATGCCTTGATCCACTTATGTTCACACTAAAGTACTTTGGTCACACCGTTATTGCCAGTCGTTGTCAAAGCCAATTCAGAGGTACGCAAAAGGCATCACCAGAACCATGAAACTCCTGCACCCGATTTGCCGGAAACGAGCCCATGCCATGACGACACTTCTTCCCGCCTTCGCCGCGCTCAACCAAGCCGCTGCGACGGCCCAGACGGTACCGCTGGCGCAGCGCAACTTGCCGGATGCGCTGACGATGCGCTCGGGTGCCAAAGTCACCACGGCGAACGAGTGGCCGGCGCGTCGCAAAGAGCTGCTCGAACTGTTTCGCACCCACGTTTATGGCCGCGCACCAATCGGGCGTCCCGACACGCTGCGCTTTCGCCTGGAAAAGACCGACCCGCAAGCGATGGGCGGAATAGCCACACTCAAGCAGATTGCAATTGAGTATCACAGCGAACGCGGCAAGGGTCGCATTAATCTGGTGCTGTTTGTGCCCAACAGACGCACAACACCCGCGCCTGCGTTTATGCTGATTTGCAACCGTCCGGCATCCAACATTGATCCGACACGGCAAACCAAAAGCGAGTTCTGGCCCGCCGAGCAGATCGTGGCACGCGGTTATGCCGCTGCGGCCTTTCAAGTGGACGATGTGGCGCCCGATACCAAAGACGCCTGGCAGCACGGCGCTCACCATCTCTTTGACCCGCCGCAGCGCGCCGCCGATGCATGGGGCACCATCGCCGCATGGGCCTGGGGCGCCAGTCGCGCCATGGATTATCTGGTGACCGATAAAGACATCGATGCCCTGCGTGTCGCAGTGGTGGGGCATTCGCGCGGTGGCAAAACCGCGCTGTGGGCCGGGGCTCAGGATACTCGCTTTGCCCTCGTCATCAGCAACGATTCGGGCTCGACCGGCGCGGCGTTAGCGCGTGGCAAAAGCGGCGAAACGATCGCCGATATCAACAAGAACTTCCCGCACTGGTTCGCACAAAACTACAAGAGCTACAACAGCCGCGAAGACGCTTTGCCGGTCGATCAACACCAGCTCATCGCCCTCATCGCGCCGCGCCCGGCCTACATCGCCAGCGCCACGCAAGACACCTGGGCCGATCCCGCTTCCGAATTCTTGGCCGGAGTGGCGGCATCGCCGGTTTACAAGCTGTGGAATCGCGAAGGCTTACCCGCTTCCACGCTGCCCAAACCTGGTATGTCCATTCACAACGGCTTTATTGGCTACCATCTGCGCGAAGGCGGCCACAACCTCACGCTGTTCGACTGGCAAAATTTCATGACTTTCGCCGATCTGCGCATGAAGTCCACTCAGCCTTAAAACCACTTCAGGTGGCCTTCAAAGTACTTTGGCGCCTTTGTTCTCGCCTTCGTTCTCGCCGTCGGTTGACCAATCCAGCAAGCCGCCGGGCACATGCAGTTGCGTGACATCTTCACCACGCGCATCACGCCGTTGCAGGTCGCGCAGGAATTCGAGGAAGCCGATCGCCGGTGTCCAGCCCAGCACACGTTGTGCTTCGCTTAAATCGTGCTGCTCGACTTTTTGCGGCAGCTCGATGCGATACTTTTCGAGCAGTTGGCGTGCGCCGGGAACTTGCTGCTCGCACCAGTCCGGCCCCAGTTCGCGGAAGTTGCCGACCACTTCGGCGGGCATGCCGTGTTGCGTATGCACGATGGTGCGAAACAGCTTGACGCGCCGCTGCGCAACGGCTTCCAGAGCGGCCAGCGTCGCCGTCGCCACATCGCGGCGATCAACGCCATTGCGCAGCAGACGCGCGCCATACTCCAGATAAAAATCGGGCACAAAAGCGTGATAGCGCAGCAGCGTAACTGAAGCGCCGGTAGTTTCGTGAAAGCTGCGACACAGCTCTTCACCGATCACTTTGGTAACGGAGTAGACCGAGCCCCAGCCGTATGCCATCGAAGACGCGAAGACTAACGAGCGCACACCGGCAGCGCGACACGCTTCCAAAACATTGAAGGTGCCATCGACATTGACAGCGAAGATGGTGGCGTCGCTGACCGGCGGCTGGTGCGCACAATGCCACGCCGCCAGATGCACCACCGCCTGTGCCCCTTCCACAGCGCGCCGCGCATCATCAGCCGTGCGCGTATCGCAACGCACGAACTCACCCAACGCCAGTACATCAGGCGGTGGTGGCGCCACATCCGCCATACGCAAACGATGCCCCTTTTGCGCCAGCGCGCGACAAACGGCCTGACCGCCATTACCGGCCGCGCCCGTCACCAACACAATGTATTCTCCTGGTTGTGCTTGCTCGTTCATAATTGTTTCCAGTAACTCCACTGGCAGCGCAGAAAGTTATCGCTGCCTGCTCTTCATTTAGCATTGTGGCATCGTAAGTTCATGGTGCGCTATTC
>JAOPWH010000032.1 GCA_025965795.1 Blastococcus sp.
CATCGTGGCCGCGCCGTCGTGGACCTCACCGATCTTGTAGTTGATACCGGTGTAGAAGAGGATGCGCTCCGTCGTCGTGGTCTTGCCGGCGTCGATGTGCGCCATGATCCCGATGTTCCGGGTCTTGACGAGCTGGGCCGCGTTGGCCATCACTTACTCCTCTTCGTTCGGGTCCGCGTGCGGGTGCCGGGGTTCGCCCGGTCGTCCCGCGGGCAGCGGGCGCCGGTGAACGGATGTCACCGGCATTCGTGCTGATCAATCGTGCTGATCACCAGCGGTAGTGCGCGAAGGCCTTGTTCGACTCGGCCATCTTGTGGGTGTCCTCGCGGCGCTTCACAGCGGCACCGAGGCCGTTGCTCGCGTCGAGGAGCTCGTTCATCAGGCGCTCGGTCATCGTCTTCTCGCGGCGGCCGCGGCTGTACTGGATGAGCCAGCGCAGGCCGAGCGTGGTGCTCCGCGACGGACGGACCTCGACGGGGACCTGGTAGGTCGCACCACCGACACGGCGACTGCGGACCTCGAGGGAGGGCTTCACGTTGTCCAGCGCGCGCTTGAGCGTGACGACCGGGTCGGTGTCGCTCTTGGCGCGGGCACCCTCGAGGGCGCCGTAGACGATCGCCTCGGCGATCGAGCGCTTGCCGTCGACGAGCACCTTGTTCAAGAGCTGGGTGACCAGCTGCGACTGGTACACCGGGTCGACGACGAGCGGACGCTTCGGCGCGGGGCCCTTGCGAGGCATTAGCTCTTCTCCTTCTTCGCGCCGTAACGGCTGCGAGCCTGCTTGCGACCGCGGACACCCTGGGTGTCGAGCGAGCCGCGGATGATCTTGTAACGCACGCCGGGCAGGTCCTTCACCCGGCCACCACGCACGAGCACCATCGAGTGCTCCTGCAGGTTGTGGCCGACGCCCGGGATGTACGCCGTCACCTCGATGCCACTGGTCAGCCGGACGCGGGCGACCTTGCGGAGCGCGGAGTTCGGCTTCTTCGGAGTCGTCGTGTAGACGCGCGTGCAGACTCCGCGGCGCTGGGGGGAACCCTTCAACGCCGGAGTCTTGGTCTTCTCGACCTTGTCCTCGCGGCCCTTCCGGACCAGCTGGTTGAACGTGGGCATGGGTGGCCTTGATCTCCTACCAGCCCTGGGTCGTGCTGACGATGTGACGCTCTGCTGGTTGTGCTGTCCGGTGCCGGTCCTGCCCGACCTCACCCGGCCGCCAAGCACCATCCGGCCCACGCGGTCGGGCGTGTTGCCCGGCCGGCGGCCGGCCGATGAAAATCGAACCGGACTCCGTCGCCCCTCGCGACTCGGCGCCCCCGCCGCTCGACCTTGGCCGAGAGGCGGTTACCCGGTGATCGCAAGATCACCCAGACGCACCGCGAACGGGAGCAGGCCCAGGACACCCTGGGCACAGCAGCCCACAGTACCCGCGCCCCGGAACCCGGTCAAAGGCGGGTCCCTGAGCGTTCGGCCACAGGCCAGGTGCCACCCGCCGGGGCGGGCGACACCGGGGACAACGAGTGCCTCCGCGGTTGTCTTCCCGCTGTCCGCACCGATGTCCCGGGGCTCCCCGGCAGCGCGGCCGACGGTACCTGGGGAAGTGGCCGCGCGGGGACAGGCGGCTCGCGGGGCGCGAGGGAATCTCGGGCGCCTCGGGCCGGACATCCGCGCAGCGATAGCGTGCGGGACGGCGCCGGCGGCGGCGCTGCGACCTCAGGAGGGCACGTGCGCATCGGCATCCAGGCCAGTTACAGCGGTGGGTTCCAGGAGACGGCGGCCGAGATCCGGGACCTGGAGTCCGCCGGCCTCGACATGGCGATGGTGGCCGAGGTGTACACCTTCGACGCCGTCAGCCAGCTCGGCTACCTCGCGGCCGTCACCGAGCGCATCGAGCTGCTGAGCGGGATCCTCCCCATCTACAGCCGGACGCCGGCCCTCACCGCGATGACGGCGGCCGGACTGGACTTCGTGTCCGGCGGACGCTTCACCCTCGGCCTGGGCGCCTCGGGGCCGCAGGTCATCGAGGGCTGGCACGGCCTCCCCTACGACGCCCCCCTGCAGCGCACGCGGGAGATCGTGGAGATCTGCCGGCAGGTCTGGCGCCGCGAGCGGCTGGCCCACGAGGGGAAGAAGTACACCGTTCCGCTGCCCGCCGAGCAGGGCACCGGCCTGGGCAAGCCACTGAAGCTGATCAACACGCCGGTCCGTGAGCGGATCCCGGTGATGCTCGCCGCGCTGGGTCCCAAGAACGTCGAGCTGGCGGCCGAGATCGCCGAGGCGTGGGAGCCGATCTTCTTCGTGCCGGAGAAGGCCGCCTCCGTCTGGGGCGAGTCCCTCAGGGCCGGCAAGGCCAAGCGCGACCCGGCGCTGGGCGACCTACGGGTCATCACGGGGGTGCCGGTGGCCATCGGGGACGACGCGGAGCCCCTGCTCGATCTGGTCCGGCCGGCGCTCGCCCTCTACATCGGCGGCATGGGCGCGCGGGGCAAGAACTTCTACAACGACCTCGCCGTCCGGTACGGCTACGCCGACGAGGCGAAGACGATCCAGGACCTCTACCTCGACGGGAAGAAGGACGAGGCGGCCGCCGCGGTGCCCGAGGAGCTCGTGCGGTCGGCGTCCCTCATCGGACCGGAGTCCTACGTGGCCGAGCGGATCGCCGCATTCGCCGAGGCGGGCGTGACCACCCTGATGCTGCAGCCCCTCGACGACAGCCGCGACGGCCGCCTGAGGACCGTCGAGACGATGAAGCGCCTCGCCAGCTGATCGCGGCCCACTGGCGCCGTCCACGCGGTACGGCAGCCGACCACGCCATCGACCGCGAGGGCGGCGACCACAGCGCGAGGGTGAGCACGCGAAAGGGCCCCCAGGTCTGGCGACCTGGGGGCCCTTTCGTCACTGCCTGGTCAGGGGATCAGCCCCGCCAGTCGTACTCCTCGAGACGCACGGCCTCGCCGGTGCCCTGACCGAAGACGTCGGGGCTGTAGTACTGCCCGTCGTCGTAGCCGGCCATGGTGTAGACCGCGGCGCGGGCCTCCTCGGTCGGCTCGACCGTGATGTTCCGGTAGCGGCTGATGCCCGTACCCGCCGGGATCAGCTTTCCGATGATCACGTTCTCCTTGAGCCCGAGCAGGCTGTCGCTCTTGC
>JAOPWH010000050.1 GCA_025965795.1 Blastococcus sp.
CCCAGCCCGACGTCGGCCGGCAGGCCGCCGAGGACCACCGCGAGGAGATCGAAGAGGTGCTCAAGGGCGCCGACATGGTCTTCGTGACCGCCGGCGAGGGAGGTGGCACCGGCACCGGCGGCGCCCCTGTCGTGGCCTCGATCGCCCGCAAGCTCGGCGCGCTGACCATCGGCGTGGTCACCCGCCCGTTCTCCTTCGAGGGCAAGCGGCGGGCCGTCCAGGCCGAGTCGGGGATCGAGGAGCTGCGCAACGAGTGCGACACGCTCATCGTCATCCCCAACGACCGGCTGCTGCAGCTGGGCGACCGGAACGTCAGCGTGATGGATGCCTTCCGCACCGCCGACCAGGTGCTGCTGTCCGGTGTCCAGGGGATCACCGACCTGATCACCACGCCGGGCCTGATCAACCTGGACTTCGCCGACGTCAAGTCGGTCATGTCCGGGGCGGGTTCGGCGCTGATGGGCATCGGCAGCGCGCGCGGTGACAACCGGGCACTGCTGGCCGCCGAGCAGGCGATCGCCAGCCCGCTGCTGGAGGCCTCCATGGAGGGCGCCCACGGCGTCCTGCTGTCGATCTCGGGCGGCTCGGACCTCGGGCTGTTCGAGATCAACGAGGCCGCCTCGCTGGTCTCCGACGCCGCGCACGCCGACGCCAACATCATCTTCGGTGCCGTCATCGACGACGCCCTGGGTGACGAGGTGCGGGTCACGGTGATCGCGGCCGGCTTCGACAGCGGTCGGCCCAGCGAGCGCAAGGACGCGGTGTCCGCCGCTGTCCCGGGCGGCGCGCCGTCCTCGGCTCCGGTGGGCGGGCTGCCGCCCTACCGGCGCCCCATGGCCGCGCCGCTGGTACCGCAGGCGACGGGGGAGCGGCTCGCCGCTCCGGCGACGTCGGCAGCACCGGCCAACGGAGGACCTGTCACCGGCCGGCCCGCCCCCGCCGTCAACGGGAACGGGAACGGCGTCAACGGAGGTGGCCTCACGGTGCCGCCGTTGCCGCCGATCCCCGGCGCGGTCAGCGCCGGCCGTCGCCCGCTGTCGAACGAGGACTTCGAGGAAGAGCTCGACATCCCGGAGTTCCTGAAGGGTTGATGAGTTCCCCCCCGGCCGCTCCGCCGGCGGTACGGCCCCGCCGGGTCGTCACCGACCGGCGGGGCGGCCGCTCCCGTCCGCCCTACGAGTCGTTCAACCTCGGCGACCACGTCGGCGACGAGCCGGCGGACGTCGCGGCGAACCGGAGCCGGGTGGCGCGCGAGCTCGCTGTGCCCGAGGACCGGCTGGTCTGGATGGCGCAGGTCCACGGAACCGGTGTGGCGACGGTGGACGGCCCGCAGGACGGTCCGGTGCCGGGCACCGACGCGCTGGTCACCAGCACCCCCGGGCTCGTCCTCTGCGTCCTGGTGGCCGACTGTGTGCCGGTCCTCCTGGCCGACCACGTCGCCGGCGTGGTCGCCGCGGTGCACGCCGGCCGGGAAGGCGTGCGACAGGGGGTGCTGCCCGCCGCGCTGTCGGCCATGGCCGCCCTGGGGGCGCGTGCGCGGCACGTGACCGCCCTCCTGGGCCCGGCGGTGTGCGGCGAGTGCTACGAGGTGCCGGCAGCGATGCAGGCCGACGTCGCGCGCGTGGCGCCCAGCGCCGCCGTGCGCACCCGCCAGGGGACGACGGGGCTCGACCTCCGGGCCGGGGTGGCCGAGATCCTGGGACGGGCCGGGATCCGGGACGTCGTCCAGGACCCGCGGTGCACCGTCGAGGACCCGCAGCTGTTCTCCCACCGCCGCGAGGGCGTCACCGGCCGGCAGGCCGGACTGGTCTGGCTCGGCTGAACGCCGGACCGCCCAGGACTGACAGGATCGGGACCGTGTCCCGGCTCGAGCAGAACCTGCGCGCCGTGCGGGCCCGCATCGACGCCGCCGCCCGTGCCGCCGGCCGTGCTCCCTCCTCTGTCGCCCTGCTCGCGGTGAGCAAGACCTGGCCCGCCGACGACGTCCGGGCACTCACCGCTCTCGGGCAGGTGGACTTCGGGGAGAACCGCGCCCAGGAGCTGCTCGACAAGGCGGCCGCCCTCGGGGACCTCGCGCTCCGCTGGCACTTCGTCGGACAGCTCCAGCGGAACAAGGCAGCCGCGGTGGCGCGGCTGGGTGCGGCGGTGCACTCGGTGGACCGCCGCTCGCTGGCCGACGTCCTCGACCGGGCCGCGCGGGACGGGGACCGGGCGCTGCCGGTGTTCGTGCAGGTCGACCTGAGCGGGCAGACCGGCCGCGGTGGCGCCGCGCCCGAGGACGTGCCGGCTCTCGCCGACGCGATCGCGGAGCGGGGCGGTCTGGATCTCCGGGGCCTCATGGCGGTCGCACCTCTGGGCGAGCCCGCCCGCCCGGCCTTCGAACGTCTCGCCGCGGTCGCGGCACGGGTGCGCGCCGACCATCCCGGGGCCGTCGAGCTGTCCGCGGGCATGAGCGGTGACCTCGAGGAGGCGATCGCGGTCGGTGCAACCGTCGTGCGTGTCGGAACCGCGTTGTTCGGAGATCGCCCCTTACCCTCCGGTCAGGATCAGAGATCACCAGCCACACGAGTCACACCAGTCACAGGCGCCCCGGAGGCGCCGGGTGACATGACGAACTGACCGCGGCCGCGGGCAAGCAGAGCCGTGCGATCGCCGTGGACGCAGCAGAGGGGGAGGTCCGATGGCCGGAGCCATGCGGAGGATGGGCATTTACCTGGGGCTCGTCGAGGACGACGACGCCCGCGGGTACGGGCGGTACGACGCCCGGCAGTCCGACCATGTCGATCGCGACCGCCGTTACGGCCGGTACGCCGACGACCACTACGACGACCGCTACGCCGACGGGGACTACCCGCCCGGCGACTACGTCGACGAGGACCTCGAGTCCGCGGAGCTGGCCCCCGTGCGCGGCCCCGAGCCACTCCCGGTCCGCCGGGTCGCGG
>JAOPWH010000055.1 GCA_025965795.1 Blastococcus sp.
GTAGAGCGTGCCGGCCGCGATCACGCCGAGCGGGAGGCCGTGCTCCAGGGCGACCTCGGCCGCCGAGGCGACGCTGCCGTCCACGCCGGCCACGCCCAGCGCCTTCGCCCGGCCCGACCGCGCGGCCTCCCCGAGCAGCTCGTCGACACCGTGGTCGGGGCTGGTCTCGAGCACCTCGGCCCTGGGCAGGATCCGGCGGATGTCCTCGGCCGGGTCGTAGTCCTCGGGTCCGGACCGCGGGTTGACGGCGACCACGAGCCCGTCGCCCTCGGGCAGCGCCGGCGCATCGAACGACGTCCGCACCCGGGCGGGCTCCGTCGGCCGGACCCGCCACCAGTGCTGGGTGGCGACGGCGACCGCGCCGCCCACCGCCAGCCCGGCCAGGACGTCGCCCGGGTAGTGCACGCCGACGTGCACGCGGGAGTACCCGACGCCGAGCGCGACCGGCGCCAGGGCCGCCCCGGCCACGGGGCTCTCCATGGCCACGCCGGTCACGAACGCCGCCGCCGAGGAGGAGTGGCCGCTCGGGAAGGACAGCGTGACGGGGGACCGGCGCAGCGTCCGCTCGGTGCGCAGGTTGGCCATGTCCGGCCGGACCCGGCCGAAGATCCGCTTGAGGACGACGTTGACCAGTGCGCTGGAGAACCACATCGAGCCGATGCCGCGGATCGCGCCCCGGCGCAGCGGGCCCTTGCGGACGCCCAGCAGCGCAGCGAGCACGAGCCACAGCCGGCCGTGGTTCGCGAAGTTCGACAGCCGCCGCAGCCATCGGTCGGCCGGCGTCGTGGGCAGCCGGCCGATGAACGCGTGCAGCCGCGCGTCCCAGAACCGTGGTGAGGGCATCCGGAGACGGTAGTGGAGTCGGGCGAGTGCGGTTTCCGCGCTCGAGCGACTCCACCCGAGCGGGTCAGGTCTTCTGGCGGGCCCGGTAGGCGGCGACGGTGGAGCGGCTGGCGCAGGTGTTGGAGCAGTAGCGGCGGCTGGCGTTGCGCGAGGTGTCCACGTAGACGTCGTCGCACCCCTCGGCCGAGCACACGCCCAGGCGCTGCCAGCCGTGCTGGACGACGACCTGGGACAGGCCCATCGCCACCGTGGTCGTCAGCTGCTCGAGAAGGGGGGCGTCGCGCCGGGCGTAGTGCAGGTGCAGCTCGCCGTCGTGATCGGTGGCGTAGGGGCGCGGGCGGGCCAGCGCCAGCAGTTCGTTGAGCCGGCTGAGGACGTCGTCCTGCGACTGAGCCAGCGCGACGGAGCGCACCAGCGCCGACGTGCGCGCGACCGACGCGGCGTCCCGGTCGGACAGCGTGAGCGCGGTCCCGTCGCTGAACCACTCGGCGTGCGAGGTGAGGAACGTCTCCACCCCACCGGGAGGATCGAGCGCGGCGTTGGCCAGGCCGATGGCCAATTCGACGGCGCTCGACCCGTAGGTGTCGTAGTCCATGTGACTCCCTACCGATGGGTGATAACCTCGGAACTGCGTAGGCGGTCAACGACGTTTGACCACCTACTGTTCCCTT
Organism: Blastococcus sp.; assembly: GCA_025965795.1. Classification (GTDB taxonomy): domain Bacteria; phylum Actinomycetota; class Actinomycetes; order Mycobacteriales; family Geodermatophilaceae; genus Blastococcus_B. The sequence goes on from JAOPWH010000055.1 coordinate 1,515, forward strand.
TCCTGCAGTCTGAAACGAGTTCCAACCGTGCGTACGTACCTCACCGTGTGGCGGCTTCCCTCCGCCCCGGTGCTCCTGCTCTCCGGCTTCGCCGGTCGTCTGCCGTCGGCCATGGTGCCGCTCGCGCTGCTGCTCATGGTGCAGCAGCAGACCGGTTCCTACGCGATCGCCGGCCTCACGTCGGCGACGCTCGGCATCGCGATGGCCGTCATGGCGCCGGTGCTCGGGCGCCTCGCCGACCGCCGGGGCCCGCGGGTGATCCTGTTCGCCGAGGCCGCCGTCTATCCGGTCATGCTCGCCGCGCTCGCCGCCGCCGTCCTGGGTGGCGCGCCGACCGCCGTCGTGATCGCCGCCTCCGCCGCGGCCGGAGCCTCCACCCCGCTGGTGTCGGGCACCGTGCGCGCGCTGTGGTCGCGGGTAGACCCGGCCGTGCGACCCACCGCCTACGCGCTCGACGCCACGGCGACCGAGCTGGTCTTCGTGGCCGGCCCGACGGCGGTGGCCGCCCTCACCGTGTTCGCCACCCCCGCGGTCGCCATCCTCGTGGCCGGGGTGCTGGCCGTGACCGGCGCGCTCGGCATCGCCACCTCCGGTGCCATGCGGGCCTGGGTGCCCGCCGCCGGACCGCAGACCGGCGTCCTCACCACCGTGCTCGCCCCGGGCATGCCCCGCGTCCTGCTCAGCGGCTCGGCCCTGATGCTCGGATTCGGCGGGCTCGAGGTCGCGATCCCGGCGTTCGCCGACGCCGCCGGTTCCCCCGGCATGTCCGGCGTCCTGCTGGCGGTGTGGTCGCTCGGCTCGGTGGCCGGCGGCCTCTGGTTCGGCGCCCGCATGGTCAGCGTCTCGCTGCCGCGGCAGTACCGCTGGGGGCTGCTCGGCGTGACCATCGGCCTGGTGCCGCTCGCCGCGATCTCCAGCCCGTGGATGCTCGGCGCGCTGCTGTTCCTCGGCGGGACGGCGATCGCCCCGACGCTCACGGTGCAGAGCACGCTGGTCGGCTCGATCGCGCCGGCACACGCCACGACCGAGGCGTTCACCTGGCTGTCGACCATCGCCTTCGGCGCCTCCGCGGTGGGCGCGGCCGTCGGCGGTGCGCTGATCGAGGGACCGGCCGGGGTGAGCGGCAGCCTGGTGCTCGCCGCCTCCGGTGCCGCCCTCGCCGCCGTCGTCACGCTGGTGCCTGGTCGCCGTCCGGTCGCCGTCGCCCCCTCCCGGCAGCCCGTCGCCGCCTGACGCGGCTCCGGGCGGCGGAACGACGACGAGTGCTCCCACCCGGGCTGGGAGGCCCGTCGGCGCCGCTGGTAGTCTCGCCTCGGTGGTTCCGGGGGCACTCGGACATCGGGAGGCTTCGCCTAGTCCGGTCTATGGCGCCGCACTGCTAATGCGGTTTGGGTTAATCCCCATCCCGGGTTCAAATCCCGGAGCCTCCGCGCATGACAACTGAACATCCGCACCCGTAGCTCAACGGATAGAGCATCTGACTACGGATCAGAAGGTTAGGGGTTCGAATCCCTTCGGGTGCACGTCTGGTTGAGACACCGATCTGCCGCACCGCCCCGACGGGGGAGGTGCGGCAGATTCGTTTCCGGGGTCCGTGAGCGCAGTCGCTGCCCCGGCGGGCAGCCGTTCATCCGCGTGCCCGGGCGCCCGCCGCGTGCCAGAGTTGCCAGCGACAGGCCGACCACCGGAGCGCACCCATGCGGTTCCTCTTCCGCCCGCCCGCCGACGAGGCCGCCGGGCTGCTGGCGCTGCCCTGGCAGCTGCCCCTCGAGGACTGGCCCGACGAGTACCTGCTGGAGGTGCCCCAGCGAGGCATCTCGCGGCACGTCGTCCGGTTCGCGACGTCGGACAGCACCGTCTACGCGCTCAAGGAGATCGACGAGCGCCTGGCGCGGCACGAGTACGCCCTGCTCACCGAGTTCGAGGAAGAGGGCCTGCCGACGGTCTCGGTGCTGGGGATCTGCGTCGACCGCCCCGGCGACCTGCCGGCCATCCTGGTCACCCGGTTCCTCGAGTACTCGATGTCCTACCGGTACCTCTTCTCCAGCCCCCGGGCCGACCACTCCGCCCAGCAGCTGATCGACACCCTCGTGGAGCTGCTCGTGCGGCTGCACCTGGCGGGCATCTTCTGGGGTGACTGCTCGCTGTCGAACACCCTCTTCCGCCCGGACGCCGGCTCGATCTCGGCATACCTGGTCGACGCGGAGACGGTCGAGCGGCACCGAAGCCTGTCGGAGGGCCAGCGGCTGTACGACGTCGAACTGGCCACCGAGCGGGTGGCCGCCGAGCTCATGGACCTGGAGACCGGCGGTCTGCTGCCCGAGGAGATCGATCCGATCGAGATGGCCATGTGCCTCCCCGACCGCTACGCCGCCCTCTGGGACGAGGTCACCCGCGAGGAGGTGATCAAGCCCGAGGAGCAGCGGTACCGCATCGCCGAACGGCTGCAGCGGCTCAACGAGCTGGGGTTCGACGTGGAGGAGGTGGAGCTGATCTCCATCCCGGACGGCGGCGTGAAGCTGCGGATCAAGACCCGGGTCGCCGAGACCGGGCAGCACCGCCGCGAGTTCTTCCGGCTCACCGGACTGGAGGTGGGGGAGCAGCAGGCCCGCCGGCTGCTCAACGACCTGCGCAGCTTCCGGGCGTGGCTCGAGCAGCGCGACAGCCGCGCGGTGCCCGAGACCGTCGCGGGTCACCGGTGGGTCACCGAGGTCTACCAGCCGATCATCGACTCGATCCCCGCCGACCTCAGCGGCCGGCTCGCGCCGGCGGAGATCTTCCACGAGATCCTCGAGCACAGGTGGTTCCTGTCCGAGAGCGCCGGCCGGGACGTCGGGACGACGGCCGCCGCGCGCTCCTACTTCGAGACCGTCCTGCCACGCACCCCGAAAGAAGTGACCACGCCCTCCGTCGCGGTGGGTTTGACGTAACAGAAGCCGGCGAACGAGACAGACGTCATGACGACTCGCCGTCCCACGGTCACCTCAAGGACACAGACCGCGGGGACGATGGAAGACAGTCCCGCCGTCTTCCCCCCGGAGTTCTCCGTGCGTTTCATCTTCCGCCCGCCCGCCGCAGAGGCGGCCGGCCTTCTCGCGCTGCCGTGGGACCGGCCGCTGACCGAATGGCCGGACGACGTCGTCACCACCGTTCCCCGGCGGGGCATCTCCCGGCACGTGGTCCGGTTCGTCGCCGACGGGGCAACGGTCTACGCGCTGAAGGAGATCGTCGAGCCGCTGGCCCGCAAGGAGTACGCGGTGCTGACCGACTTCGCCGCCCAGGGGCTGCCGACCGTCGACGTCCTCGGCATCTGCGTCGACCGGCCAGGCGGCCAGCCGGCGATCCTGATCACCCGCTACCTCGACTACTCGGTCTCCTACCGTCACCTCTTCTCGACCCCTCGCGGCGACTTCTCCGTCGGGCAGCTCGTCGACACCATGGTCGGGCTGCTCGTCCGCCTGCACCTGGACGGCGTGTTCTGGGGCGACTGCTCCCTGTCGAACACCCTGTTCCGCCCGGACGCCGGCACGATGGCCGCCTACCTCGTGGACGCCGAGACCGTGGAGCGGCACGCGCAGCTCTCCGACGGGCAGCGGCTGCACGACGTCGACCTCGCCATCGAGCGGGTCGGTGCCGAGCTCCTGGACCTCGAGGCCGGTGGCCTGCTGCCCTCCGGCGTCGACCCGGTGGCCACGGCCGTCGGACTGCGGGCCAAGTACGACGCGCTCTGGGACGAGCTGACCCGCGACCAGGTCCTCGCCACCCGCGACCCGGCCTCCGGTCTCGTCCAGCGGCTGCAGCGGCTCAACGACCTCGGGTTCGGCGCCGGGGAGATCGAGCTGGTCACCTCCGACGACGAGGCCGTGGTCCGCGTGCGCACCCAGGTCGCCGAGCCCGGTCGCCACCGCCGCGAGCTGTTCCGGCTGTCCGGCCTCGAGGTGCAGGAGAACCAGGCCCGCCGGTTGCTCGACGACCTGCGCAGTTACCGGGCGTGGCTCGAGCAGCGGCACGGCGCTGAGCTGCCCGACTCCGTCGCCGGCCACCGCTGGGTCGCCGAGGTCTATCAGCCCGCCGTCGACTCGATCCCCGCCGACCTGCTCGACCGGCTGGCGCCGGCCGAGGCCTTCCACGAGATCCTCGAGCACCGGTGGTTCCTGTCCGAGATCGAGCAGTCGGACGTCGGGACGACGGAGGCGGCGCGGTCCTACGTCGAGACGGTGCTTTCCCGGACGCCCACCGAGTCGGTGCCCACCGTCCTGCTCTGACTGCGCGCCGGGCTCAGCGCGCAGCCGGGGTCTTCGTCTCCGCCGGGGCAAGGACGGCGAGCAGCTGCCTCGCCGTCGTGGTGAAACGGCCGACGTCGCCGTCGAGCCGGGCGATGAGCATCCCGCCCTCGAGCCCGCCGAGGACCATCGATGCGGTGTCCTCGACCGTGCCGGCGCACCGGAGGCTGCCGTCGGCGCACCCCTCTCGGAGCACCTTCCGCAGCCAGGTGGTGTTCGAGGCGAAGAAGTCGGCGACGGCCTGCTGCAGGGGATCGGGCAGCGTGCGGTGCTCGGCGGCGAGCATGCCGCACAGGCACATCCGGTCGGCGCTGAGCACGTCGGTGTAGAGGCCGACATAGCCGCGGAGTTTCGCCGCGGCGTCGGGCGCGGTGGCGTCGAGCCCGGTCAGTGCGGCGGAGAAGCGGCCGGCGTAGCGCTCGATCAGCGCCTGGCCGAGCTCACCCTTGCCGGGGAAGTGGTAGTGCAGCGCCGCCCGTGTGATGCCGAGTTCGGTGGCGACGTCGCCGTAGCTGAAGCCGTTGTAGCCCCGGACCTGCAGCATGCGCTCGGCCACGTCGAGTATCCGACCCGTCGTCCCCGTGCCGTTCGCAGCGACCTCTTCCGACATCGGAGCGCTCCGCCTCTTGACGCCTGACTTACGTGCAAGTAAGCCTACTCGTGCGTCACCTACGGGGGATCCCATCCATCCCGAGGAGGCAGAGATGCTCACGCACGACACCGAACATCGGAGCTATGGCGAACCTGACGAGGTTCGCGAGTTCCCGCACGGCAGGGTCGAGATCCTCAAGGTCGGCGGCGCCGAGATCGGCCGCCTGGTCCTGGAACCCGGCTGGCGCTGGTCGGCCGACGTCAAGCCGATCGCCGGCACCGATCTGTGCGAGGCGCCGCACATGCAGTACCACGTCAGCGGCCGGGTGCACGTGCAGATGGCCGACGGCACGGAGTTCGAGGCCGGTCCGGGCGACATCACGTCCCTGCCCCAGGGGCACGACGCCTGGGTCGTCGGGAACGAGCCCGCCGTCGTCGTCGACTGGTACGGCGCGAGCAACTACGCGCGCTGACACCGCGCCCTGACACCGCGCCCTGACACCGCGCCCTGACACCGCGCCCTGACACCGCGCGCCGACACCGCCCGTTGACACCGCCCGATCAGGGCACCTTCCGCCGCCCCCGGGGCGGCACCCCCGGCCGGACCAGGAGAGGTTCCCGGCCTGCACAGAGAGGCACGCACCATGGCCCGCAAGATGGTCGACTGCCGCACGATGCCCAGCGAGATCAACTGCACGCTCACCATCGCCGGCGAGCAGGACGAGGTACTGGACGCCGCCGTGGCGCACGCCGTGGCCAAGCACGGGCACGACGACACCGCGGAACTGCGCGAGCAGCTCCGGGCCGGTCTCGTCGACGCCGAGCCGGCGATGGCCTGACCTCGCCACCGCGCGGCCCCGTCCGGACGTAGGGCGGGGCCGCGACGCGAGCGGGATCTCGTCCCCGGTCCGCTCCGTTGCGCGCGATCCGGCGCGGAGGGAGGGTGTGGGGGCGGGAGGCCGGGCCTGACGGTCTGGCCGCGTTGGTCGGTCCATCCAGCAATGGATGGCCACTCGGATGCCGGCTCTCCCGCCCCGCAGATACTGTGCGCCAGGTCACATTCCGGCGTCAACCCGAACGCGGGGTGTTGCGGCCGGTGACTTTTCGACACCTCGCTGACCAGGGACTTTCCGCACGGACGGTCCTGGCGTCGGTCAGCCGGCGCGGGTCAGCACCTCGGGGGAGAGCTGATCGACGGTGGTGTGGCCGGTCAGGCCGAGGGTGAGGTCGAACTCGCCGAGCACGTCGGAGACGACCTGCCGGACGCCGGCCTCGCCGCCCAGCGCCAGCCCCCACGCGAACGGCCGGCCCAGCAGCACCGCCCGTGCGCCCAACGCCACCGCGGTGAAGACGTCGGCGCCGCTGCGGACCCCGCTGTCGAGCAGTACGGGCGCCCGGTCGAAGACGGCGGCGACCACGGCCGGCAGCGCGTCCAGGGCGGCGATCGAGCGGTCCACCTGGCGGCCGCCGTGGGTGCTGACGACGATCCCGTCCACACCCTCGTCCAGCGCCCGCCGGGCGTCGTCGGGGTGCAGCACGCCCTTGAGCAGGATCGGCAGCCGCGTCCTCGACCGGAGCCAGGCGAGGTCGGCCCAGGTGATCGAGGGCCGGGAGTAGATGCCGAGGAACGTCTCGACGGCGGCCCGCGGCAGCGGCGATCGCAGGTTCTCCTTCAGCGAGCCGGGCCAGGCGCGGGCCATGGTCACCAGCGCGCGCACCGCCGCGGGTGTCGGGCGGGGCTGCGGGCCCCGCGGACCGGCCGCCGCCGCCCGCTCCTCGACGAGCCGGCGGAACACCGGGTCGGAGGTGTACTGCGCGATGCCCTTGCCCAGCGCGAAGGGCAGGTGCCCGAGGTCGAGGTCGCGGGGGCGCCAGCCGAGCATCGTCGTGTCGAGGGTGACCACCAGCGCGTCGCAGCCCGCGGCCTCGGCGCGGCCCACGAGGCTCTCCACCAGCTCGTCCGACGTCGACCAGTACAGCTGGAACCACCGGGGGGCGCTCCCCATCGCCGCGGCGCAGTCCTCCATCGACACCGACGCCTGGTTGGAGAAGACCATCGGCACACCCTCGGCCGCGGCGGCGCGGGCCACGGCGAGGTCGGCCTCGCGGTGCACCAGCTCCAGTGCGCCGACCGGGGCTAGAAGCAGCGGACCGGGGAGCCGGCGTCCGAACAGCTCGACGGAGGCGTCCCGGTTGCTCACGTCGCGGAGGACGCGGGGGATCACCGCCCACTTGTCGAAGGCCGCCCGGTTCGCCCGCTGGGTGGCCTCCTCGCCGGCGCCGCCCGCCACGTAGGAGTACGCCCGCGCGTTCAGCGCCCGCTTGGCGCGCGCCTGCAGCGCCCGGGCGGCGGTGGGCACGAGCGGGCGGCGGCCGTAGACCCCGGCCCGGTAGATCTCGTCCTGCCGACGGCGCCCGGCGCCTGCTGCTGCGTCCACGCGGTCACCGTAGTGAGGGCCTCACGAGGGCCGCTCGTGCGCCAGTGACGGCTGAATCGGAACGTCGACGGCCGCTTTTTCTCGACACGCCGCGCCGACACGCCAGTCGAAACGCGTAACGGGCTAGCGACGAAGCGTCACATCCGTCACTATGTGCACTCAGCAGTACGGCAATGGGGGAGCACGACATCAGCACGACCGAGTGGGGAACGAAGCAGCCCCTTCAGCGGACCGAGTCCGGCCGCAGCACCACCTTCCGACGTTCCGTCCCCTCGGTCGTGAGCACGGGCATCGTTCCCGGCTCCGTCCTCGCCGGATTCCTCCTCGCCGGTTTCGTCGCCGCCCTCTTCGCCGCCTCCGTGGCCGCCGCGGTCCCCGCCGCCGCCGTCGACGACCCGAGCCGCCCCGACGCCCGGGTCACCCACGGTCCGAGCTGCCGCCCGGGCGGGCTCGTCGTCGAGATCACGGCCGGCAACGCCCCCTACTCCGTGCGACTGGCCACCACCCGCCGGCCGGCGGGCGAGGACGAGGCCCTGCTGGAGGCGGGCGGCTCCGTCGTCCTGTACAGCGACGACGTCGCCTACGGCGAGACGATCGACGGGCGGCTCGAGTACGCGGCGCAGGACGGCTCCGGGGCCACCTACGTCGACGAGCTCGAGGACTACAGCTTCACCAGGCCCAGCAAGGAGGACTGCGACGCCATCGCGGCGCCGGCGTCCCCCGAGCCGGTCAGCCCGGCGCCCTATCGCCCGACGACGTCCGCACCCGCGCCCGCGCCGACGTCGACCGGCGCCGGCGCTGCGCAGCCGGCACCTCCGGTGCCGACCAGCTCCGGCGGCCGGACGGCGACGCCTGCCGCGGAGTCCGGGCAGGACCGCACGGCCCCGCCGTCCACGCGCGAGCCGACGGGCAGCGCGTCGACGGTGCGGGTGCCCGCGGGCGGCACCGTCACGCTGGTGGGCTCCGGGTTCCTCCCCGGCGAGAACGTCACCGTCCGGCTGCACGGTGACGGCTCGGTGCTCGGCACTGCGGTGGCCGGCGCCGACGGGACGGTGCGGACGGAGGTGCGCATCCCCAGCGACACCGCGAGCGGAACCGCACAGGTGGACCTGGTCGGCGACAGCTCGGCGATCATCTCCGGCGTCGCCCTGCAGGTGGCCGCGCAGGCGCGCCCGGCCGCTGTCCGCGGCACCCTCTCGCTGTGGGCGCTGGTCGCCGCCGCCGTGGCCCTGGTGGGCGCGGTGGGCGCGCTCGTCTCCGTCGCCGGACGTCAGCGCACCGCCGGTCGGAGGGGTTCCCCCTCCAGCGGCGCCTGAGCCCTCCCCGCGCGACGGTGAGCCGGCCCGACGACGCGCTCGCGCGCGGAATCCCCCGGGATCCCCGCGAGCTCCCCGGCGCCGTTCCGCGGCCGACCGAGACGTGGCTGCGCATCTGCCAGGTGCACGAGCGCCTCACCCGCCGGCTGGACTCCGCCCTCCACCGGCAGCACGGCATCTCCCTGGCCGGCTTCGAGACCCTGCGCCGGCTCGCCGAGACCTCGGACGAGCGAGCGCCCGTGAACGAGGTGGCCGACGCGCTGGGACTCTCCCGCGCGGCGGGAACGAGCACGGTCGACCGCCTGGTGGCCCACGGCCTGGTGCTGCGCGAGCGCGCCGAGGGCGACGAGCATCTCCTGTCCGCGCGTCTCACCGCGGCCGGGCAGGAGAAGGTCCGGGCCGCGACCGCCACGCATGACGAACTCGTGGCCCATCTGCTCACGCTGCTCCAGGACGACGCCGCCGTCGTCACCGACGCCCTGGCGCGGGTGTCAGCGGCGGCCCGCTCCCGCCGCTGACCACCGGTCGTGCCCTGCCCTGCTCGTGATCCCCGGCCCGGCCCGGCCCGGCAGCCGGCCCGAACTACTGGAGGTAGTTCTCCACCTGGGGCTCCGGGCGCGCCTCGGCCTCGTCGGGGTTCTCGTCGTACTGCTGCTTGGCCCGGCGCTGACGCAGCAGGTCCCAGGCCTGGTCGAGGTGCGCCTCGATCGCGCTGATGCGGGCGCGCTGCTCCTCGGTGTGCTCGGTGCCGCCGCGCAGCTGGTGCTCCTCCTCGACGAGGGCGTTGATGCGGTTCAAGATCTCTTGCTCGTCCATGTCCGGTCCCTGCCCGCCGGAACGCACCCGAAACGGCGGACTCAGTCGGCGCCGGGCACCCAGCCCTCGACGAACGCCGGGAGACGGCGGGTGACCGCGCCCCCGGCCCGGCCCAGGGAGAGCAGTGCGGCCCGCTCCAGCGGCACGCGGACGGTGCGTCGTCCCCGGTCGCGGGCGGCCACCGCGGCCCCGGCTGCCACCAGCTCGGACCACGGACGGCGCAGCTGCGCCTC
>JAOPWH010000058.1 GCA_025965795.1 Blastococcus sp.
CGACGTCTTCCTGCACGACATCTGGCCGTCCCCGCAGGAGGTCCAGCGGGTCATCGACCACGCCGTCTCGGCGGAGATGTTCAGCAAGGACTACGCCGACGTCTTCGCCGGCACCGAGCAGTGGCAGAACCTGCCCACGCCCACCGGCGACACGTTCGACTGGGATCCCGAGAGCACCTACGTCCGGAAGCCCCCGTACTTCGACGGGATGCCGGCCGAGCCGGCGCCGGTCGAGGACATCACCGGCGCCCGCACCCTCGCGGTGCTCGGCGACTCGGTGACGACCGACCACATCTCCCCGGCCGGCTCGATCAAGGCCGACTCCCCCGCCGGGAAGTACCTGCGTGAGCACGGCATCGACCGCCGCGACTTCAACTCCTACGGCTCCCGGCGCGGCAACCACGAGGTGATGATCCGCGGCACGTTCGCCAACATCCGGCTGCGCAACCTGCTGGTGCCCGGCACGGAGGGTGGCGTCACCAAGAACCACCTCACCGGCGAGACGACGACGATCTACGACGCCTCCCGCGCCTACATCGAGGCAGGCATCCCGCTGGTCGTGCTGGCCGGCAAGGAGTACGGCTCCGGCTCCTCCCGTGACTGGGCGGCGAAGGGGACGGCGCTGCTGGGCGTCAAGGCCGTCATCGCCGAGAGCTACGAGCGCATCCACCGGTCGAACCTGATCGGCATGGGTGTCCTGCCGCTGCAGTTCCCCGACGGGGAGACGGCGGAGTCGCTGGGGCTGACCGGCGACGAGGAGTTCACGATCACCGGGGTCACCGCGCTGAACGACGGCACCACGCCTCGCACGGTGAAGGTCAAGGCAGGTGACGTCGAGTTCGACGCCCGCGTCCGGATCGACACCCCCGGCGAGGCGAACTACTACCGCAACGGCGGGATCATGCAGTACGTGCTGCGCTCCCTGCGCGGAACGGCTGCCTGACCGATGGATCTGGGCTGATGGATCTGGGACTGGGCGGTCGCGGCTACCTGCTCACCGGTGCGAGCCGGGGGCTGGGATTCGCGACCGCCCGCGCCCTGGTCGGCGACGGCGCCCGGGTGCTGATCAGCGCCCGGTCCGCCGACGCCGTCGCGTCCTCCGTCGAGGAGCTGGGCGGGGCACCGTCGGCCTTCGGCGCCGTGGCCGACCTCGCCGACCCTGGCGCCGCCGAGCGGCTGGTGGCCGAGGCCCGCGAGCGGCTCGACCGGGTCGACGGCGTGCTGATCTCGGTGGGCGGCCCGGCACCGGGCAGCGTGCTCGACGTCGCGGAGGAGCACTGGCGGACGGCTGTCGACAGCGTGCTGCTCGGCCCGCTGCGGCTGGTGAAGGCGCTGGTGCCGCACCTGGCCGAGGGCTCGGCGATCGGCTTCGTCCTGTCCACGTCCGTCCGTCAGCCCATCGGAACCCTGGCCATCTCCAACGGACTGCGGCCCGGCCTGGCGATGACGGCGAAGGCGCTGGCCGACGAGCTCGGGCCGCGCGGTATCCGGGTGTTCGGGCTGCTGCCCGGCACCATCGCCACCGACCGGATCGCCGAGATCGAGGCCGCCTCGGGCGACGCGAGCGCCGCCCGGGCGCGTACCGAGTCGGCTATCCCGCTGCGCCGGGTGGGACGGCCGGAGGAGTTCGGCCGGGTGGCCGCCTTCGCCCTCTCCCCCGCCGCGTCCTACCTGACCGGCACGATGCTCCCGGTCGACGGCGGCGTCCTGCGCTCCCTGTGAGCTCCTCCCTCGAGGCGCCGGTGCTGATCGCCTGCGCGCACGGCACCCGGAACCCGACCGGGCGCCGGCTGATCGCCGAGCTGGCTCTGGCCGCCCGGAATCTTCGCCCCGGCCTGGTGACGACGGCGGCGTTCGTCGACGTCCAGCCACCGACGGTGGTCGACGTCGTGGCCTCGCTGTCGGCCCAGGGCCGCGCGGCGGTCGTGGTCCCGCTGCTGCTCTCCGGTGGCTATCACGTGCACGTGGACATCGCGGGCGCCGTGGCCGAGCATCCGGCCGCGGTGGCCGCGCGACCGCTCGGACCCGATCCCCGGCTCGTCGCGGTCCTTGCTCAGCGGCTGGTCGAGGCCGGGGCCGACCCCGGCGATCCGCTGACGGCCGTGGTCCTGGCCGCCGCCGGGTCCAGTGACCCCCGCTCGGTGGCCGACGTCGAGGACACCGCCGACCTGCTGCAACGTGAGTGGGCCGGCGCGGTGACGACCGGGTACGGCTCGGCCGCTCAGCCGAAGGTGACCGACGCCGTCCGTGCCGCGCGCCGCGGTGGTGCCGAGCGGGTGGTCCTCGCCTCCTACCTGCTGGCGCCCGGGCACTTCCACGACAAGCTGGCCGGGGCCGGCGCGGACCTCGTCACCGCTCCCCTGCTGCCCGACGAGCGGATCGCCGCCGTGCTGCTCGACCGCTACGACGCCGCGGTGGCCGCCGCTGCTGCCTGAGGCCCGGTGTCGCGGTCGGAGTACCGCCGCGCCAGCCGTTCCAGCAGGTACAGCACGGGCACCCAGGCGACCAGGAGCCCGGTGCCGGCAATCAGCGCCCAGTCCACCGGCGACTCGTAGGCGCCGAACCCGATGGCCGCGTAGAGCACCACGACCGTCCATGGGACCAGCCGACCGGCGGCCTCGGGCGTCAGCCGCCAGTGCGGCGCGACCGCCGCCCACAGGTGGGTGCCCAGCCACCGCCCGTAGAGCACCGCGACAAGGACGACGCCCGCGCCGGCGACAGTGACCACCCAGTCCGGCAGCCGATCGAGCTGACGTTCGCGGACCAGGCCGATGCCCGCAGCGACGACCACTCCCGCAGTGAGTACCGCAACGGCCGATGCCAGCCCGCGCTCGATCCTGTCGGGAGTGACCACCCGCCGGACCCAGGGCGGCTCACTCGGGCGTCTCCACCTCATGGCCGCAGTATCGGGCTGCCGTCCCCTCGGACGGTGTCGGCAGGGCAGCGTGTCCTCCAGGTTGGTGACGGGTGTTCTCGCGGCTCAGCCGGGGCCGGTGGCCGCAGGGCGGTCGGGGTCGGCGGACCACTGCGACCAGGAGCCCGGCCACAGCGCGGCCTCGATGCCAACGGCCGCGAGTGCAGCCACCTCGTGGGCCGCGGTCACTCCGGAGCCGCAGTAGACCCCTACCGGCTGCCGCCCGTCCGCCCCGAGCTGCGTGAAGCGCTCCCGCAGCTCCCCCACCGGCCGGAAGAGACCGTCGGACGTGAGGTTCTCCGTGGTCGGGCCGCTCACGGCGCCTGGCACGTGTCCGGCCCTCGGGTCGATCGGCTCCACCTCGCCGCGATAGCGCTCCGCAGCGCGGGCATCGAGGAGCACCCCGCCCGCCGCCGGCAGGGCTGCCGCCTCGTCGATGGTGAGCACCGGCATCCCGCCGCCCGTCAGGGCCACATTGCCCGGTTCCGGCACGACGTCGCCGGTCTCCAGTGGACCGCCGGCTCGCCGCCACGCCTGCAGACCACCGTCGAGAAGCCGCACGTCCGGGAGCCCACCCCAGCGCAGCAGCCACCAGGCGCGGGCCGCGGCCGTGCCGCCGGACGCGTCGTAGGCGACGACAGGGCTCGCACCGCGGATGCCCCAGCGCCGAGCGGACTCTTGCAGTCGCTGCAACGACGGCAGCGGATGGCGCCCGTCAACGGCCGACGGCGGGTCCGCGAGCTCGGTCTCCAGGTCGACGAAGACGGCGCCGGGCAGATGGCCGGCCAGGTACTGCTCCCGGCCGAGCGGGTCGCCCAGAGCCCAGCGCACGTCCAGCAGCACCGGCCGGTCGGCTTCGGCGAGCAGCGCCTCCGCAGCGACGAGCACGGTCACTGCGGCGCGAGCAGCCCGCGCAGTTCCTCCGTCAGCGCCTCGCGCTCCTCGGGGAAGCCGTGGAAGGCCGCCGGGGTCGACTGGAACAGCGAGATCCGCCAGCGGCCGCCGCCCTCGTCGACGGCCACGAGCGTGTGCACGGTGTGCAGGTCGGGGTCGAGATCGTTACCGCCCGCCGGGATCATCCCCGCGTGGGCCAGCAGGACGGCGACGCCCTGGGCGACCGGCCGCACCGAGCGGACCAGCGCCACGTAGGCCGGCGTCTGGTGGCTGGCGAAGATCTGCCGGAGGTCGGCGGCGATGGAGAGCCGGCCGCGGTGGTGGCTGCCGTCGAAACCGATGATGTCCCCGTCGTCGGCGAACCCGGCTGCGACAGCCGCTCCGCTGCGCCGGTTCCAGCCGTCCAGGAACGAGGCGTAGAGCGCCCGGATCTGGGCGTCGTGCGGGTGGGCAGAGGTCACGCGAACTGTCTCCTTCTGAGCTACTGGGACAGGAGTGACGCTAGTGCTCAGACGACCTCGACCGTTCGACGCTCGCCGTCGGCGAACTGGGTGCGGTAGAGGTCTGCGTACCGGCGCCCGAGCGCCAGCAACTCATCGTGCGTGCCCGACTCCACGATGCGACCGCCCTCGACCACGAGGATCTGATCCGCGCTGCGGATGGTGGAGAGGCGGTGCGCGATCACCAGCGACGTCCGTCCGGCCAGTGCGGTGTCCAGCGCGTGCTGCACGGCCACCTCCGACTCGCTGTCGAGGTGCGCGGTCGCCTCGTCGAGAATCACGATTCCCGGCGCCTTCAGCAGCACCCGGGCGATCGCCAGCCGCTGCTTCTCGCCGCCGGACATGCGGTACCCGCGGTCGCCCACGACGGTGTCGAGCCCCTCGGGCAGCGACCGCACGAGCGTCGCGATCCTGGCCCCTTCCATCGCCGCCCAGAGGTCTTCCTCGGTGGCCTCCGGCCGGGCGTAGACCAGGTTGGCCCGGATGCTGTCGTGGAACAGGTGCGCGTCCTGGCTGACCACGCCGATGGAGTCGCGCAGCGATTCCATGGTCACTCGGCGGACGTCGACGCCACCGATCCGGATGGCGCCGCCGGTGACGTCGTACAGCCGGGTCACCAGGTTCGCGATCGTCGACTTGCCCGCGCCGGAGTGGCCGACCAGCGCGACCAGATCGCCCGGCTCCACCCGGAACGAGACGTCGTGCAGCACGTCGACCGGGCCGCCGTGCTCCGGCAGCGACACTTCTTCCAGTGACGGTAACGAGACGTCCGAGGCCGAGGGATAGCTGAAGGAGACCGAGTCGAACTCGATCGACCGGTCGTCGGCCGGCACCGGAACGGCGTCGGGGGCCTCCTGGATCATCGGCTGCAGGTCGAGCACCTCGAAGACGCGGTCGAAGCTGACCATCGCGCTCATGATGTCGACGCGGACGTTGGCCAGCGCGGTCAACGGTCCGTAGAGGCGTGAGAGCAGCAGGGCCAGCGCGACGACGTCGCCCGCGCTCAGCGACCCGTTGAACGCCAGGGCGCCGCCCAGCCCGTAGACCAGCGCCGTCGCCAGCGCGGCGACGAGGGTCAGCGCGGTGAAGAAGGTGCGGCCGTACATGGCCGAGAGCACCCCGATGTCGCGGACCCGTGCTGCCCGGCCGCGGAAGGACTCGGCCTCGGCCGACGGTCGCCCGAAGAGCTTGACCAGCAGCGCGCCGGCCACGTTGAACCGCTCGGTCATCGTCGCGTTCATCGAGGCGTTCAGGCCGTAGGACTCCCGCGTGATCTCCTGCAGCCGCTTGCCGATGCGACGGGCAGGGAGCACGAACAGCGGCACCAGTACCAGCGACAGCAGGGTGATCTGCCAGGACAGCGAGAACATGACGCCGGCGGTGAGCACCAGGCCGATCACGTTGGAGACGACGCCGGACAGCGTCGACGTGAACGCCTGCTGGGCGCCGATGACGTCGTTGTTCAGCCGGCTGACCAGCGCCCCGGTCTGGGTGCGGGTGAAGAACGCGACCGGCATGCGCTGCACGTGCTCGAACACGCGGCTGCGCAGGTCGTAGATGACGCCCTCGCCGATCCGGGAGGAGAACCAGCGGGTGGTCAGCGAGATGCCGGCGTCGACGACGGCCAGACCGGCGATGATCAGCGCGATGCGGACGATCCCGCCGGCAGTGCCGTCGAGGCCGGCGATCCGGTTGATGATGTCCCCGGCCAGCAGCGGGGTGATCACACCGATCACCGAGGAGCCGACGACGAGCGCCAGGAAGCAGATGAGATCGCGGCGGTAGGGCCGGGCGATCGTGAGGATCCGGCGGACCGTGCCCTTGGGCAGCTCACGAGCGGTGACCGACGGGTCGCGCCGGAACGACCGCATGGCGGCCATCGACGTCATGGGATTGCCCACGTCCACACCTCCTCCTTCGCCTCGTCACCCTCGCCGCTGTCATGGCGCACGACGTCCACGCAACGCGGGGTCCGGCCGGGCTGTTCCGGAGTCAGCGTCTCAGGCCCCTCCGACAAGGGCGCGCAGCCGCTGGACCTGTGCCGCCCGCTCGGCGGCGTCCTGGGTCTCCGGGGTGTTCCGGACGGCCGAGCGGACCAGCGCCGCGGTGGCCCGGCTCGCGTCGACCGGGGGCGCGCAGAGCGCGGCGGCCAGGTCGGCGACGGTTCCGTCCAACTCGGCGGGCGGCACGACGACGTTGGCCAGCCCCATGGCCCGGGCCTCGGCTGCGCCGACCGCGCGTCCGGTCAGGCAGATCTCCAGGGCGCGGGAGTAACCGACGAGCTCGACCAGGTTGCTGGTGCCGGTCAGGTCGGGGACCAGCCCGAGCGTGGCCTCCGGCAGGCGCAGCTGCGCGTCCTCGGAGAGCACCCGCAGGTCACAGGCGAGGGCGAGCTGCGCCCCGGCGCCGATGGCGTGTCCCTGCACCGCGGCGATCGAGACGATGCCTGGCGACCGCAGCCAGCGGAACCCGGCCTGGTAGCCCTCGATCCGGGCGTCCGCCTCGTCGGTCGCCAGCCGGCCGAGCTCGCCGAGGCCGCCGGTCACGCCTGGTCGCGGGCTGAACAGACTGCGGTCCAGGCCCGCGGAGAAGGACCGGCCGGACCCTCGCACGACGACGACGCGCACGTCGTCCTCCAGCGAGGAGCCCAGGCGTGCCAGTGCCGACCAGGTGGCGGGGGTCTGGGCGTTGAGCTGGTCCGGGCGATCGAGCGTGACCGTCAGGACGGCACCGTCCCTGCTCGTCCGGACCCAGCCGTCGGGATCGTCCCCCGTCACGCCTTCTTGCTGTTCCGGTTGGCTCCACCCCGGCTGCGGAGGGTGGCTCCCGACTCGGACAGCAGCCGGTGCACGAAGCCGTAGGACCGTTTCGTCGAATCGGCCAGGGAACGGATGCTCTCGCCGCCGTCGTAGCGCTTGCGCAGATCATCCGCGAGCGTGGACCGGTCACCACCGGTGATGCGCTTGCCCTTGCCGAGTTCCGCCGTGTTCGAGTCGGCCATGACTCCCCTCCGTGTCAGCTGCCGGCCCATGTCAGCACCGGAGATGGCCGACCGGCGTCGGCCCGGTGATGGCAGTCCGTCCCCCTGGGCGCCGCCGTCCTGCTGACCGCGGTATCCCGGGGACATGATCACCCAGGGATGACCGGACGGCGAGGTGAAGAGTGAGGTCGCGCCGAGTGGGGCCCGGAGGGTCCCCGCGCAGGCACGACGCAGCGGCTCGACTCAGGTCGGGGACGGCTCCTGGCCGCGGTGTCGGCCGGAGGTCGACAGTGTCGTCGCTAGGCCAGTTCGACCAGGTCGGCCAGGTCCTCGCTCCAGCTGTCCTCGGTGCCGTCGGGCAGCAGGATCACCTTGTCGGGGTTGAGCGCACGCACGGCGCCCTCGTCGTGCGTGACCAGCACGATGGCGCCGGCGTAGGTGCGCAGCGCCTCGAGCACCTGCTCGCGGCTGGCCGGATCGAGGTTGTTGGTCGGCTCGTCGAGCAGTAGCACGTTCGCGCCCGACACCACCAGCGTGGCCATCGCCAACCGGGTCTTCTCACCGCCCGAGAGCGTGCCGGCCCGCTGGTCGACCGTCTCGCCGGAGAAGAGGAAGGCGCCGAGGATCCGCCGCAGCTCGGTGTCGGTGCTGTCGGGCGCGGCCGACCGCATGACCTCCAGCAGCGAGCGGTCGAGGTCGAGCGTCTCGTGCTCCTGGGCGTAGTAGCCGATCCGCAGCCCGTGGCCGGCCTTCACCTCGCCGGTGTCGGGGGTCTCGGTGCCGGCCAGCATGCGCAGCAGCGTGGTCTTGCCGGCTCCGTTGAGGCCGAGGACGACGACGCGGGCGCCCTTGTCCACCGCGAGGTCGACGTCGGTGAAGATCTCCAGCGACCCGTAGCTCTTGGACAGGCCCTCGGCCGTGAGCGGGGTCCGCCCGCACTGCACCGGCGTCGGGAAGCGGAGCTTGGCGACCTTGTCGTGCACCCGGACGTCGGCGAGCCCGGACGCGAGCCGCTCGGCCCGCTTGTCCATGCTCTTGGCGGCCTTCGCCTTGGTCGCCTTCGCGCGCATCTTGTCGGCCTGGGCGTTGAGCGTGTCGATCTTGCGCTCGGTGTTCGCCCGCTCCTGCTTGCGACGCCGCTCGTCGGTCTCCCGCTGCTCGAGGTAGCGCTTCCAGCCGAGGTTGTAGATGTCGACGGTGGCCCGGTTGGCGTCGAGGTGCCACACCTTGTTGACGACGGCCTCCAGCAGCTCCACGTCGTGACTGATCACGATGAGCCCGCCGCGGTGGCTGGAGAGGAAGCCGCGCAACCAGGTGATCGAGTCGGCGTCCAGGTGGTTGGTCGGCTCGTCGAGGAGCAGCGTCTCGGCGTCGGAGAAGAGGATGCGGGCCAGCTCGACCCGGCGCCGCTGCCCACCCGACAGGGTGCGCAGCGGCTGGCCGAGCACGCGGTCGGGCAGTCCGAGGTTGGTGCAGATGCGCGCGGCGTCGCTCTCCGCGGCGTAACCGCCCATCGCGGCGAACTGGTCCTCGAGCCGGCCGTAGCGCCGGACCGCCTTGTCGCGCTCGGCGTCGTCAGCCGGTTCGGCCATGGCGATCTGCGCCTTCACCAGCTGCGCGCGCAGGACATCGAGGCCGCGGCCGGACAGCACCCGGTCGCTGGCGGTGATGTCGAGATCGCCGCTGCGCGGGTCCTGCGGCAGGTAGCCGAGCTCACCGACCACCTCGACCTTGCCGGCGTGCGGGATCCGCTCGCCGGCGAGGGTGGTGAGCGTGGTGGTCTTGCCGGCGCCGTTGCGGCCGACCAGCCCGATGCGGTCACCCGGCTGCACGCGCAGGTTCGCGTCGCTGATGAGGATGCGGCTACCGGCACGCAGCTCGAGGCCGGTCGTCGTGATCACTGACCCCAGGGTAGGCGCTCTGCGCGGCATACCCGAGCCCATTCACGGTGACATCGGCGTCATCCGGGCCCGGCAAGGGCGTCGCACGCCGCTGCCCGGCGTCGACCGCGGCTCTACGGTGAGACCCGTCCGCGATGGGGAGGAGGCGGGATGGTCGAACCGGTCCGCTCGTCGCTGCCCGACCGCGTGCGCCCGCCGCAGGTGCTGCTCGGGGTCGGCGCCGTCCTGCTCGTCACGGCCGGGGCGGCGGTCGCCGCCTCCTACGGCGGCATCGCCGCGCGGATCCTGCTGCTCGCGCTCGCCGCCACCGCGACGGTCTTCTCGCTGCGCGGCGGCCGCTCGGGACTGCGCAGCTCCGAGGAGGTCCTAGCCGCCTGCGCGGCCGCGCTCGCCCTGGCAGGCAGCTCCCCCGCCGGCCCGGCACTGGACGGCGATCCGGTCACCGCCCTCCTGCTGGCGGCCGGCTTCCTCGTGCTGCACCGGATCTCGCCGACGACGGCGGCCTGGCCGCTGGCCTCGTGGGGAGCGGTCCAGCTGGCGGTCCTGCGCGCGCACGACGTAATCCCCGCGGTCGTCCAGACCGAGACCTACCTCTGCGTCGCACTGATCGGTCTGGGCATCGCCCTGTCCGGGCGTCGCGTCGTGGCGCGCGTGGCTCTCATCACCACGGCGCCCTGGTGGGTGGCCGGTGTGGTGGGCGGGATCACCAGCACCTGGGCCGACGACGCCGGCCGGCAGTGGTTCTCCGCAGCGCTGATGATCGCCGCCGCCGTCGGCCTGCTGCTGGCCCGGCTGCGCGAGGTGCTGGACCCGCTGCTCGGGCCCCCCCGTGCGGTACCGGTGATCGCGGGGATCGTCGCGGGGACGGCCCTGACCGGGGCGTTCTCCTCGCTGGGCCCCCTGGCGACGACCTTGACCGGGTACGCCGGCGTGCTCCTCGCCAACCTGTCGGCGGCGCTGCTCGAGGGCTGGCGTCGGCACCTTTTCCTTCCGCTCGCCCTCGCCGCGGGCATCGTGATGACCAGCCTGTGCGTCGTCCAGCTGCTCGTCGCGCAGCGCTGGGCCCAGCTGTCCCTGCTGTTGCTGCTCACCGCCGTCCCGACGGCGCTGGTGGCCGCGTTCCGGACCGAGGACCGGCCGGTCGCTCTGCCGACGACGGTCGGCTGTCTGACCGGCGCCGTGCTGCTCGCGCTGCCCGACCGCATCCTCACGCCCGTCCCGGCGGCCGTGTTGCTCACCGTTCTCTACGGGCTGGCGATGGCGCTCGGCGGCAGGCTCGACGCGCACGTCCGGAAGGGAACGGCCACGACCGCCGGAGTGTGTGCAGCCGCGGCCGTCCTGCTCCTGATGGCGCAGGGTGAGCGGGCCGAGCTGGCCGGGCTGCTGGCGGTTCAGGGACTCTGCACCCTCGCCTGGGCGTGGCACGGCGGACGCCGTCCCGGCGCGCCCGTGGCTCCGGACACGGATGCCGAACCGGCCGTGCCCGGCGGCTGGCGGGTCGGCGCGGCACAGCTGGTGGCCGCAGCCTGGCTGGGGGCGGCCACCGCGGGCCTGGTTGCGGTGGAGTGGTACTCGCTGTCAGCCGCTGCCGGGCTGCTCGTCTCCGCGGGCCCGCGACTGGTCCGCGGGCGGTCCTGGCCGGCGTGGGGCCCGGGGCTGCTCGTCGCGGCCGTTCCGTCGACGGTGCTCGCAGTTGTGGGAGCCGACGACGGCCGCGCCGTCGCGGTGCTGATCGCGGCGGCGGTGGCCATGGTCGTCGGCGCCCGGACGTCGTTGCGCGCGCCCTTGATGATCGGCGCCGGGACCGCGTTGGCACTGGCCGTGGGCCTCGCCGTCCGTCAGGTGCCGTGGCCGCTCGGTGCCGCGCTGGTCGTCGGCAGCGTGTTGCTCGCGGTCGGCATGCTGCGCGAGCGGTACCCGGTGGCCGGCTTCGGCGCCCGCCTCGCCGATCTGCGCTGACCGTTCAGGGCCCGAAGAGCACCTCGGCCCCCACCGGTCGGTAGCCGGCGCCGAGGAAGGCACGCAGTGACGCGGTGTTGGCCGGCGCGACCTGCGCCCAGAGCGGAGCGCCGTCCGGCACGAGCGAGGGAGCCGCGGCGACCAGCGCGGTGCCGAGGCCCCTGCCCTGCGCAGCGGGGTCGACCTCCACGCTGACCTCCCACCGGCCGGCGACGCCGTGGCCGACGGTGAGGAGGCCCGCTCCGTCCGAGGTGGCCCAGATCGTGACGTCGGCCCGGTGCAGCAGAGCGCGGCGGACGCGCGGATGGTCGAGTTCGGCCCGCACCAGGTCGAGCCCGGGGGCGACCGGTGCGGGTGGCGCGACCAGGACGACGTCGAGCACGCCGGGTTCGGCACCGACGCGGTCGGCGAGCGCAGTCAGGAAACGGGCCCCGAGCGGCGCGGCGATCGGGTCACCGGCCACCTGCGCCGCCACCCAGGTGGGATCCACGTCGGCGGCGACCACGTGCCACGCGGTGCCGCCGACGACGACTGCCCGCGCCCCAGCGGGCGCGGGCAGCACAGTGACGCTCGAGTCGGCCGGGGGAAGGTACCCATCCGCGAGGCGACCCAGCAGCGCGCCCAGCGGACGGCCGCCTTCCAGTGCCCCGCCCTGAACGTGCGAAGGGTGGCGAGGAAGAGAACGGACCTCCCTGCCCCCCACGCCTCGCAGGCTCGGCGCGGGACCCTGCAGAGAGGCCACTTCAGACGCGGAAGCCGAGCGCGCGGAGCTGTTCCCGGCCGTCGTCGGTGATCTTGTCGGGCCCCCACGGCGGCATCCAGACCCAGTTGATCCGGATGTCGTCGACCAGACCCGGCCCGGGTCCTCCGGTCAGTGCCTGGCGCGCCTGGTCCTCGATGACGTCGGTCAGCGGGCAGGCCGCCGAGGTCAGCGTCATGTCGAGGATGGCCACGTTGGACTCGTCGACGTCGATGCCGTAGACGAGGCCCAGGTCGACGACGTTGACGCCGAGCTCGGGGTCGACGACGTCGCGCATGGCCTCTTCGAGGTCCTCGATCAGCGCCGACTTGTAGGCCGGCAGCTCAGCGGGGGTCTCGTCGATCGTGGTCGGGTTCTCGGTCATGACTTGGCTTCCGTTGGGGTGGTGGGGTGGGCAACAGACATAGCTCGGGCGCTGGCGTCCTTGAGGGCCATCCAGCTCATCAGCGCGCACTTGATGCGCGCGGGGTATTTGGACACGCCGGCGAACGCGACGGCGTCCTCCAGTTCGTCCTCGAGCTTCGCTGCCACCGACAGATCGCCCTTGGCCTGCATGAGCGTCCGAAAGTGCTCGCCGGTCTCCAGCGCCTGCGGCACCGTCCTGCCGATGACCAGGTCGTACATCGCCGACACCGAGGCCTGGCTGATCGAGCAGCCCATGCCCTCGTAGGAGACGTCGGCGATCGTGTCGCCCTCCAGGTGGACGCGCAGGGTCACCTCGTCGCCGCAGGTCGGGTTGACGTGGTGCACCTCGGCCTCGAACGGCTCGCGCAGCCCGCGGCCGTGCGGGTTCTTGTAGTGGTCCAGGATGACGTCCTGGTACATCGACTCCAGCTGCATGCTCAGCGCACCTCCGAAGTTCCGAAGAACTTCTGGGCCGCCCGAATTCCGTCGGCCAGGGCGTCGATGTCGTCGTAGCCGGTGTGCACGTAGAACGTGGCGCGGGTCGTCGCCGGGACGCCGTAACGCCGGACGACCGGCCAGGCGCAGTGGTGCCCGACCCGGACGGCGATGCCGAGGTCGTCGAGCACCTGGCCCACATCGTGCGGGTGGATGCCGTCGACGGTGAAGGAGATCGCGCCGCCACGGGCGACGGTGTCGGGCGGGCCGATCACCGTCACGCCGGGGATCTCGGCCAGCCTCTCCAGCGCGTATCCGGTGAGCGCCTTCTCGTGCTCCTCGACCTTGCCCATGCCGAGGCCCTGCAGGTACTCGACTGCCGCGGCCAGCCCGATGACCTGCGCGGTCATGGGCACGCCTGCCTCGAAGCGCTGCGGCGGGGCGGCGAAGGTGCTGCCCTCCATCCGCACGACCTCGATCATCGAGCCGCCGGTCAGGAACGGCGGCAACTTGTCGAGCACCTCGTACCGGCCCCACAGCACGCCGACGCCGGTGGGCCCGAGCATCTTGTGCCCGGAGAACACCAGGAAGTCCGCGTCCAGCTCGCCGACGTCGATCGGCTGGTGCGGCACCGACTGGGCCCCGTCGACGTGCACGAGCGCGCCGACCTCACGGGCGCGGGCCGTGATCTCGCCCAGGGGATTGATCGTGCCGAGGATGTTCGACTGCTGGGTGACCGCGACCAGCTTGGTGCGCTCGTTGACCACCTCGGCGAGGTCGGAGAGGTCCAGTCGGCCGTCGTCGGTGAGTCCCAGCCAGCGCAGGGTCGCCCCGGTGCGCTCGCACAGCTGCTGCCAGGGCAGGAGATTGGCGTGGTGCTCCATCTCGGTCACCACGATCTCGTCGCCCTGGCCGACCGCGTAGGTGCGCAGTTCCGGCTCCTTGGCCGTGACCGCGTTGGACAGCGCGTAGGCGACGAGGTTGATGGCCTCGGTGCTGTTGCGGGTGAAGACGATCTCCCGCTCCGGCGCCCCGATGAACGCACCGATGGTCGCGCGGGCGGCCTCGTAGGCGGCGGTGGCCTCCTCGGCGAGCTGGTGGGCTCCCCGGTGCGGGGCCGCGTTGACGTTCTCGTAGAACCAGCGCTCGGCGTCGAGCACCTGACGCGGCTTCTGCGAGGTGGCGCCGGAGTCGAGGTAGACCAGCCGCTTCCCGTCCCGGACGGTGCGGGTCAGGATCGGGAAGTCCGCCCGGATCGCCTCGACGTCCAGGGGCAGCGGCGAGCGCGCCCGAGCAGGACGCGAGACGGTCTGAGTCATGCGGATGCGACCTCCGCGGCCGCCTTCTCGGCGCCGGCCTGCTCGTTGGAGTCCTTGACGTAGGCGGCGTAGCCCTCGCTCTCGAGCTTGTCGGCCAGCTCGTGGCCGCCTTCCTCGACGACTCGGCCGTTGACGAAGACGTGCACGAAGTCGGGCTTGATGTAGCGCAGGATCCGCGTGTAGTGCGTGATCAGCAGGACGCCGACGTCACCCTCGGCGCGGGTGCGGTTGACACCCTCGGAGACGATCCGCAGCGCGTCGACGTCGAGGCCGGAGTCGGTCTCGTCGAGGATCGCGATCTTCGGCTTGAGCAGCCGCATCTGCAGGATCTCGTGGCGCTTCTTCTCGCCACCGGAGAAGCCCTCGTTGACGTTCCGCTCGGCGAACGCGGAGTCCATCTCCAGGCCGGCCATCTCGGTCTTGACGTCCTTGACCCAGGTGCGGAGCTTCGGCGCCTCGCCCTTGATGGCGGTGGCGGCGGTGCGCAGGAAGTTCGACACCGAGACGCCGGGCACCTCGACCGGGTACTGCATCGCCAGGAACAACCCGGCGCGGGCGCGCTCGTCGACGGTCATCGCGAGGACGTCCTCGCCGTCGAGGGTCACCGTGCCGCCGGTGATCGTGTACTTGGGGTGGCCGGCGATCGAGTAGGCCAGGGTGGACTTGCCCGACCCGTTCGGGCCCATGATGGCGTGGGTCTCACCGGCGCGGACGGTCAGGTCGACGCCGCGGAGGATCTCCTTGGCGTCGTCCCCCTCCCCCACGGTGACGTGCAGGTCGCGGATCTCCAGGACGGACACTCGTTCTCCTCAGTTGCTGGCCGCGCGAGGAAGACGGACATCGACCGCTGCATCTGCATCGGTGTCGACGTACACGTCCTCCCCCTCCACGCGGACCGGGTAGACGGACACCGGCTCGGTGGCCGGCAGGTTGGTTGGTTCGCCGGTGCGCAGGTCGAAGCACGACCCGTGCAGCCAGCACTCGATGGTCGGGGCGCCCTTGAACTCCTCGACGTCCCCTTCGCTCAGCGGGACCTCGGCGTGCGAGCAGAGATCCTCGATCGCGTAGACCTCGCCCTCGAACCGGACGACGGCGATGTCCACATCGGCCAGCTCGACCCGCAAGGAGCCGGGCTCCAAGATGTCAGAGACGGCACAGACCCGCTCGAAGCTCACGACGCCTGCTCCACCGGCTGTTCCTCCAGGCCGGGCAGGGCGCCGAGGCGGGCCTCGATGGTGCCCATGAGCCGGTCCTGCAAATCGGGCAGGCCGATGTGCTGGACGACGTCGGCGAAGAAGCCACGCACCACGAGACGGCGGGCGGTCTCGGCGTCGATGCCCCGCGAGCAGAGGTAGAACAGCTGCTCGTCGTCGAACCGGCCGGTGGCGCTGGCGTGGCCGGCGCCGACGATCTCGCCGGTCTCGATCTCCAGGTTGGGCACCGAGTCGGCGCGGGCGCCGTCGGTGA
>JAOPWH010000071.1 GCA_025965795.1 Blastococcus sp.
CCAGCCCCCGGACGGGGGCGTCGGGTACCAGCCGGACGGTGGCGCCGAGCACCAGCGCGAGCGTGCCCTCACTGCCCACCAACGCGCGGGCGACGTCGAAGCCGCGCTCGGGCAGCAGGTGTTCCAGCGAGTAGCCCGAGACCTGGCGGCCGAAGCGGCCGAACTCGGTGCGGATGGTGGCGAGTTCGGCGGCCACCAGCCGGTGCAGGTCCGCGAGCACGCCGTCCTGCGGTTCGGTGCCCGGCGCCAACCGGAGGCGGGTTCCGCCGCCGGTGACCACGTCGAGGGCGACCACGTTGTCCGACGTACGTCCGTAGCCCAGGGCGCGCGAGCCGCAGGCGTTGTTGCCGATCATGCCGCCGACGGTGCAGCGGTTGTGCGTGCTCGGGTCGGGGCCGAACCGCAGCCCGTGCGGCCTGACCGCTTCCTGCAGCGCGGCCTGGACCAAACCGGGCTCGACCGTCGCGGTCCGGGCCTCGGCGTCGACGTCCCGCACGGCGGAGAGGTGCCGGCTGGTGTCGAGGACGACGCCGGCCCCTACGGCGTTGCCGGCGATGGAGGTGCCAGCCCCCCGGGCGGTCAACGGGACCCCGAGACTGCGGCAGACCTCGAGGGTCGCGACCATCTCGTCGACGTGCCGCGGCCGGACGACGGCGCGGGGCAGGACCCGGTAGAGCGAGGCGTCGGAGGAGTAGAGCGCCCGGGCCAGACCGGAGTCGTCGACGTCGCCGACCCCCGCCCTCCGGAGCTCGGACACCACGTCGCGTCCGGCATCCGTGCTCGGGTGTGCAGTCGCCGTCATGGACCGAGTCTGCGGTGCGCTTTCCGGGCGAGCCACCCCGGTCGGCAGGCCGGCCGGGGCCGGTGCAGGTCCACGCCGGGCACGCACCCGGCGTGGACCTGGGAGGGTCAGGACGCGGGGGGCTCGTCCTTGCCCTCCTCCTCCAGCCGGTCGGCCTCCTACTTGGTCTTGTGCACCGCGCCGTCGGCGTGCTCCGGGGGGCCGTAGACCGTGTAGAGGATGAGCGGGTTCTCGCCGGTGTTGACGAAGTTGTGCTTCTTCCCCGCCGGGACGACGACGAGGTCGCCCTGGGCCACCTGCTTGGTGCTGCCGGAGATCTTCGCCTCGCCGGTGCCGCTGACGAAGGTGAGGATCTGGTCCACCTCGTGGACCTCCTCGCCGATCTCGCCCCCCGCCGGGATCGTCATGATCACCAGCTGGGTGTGCTCACCGGTCCACAGGACGCGACGGAAGTCGGGACTCTTCTGCGCTTCGGTGGCGATCGTGTAATGGATGACGGACGCCATGGACGGCGCTCCTCTCGTAGACCTGCTGCCGTGCCCGGCACGGCGCGTAGCGGCCGGCCCGGACGGGGGGACGACCGATCTCCTGCCCCGTCGCGCCGTCCGGTAGTCGTGGCGCTCACCCACTCGTGGCCGGACCGGCCGATCAACGGGTGCGGACAGGAGTCGGGTTTGCGTCGCGGTGAGGAAATTCACGGCATGGGCGGGAAGGCATTGCGACCGGCGGGCGTCTTCCCAGGGGTGAGCGTGCCGATGCCCGGGGGACCCCCGCCGACCGCCGACCGCCCCTCGACCCGCGCCTACGTGATGTGGGGGGTGGGCCTCGTCGCCTATGCGGTCGCCGTCTTCCACCGCTCTTCCCTCGGGGTGGCGGCGGTCCAGGCCCAGGAGCGGTTCTCGGCCGGGGCGTCCGTGGTGTCGCTGTTCCTCGTCCTGCAGCTCGCCGTCTACGCGGTGCTGCAGGTGCCCGTCGGCGTCGCACTGGACCGCTTCGGCTCCCGCCGGATGATCCTGGCGGGCGCGCTCACGATGGCCGCCGGACAGCTGGTGCTCGCCCTGGCCACCGACGTGCCGACCGCCATGGCGGCCCGCGTGCTCGTCGGCGCGGGCGATGCGATGACGTTCATCAGCGTCCTGCGGGTCGTGGGGCTGTGGTTCCCCGGGCGCACCGTTCCGCTGGCGACCCAGCTGACCGGGCTCCTCGGTCAGGTGGGTTCGC
This sequence comes from Blastococcus sp., assembly GCA_025965795.1. Lineage (GTDB taxonomy): Bacteria > Actinomycetota > Actinomycetes > Mycobacteriales > Geodermatophilaceae > Blastococcus_B. The sequence continues at coordinate 2,024 of JAOPWH010000071.1, forward strand.
TCGCGGCGGCCTATCCGCTGGTCGCCCTCCTGCACGGCACCTCGTGGCAGACCACGTTCCTCGGCGCCGCGGCGACCGGACTGCTGGTCGGCATCCTCGTCCTCGTCGCGCTCCGCGATGCCCCGGCGGGAGTGGAGCCGGCGCCCGCGGCGGGACTGGCGGAGGTGCGCCGCAACCTCGTGAGCACCTGGCGCGAGCCGGGTACGCGACTCGGGCTGTACACCCACCTGGCCACCCAGTTCTCGGGCACCACGTTCGCGCTGCTGTGGGGCTATCCCTTCCTGGTCGTCGGTGAGGGCCTCGCTCCCGGCACGGCGGCCGGCCTGCTGACCCTGCTCGTGCTGGTCGGCATGGCGGTCGGGCCGGTGTTCGGCCGGCTCTGCGGCTGGTGGCCCCTGCGCCGGTCGGTCCTGGTGTTCGGCATCCTCGCCGCCACGGTCACCGCGTGGACCGTCGTCCTGCTCTGGCCGGGGCCGGCGCCGCTGCCGCTGCTGGTCGTTCTCGTCGTGGTCCTCGGCACCAACGGGCCCGGCGCGATGATCGGGTTCGACTACGCCCGCACCGAGAACCCGGCCGAGCGGATGGGCAGCGCGAGCGGCGTGGTCAACGTCGGCGGCTTCCTCGCCTCGCTGCTGACCATCTTCGCCGTCGGCGCGGTCCTCGACCTGCTCACGCCCGGGGCGTCGACCGCGTACGGCCTCGAGGCGTTCCGTGCGGCCTTTGCGGTGCAGTACGTGTTCTGGGCCGTCGGACTGTTCGGCGTGCTCCGGCACCGGCGACAGCTGCGAGCGCGGCTGGCGCGCGACGGCGTCCGCATCGCCCCGCTGCACCTTGCGGTCGGGGCCAGGCTGCGCGGCGGGTCCGCCTACCGGTGAGTGGCATCAGCGCCTGCGACCAGGGGCAGGGGCCCACGGTCGCGCGTGTGCGTGCGGAGACGCCGGGCGATGGTGGAAGCGGACACGACGGGCGGGTGTAGGGACGCCGGGAGGCCGCGAGGGCGCGACGATGGGAGCCTCGCCCTCTTGACGGTCCGTGGTCACTGAGGAAGGTGACGCCATGAAGCGCCCCGCCCAGGCAGCCGCCGCCGGAGCCGCCGCGCTGGCCGCGGTCGCCGTCCGCGACCTGCTCCAGCGCCAGCACACCCTGCTGCGCAACTTTCCGGTGCTCGGCCACGCCCGGTACCTGCTGGAGTCCGTCGGTCCGGAGCTCCGCCAGTACCTGGTGGCGGGCAACAACGAGGAGCGGCCGTTCACCCGGGACCAGCGCCGGTGGGTCTACGCCTCGGCGAAGGGTGACAACAACTACTTCGGCTTCGGCACCGACAACGACCTCGAGTACACGGCCGGCTATCCCGTCATCAAGCACCGCACCTTCGGCCGGGCCGTGGCCCCCTCCCGGATCGACGCGCACTCCGACGTCGCGCTGCCGTGTGCCAAGGTCCTCGGCGCGGCCCGCGGAAGGGCGGCAGCGTTCCGGCCGGGCTCGGTGGTCAACATCTCGGCGATGAGCTTCGGCTCGCTCTCCGGCGCCGCGGTCGAGGCGCTCAACCGCGGCGCGGCGCTGGCCGGGTGCCTGCAGAACACGGGCGAGGGCGGGCTGTCGGTGCACCACCGTCACGGCGGCGAGCTCGTCTTCCAGATCGGTACGGCCTACTTCGGCTGCCGCGACGAGCACGGCCGGTTCGATCTGCAACGGCTCAAGGACCTCGTCGCCGGAGCACCGGTCCGCGCCCTGGAGATCAAGCTCAGCCAGGGGGCCAAACCCGGCCTGGGCGGAGTGCTGCCGGCCGCGAAGGTCTCCGCCGAGATCGCGTCGACGCGTGGTGTCCCCGAGGGCGTGGACTGCATCAGCCCGTCGCGGCATGCCGAGTTCAGCGACGTCGACAGCCTGCTCGACTGGGTGGAGCTGCTCGGGACCGAGACGGGACTGCCGGTGGGCATCAAGTCCGCGGTGGGCGACCTCGCGTTCTGGGCCGAGCTCACCGACCGGATGACGACGACGGGCCGCGGCGTCGACTTCGTGACCGTGGACGGCGGTGAGGGGGGCACCGGCGCCGCGCCGATGATCTTCACCGACTCCGTGTCGCTGCCCTTCCAGCTCGGTTTCGCCCGCGTCTACAGCGAGTTCGCGAGGCGCGACCTGCAGGGGGACGTCGCCTTCATCGGCGCGGGCAAGCTCGGCCTTCCGGACAACGCGATCGTGGCCTTCGCCCTGGGCTGCGACATGGTCAACGTCGCCCGCGAGGCCATGCTGGCCATCGGGTGCATCCAGGCGCAGAAGTGTCACACCGACACCTGTCCCACCGGGGTGGCTACGCAGAACGCGTGGCTGGCCCACGGCCTGGACCCGGCCCTGAAGTCGGTGCGCGCGGCCACGTACGTCAAGACGCTGCGCCGCGACCTGCTGAAGGTGTCCGAGGCATGCGGCCGCGAGCACCCGGGCCTGATCGAGACCGACTCGGTGGAGATCCTCACCGGCCGGACGGCGTCGACGCCGCTCGACGAGGTGTACGGCTACGAGCCCGGCTGGGGGCTGCCGTCGGCGGAGGACCGTGCGGAGATCGTCCGCATCATGGAGGCGGAGGCGACCCAGGGTGGCACCGCCCCGCCGTCCCCCACGGCGGCCGGCTGATGGTGTGCGCTGACGCTCGGCGCGTCCTGCTCAGCTGCCGCGGAGGAGTTCCTCGAACGGGGTCGGGTCGGCGAAGGGGTCGGCCGGTCGCACCGCGGCCGGGCGGCCTCCGACGACGTCGGCCAGCTCGCCGGCCGCGCGCTGGATCCGGTCGGCGAGCGCCCCGTCGATGCCACCTGCGCCGGCCCAGTCCTCCGAGGCGGCGAAGACGCCGGTCGGCACCGGAACGGCCCGAAGGTAGGCGAACAGCGGCCGCAGGGCGTGGTCGAGGGCCAGCGAGTGGCGGGCCGTGCCGGCGGTGGCGGCGAGCAGAACCGGCTTCCCGACCAGGGCCTCCTTGTCGAGGACGTCGAAGAAGGTCTTGAACAGGCCGCTGTAGGACGCCGCGAAGATGGGTGTCACGGCGATCACGGCGTCGGCGCCGGTGACGGTCTCGATCGCGCCACGCAGGGCCTCGTTCGGAAAACCGGTCAGCAGGTCGTCGGCCAGGTCGCGGGCGTGCGACCGGAGTTCGACCGTCTCGACGGTGGCGTCGTCCCCGCGCGAACGCAGCGCGTCGACGGTCGCCGTCGTCAGCCGGTCGGCCAGCAGCCGGGTCGACGAGGGAGTGCCGAGACCGGCGCTGACGACGGCGAGGGTGCGGGTGGTCATCGCGCCTGCCCCGTTCCGCTGTCGGCCGGGGCGTCCACGGTGGCGTCCTTCGCCCCGCCGGCGGTGGCGACGAGGCTCGCGTGGGTCGGCGCCTCGGGCACGTGGGCCGGCTTGAGGGCGGCGAACTCCTTGCGCAACACCGGTACGACCTCCTCGCCGAGCAGGTCCAGCTGCTCGAGGACCGTCTTGAGCGGCAGGCCGGCGTGGTCGATCAGGAAGAGCTGGCGCTGGTAGTCGCCGACGTAGTCGCGGAATCCCAGGGTGCGTTCGATGACCTGCTGCGGGCTGCCGACGGTGAGCGGTGTCTGGGAGGAGAACTCCTCGAGCGACGGGCCGTGGCCGTAGACCGGCGCGTTGTCGAAGTACGGGCGGAACTCGTCCACGGCGTCCTGGCTGTTCTTGCGCATGAACACCTGTCCACCGAGGCCGACGATCGCCTGGTCGGCCGCGCCGTGGCCGTAGTGCTCGTAGCGGCGGCGGTAGAGCTCGACCATCCGCTGGGTGTGCTCCTTCGGCCAGAAGATGTGGTTGTGGAAGAAGCCGTCGCCGTAGTAGGCGGCCTGCTCGGCGATCTGCGGGCTGCGGATCGAGCCGTGCCACACGAACGGCGGAACGCCGTCGAGCGGCCGGGGGGTCGAGGTGAAGCCCTGCAGCGGGGTACGGAACTGGCCCTCCCAGTCCACGACGTCCTCGCGCCACAGCCGACGCAGCAGGGCGTAGTTCTCGACGGCGAGCGGGATGCCGTTGCGGATGTCCTGGCCGAACCAGGGATAGACCGGCCCGGTGTTGCCGCGGCCCATCATCAGGTCGACCCGGCCGTCGGCCAGGTGCTGCAGCAGCGCGTAGTCCTCGGCGATCTTCACCGGGTCGTTGGTGGTGATCAGCGTGGTGGACGTCGACAGCAGCAGGGTGTCGGTCTTCGCGGCGACGTATCCGAGGTAGGTGGTGGGGGAGGACATCACGAACGGGGGGTTGTGGTGCTCACCGGTGGCGAAGACGTCCAGGCCCACCTCCTCGGCCTTGCGCGCGATCGTCACCATGGCCCTGATCCGCTCGGCCTCGGTCGGTGTGCGGCCGGTCGTGGGGTCGGGTGTGACGTCGCTGACGGTGAAGATCCCGAACTGCATCTCGCGCTCCATAGTTGGTTGAGAGTGCAACTACCGGCCGGTCCAACACCGGTCTACCCCCTCGTATGCCCGGGTGGCCGAGGCGACGTCGGCCCGGCTGTCGACGCCCGGTAGCCAGACCCGTACGCGCCGCTCAACTACGCCGTGGCGTTCCGGAGCCGTACCGAATCGTGATCTCACGACGCCCGGGCTCTGGCAGTGTCCGCGGCCCTACCACTTCCCAGGGGGATCCGGATGGGCGTGCGTGCCGAGGCCGAAGCAGCCGACACCGGGGAGCAGGACGCCGGTGGGTCGCTCCCACCGCTCCGCCGGACGAACCTCTCCGGTGACCTGGCGGATCTCCTCGACCGCCGCCCCTTCTTCCGCACCCGCTTCCACGGCTACGACCGCTTGCAGGTGGACAACTACGCGACCTGGGTCGAGGCCGAGCTGTCCGCTGCCCGTCGGCACAGCAATCATCTGCTCGCCCGCTACGGCGCCTGTGCGGCCGAACTCGAGCGCCTGCGCCGCGACGCTGCCCGCCCGCAGCGCGAGCCGGATCTCTCACCGGTCACCGAGCGCCTCGGGGAGATGCTGCGGCTCGCCGCGGAGGAGGCTGCCGCGGTCACGGCGGCGGGCATCGACGAGGCCGAGCGGATCGTGGCCGAGGCCCGCACCGAGGCGGAGGCGCGACTGCAGAAGGTCGGCCTGATCCGCGAGGCGGCCGTCGCGGCGGGGGAGGAGCTCCGCCGCGAGCGGGCCGAGGCGACGGGGATCCTGGCCCGGGCGCGGGCCGAGGCGGCGCGGCTCCTGGC
>JAOPWH010000022.1 GCA_025965795.1 Blastococcus sp.
TGCTCTCGAGCACCATGTCGATGAAGTCGATGACGATGATGCCGCCGATGTCGCGCAGCCGGAGCTGGCGGACGATCTCCTCCGCCGCCTCCATGTTGTTGCGCGTGACGGTCTGCTCGAGGTTGCCGCCCGAGCCGATGAACTTGCCCGTGTTGACGTCGACGACGGTCATCGCCTCGGTGCGGTCGATGACCAGCGAGCCACCCGAGGGCAGCCAGACCTTGCGGTCCAGCGCCTTGGCGAGCTGCTCGTCGATGCGCAGGTCGTGGAACGCGTCGCCCTCGCCGGTGTACCGGGACAGGCGCCCGGTCAGCTCCGGGGAGACGTGCGCGACGTAGGCCTCGACGGTGTCCCAGGCGTCGTCGCCCTGGACGACCAGGTCCTTGAAGTCCTCGTTGAACACGTCGCGGATCACGCGGATCGCCAGATCCGGCTCCCCGTAGAGGAGCGTCGGCGCGCTGGACGTCGTCTCCGCCTTCTTCTGGATGACGTCCCACTGCGCGGTCAACCGGTTGACGTCGCGGGTGAGCTCCTCCTCCGAGGCGCCCTCCGCGGCCGTGCGGATGATCACGCCGGCGTCCTCGGGCACGATCTTCTTCAGGATGTCCTTGAGCCGGGTGCGCTCGGTGTCGGGCAGCTTGCGGCTGATCCCGGTCATCGAGCCGCCGGGCACGAAGACGAGGAACCGGCCGGGCAGGTTGATCTGCTGCGTGAGCCGGGCGCCCTTGTGGCCGATCGGGTCCTTGGTCACCTGGACGAGGACCTTGTCGCCGGACTTCAGCGCGGTCTCGATCGACCGCGACTTGCCGGACAGGCCCGCCGCGTCCCAGTTGACCTCACCGGCGTAGAGGACGGCGTTGCGCCCCTTGCCGATGTCGACGAAGGCCGCCTCCATGCTGGGCAGCACGTTCTGCACGCGGCCGAGGTAGACGTTGCCGGCGAACGACGTCGCCTGCGCCTGGGTCACGTAGTGCTCGACGAGGACGTCGTCCTCGAGGACGGCGATCTGGGTGCGCTCACCGCGCTGGCGGATGACCATCTTGCGGTCGACGGCCTCGCGACGGGCGAGGAACTCGGCCTCGGTGAGGATCGGTGCGCGGCGGCGGCCGGTGTCGCGGCCGTCGCGGCGGCGCTGACGCTTGGCCTCCAGACGGGTCGACCCCGCCACGCCACGGACGTCGTCGTCGCTGGTCGTGCGGCCGTTGCGGCCGGCCCGCTCGGGGCGGTCGTCGTCGTCGGCGTCCTCGCTGGTCTCGACCGAGGCGCCCGTGCCGCTGCGGCGGCGGCGACGGCGACGCCGGCGGGTGCTCGAACCACCCTCGGCGTCCTCGCCGTCGGTCCCCTCGTCGGAGGTCTCGAGATCGTCGTCCTCCACCTCGGACGTCGACTCGTCTCCGGTCTCGTCGTCCTCGTCGTCACCCGAGGCCCCGACACCGTCCTCGAGGGACCCCTCGTCGGTGCGGCCGCGGCCACGGCCACGGCGGCCGCGGCGGCGTCTGCGGCTGGCGCCCGATCCGCCGTCGGCGTCCTCGTCGACGGCCGCGACGTCGTCGGGGTCGTCGACCTCGATCACGTCGTCGTCGAGCGCGTCGGCGTCCTCGGTGTCCTCGGCGGGTCGGGCCGCCGGACGACGCCCCCGTGAGCGGCCACGACGGGAGCGGGAGGGCTCGGTCTCGGTGTCGGCGAGGTCGTGCTCGAGCTGATCGGGCGCTGCGTCGTCCACGGCGTCGACGTCGGCGGCCTCGACCGGCCGGCGGCTGCGCCGGCGGGGCGGAGGAGCGTCGGTCGGGTCGGGGGCGACGAAACTGATGAACACCGGGGCCGGCGCCGTGGGCGCCGGAGCGGCGGCCTCGACGGAACCGGGGTCGGCGGCCAGCGCCGGGCGGGTGGCGCGGCGGCGCGGGCGGGCGACGACGGCGGTGGGCTCGGGAGAGCTGAAGGCCGTGGCGAACCGGGGCAGCTCCGGCTCCGGCTCCGGCTCGGGCTCGGGCTCGGGCGGCGCCTCGGCGACGTCCTCCCCGGGCTCGTCGTCCTCAGGGACGTCGGCACCGCCCGGGGCCACCGGTTCGGTGGTCTCCTCGGTGTCGGTGTGCTCCGCTCCCGCTTCGGTGGTCTCGTCGGTGTCGGTCGGGTAGTTGTCGGCCACGAAGGCTCGTCTCCTCATGCACTCCCGGGCGCCGATCGGTGTGACTGGCGGCCGCGCAGGAGCACGGGTCGGGCGGGACGGGCCACCGCACGGGTACAGCGGAACGGCTCGTCCTGCGGAAGTCTGGGTCGGTCCCCGGGCGGCGGTTGCCGCGGCCGGGAGCCGGGTTCGGGTGGTGCGGCCGCACTCGGGGACGCCGGGTGCGGATGGTGCCGGGCTCGCGTCGGTTCAGGTCTGGTCGTCCGGGGCCGGGTGGCCCTGAGCGGGCGCGTCACGTCTGGCAGCCGTGCCGCTCGACGGCGCGAGGCCCCGTGCTCATCCGGTCAGACCGCGGTGTGCGCCCCCTGGCAGCGGGCGTGCGCCGCACGATCTGGACCGAGCGGATCGGCCACGGTCCCGTTGTCGTCGAGCCGGCCCTGCGCCTCACGCACGGCCCGAGGGGGCAACGGCGGGCGCAAACCGGCGACGGCAACCAGTGCGGCCAACACGTCGTCGGGTCGTACGGCGGGCGTTCCCTGCCGGACGACCACGTGCAGTATGGCACAGCCCACGTCCTCGGACGCAGACGCGCTGGTCACCGCCGCGCGCGCGTCGATGTCCTTCAGGCCGTTCTTCGTCCGCTTCGCCACGGTCACCACATCGCTGGCGAGGAACGCCTCGACGGCGGGCCGGAGCTCCGCGAGCGTCACGCCCGGCAGCTCGACGCGCCAGACCGAGGTGTCGATCCGGTCGGCCAGCGAGCCCGTGCCCTCCCCCGCCTCGACGCACTCCAGGACGGCGACGTCCGGTGGCAGGGCGGCGTCGAGTGCGAGCCGCAGCGCCTCGGGGTCGCAGCGGACCGAGACGCCGATCTCCACGTACTCGGCCTCGCTGGCCGCGCCGGTCGGGGCGGCGCCGAGGTAGGAGATCTTGGGGTGCGGGCTGAACCCGGCCGAGAACGCCATGGGCACCTGGGCCCGCCGCAACGCCCGCTCGAGCGTGCGGGCGAGGTCGCGGTGGGAGGCGAACCGCAGCCGGCCGCGCTTGGCGTAGCGGATGCGCAGCTTCTGCACGGACGGCGCCGGCGGTGGGCCCTCCGGCTGACGGGCCATCAGACGGCTGCCATCAGATCGGGGCGAGCGGGATCAGACTGCGCCCGGTGGGCCCGATCTGGATCTCGGTGCCCATGGTGGGGCAGACGCCGCAGTCGTAGCAGGGGGTCCACCGGCAGTCGGCGACCTCCTCCTCCTTGAGCGCGTCCTGCCAGTCGTCCCAGAGGAACTCCTTGTCCAGGCCGGCGTCGAGGTGGTCCCAGGGCAGCACCTCGTGCTCGGTGCGCTCGCGGGTGGTGAACCAGTCGAGGTCGACGCCGAAGGGCGCCAGCTCCTCGGCCGCCGCCGTCGTCCACCGCTCGAAGGAGAAGTGCTCGCTCCAGCCGTCGAACTGCCCGCCGTCGCGCCACACGCGCTCGATGACCCGCCCGACGCGGCGGTCGCCGCGCGAGAGCAGTCCCTCGATCACGCCGGGCTTGCCGTCGTGGTAGCGCAGGCCGATCGAGCGGCCGATGCGACGGTCGGCGTTGATCGCCTGGCGCAGCACGCGGAGCCGGTGGTCGATGGTTTCGGCGCTGGCCTGCGCGGCCCACTGGAACGGCGTGTGCGGCTTGGGCACGAACCCGCCGATCGAGACGGTGCAGCGGACGTCCTTCTGCCCGCTCGCCTCCCGGCCGGCGCGGATCACCTCGACCGCCAACTCGGCGATCTCCAGCACGTCCTCGTCGGTCTCGGTGGGCAGACCGCACATGAAGTAGAGCTTCACCTGGCGCCAGCCGTTGGCGTAGGCGGTGGTGACCGTGCGGACGAGGTCCTCCTTGGACACCGTCTTGTTGATCACCCGCCGGATGCGCTCGCTGCCGCCCTCGGGCGCGAAGGTGAGACCGCTGCGCCGTCCGTTGCGGGACAGCTCGTTGGCGAGGGTGACGTTGAAGGCGTCCACCCGCGTGCTCGGCAGGCTGAGGCTGGTGTTCGTGCCCTCGTAGCGGTCGGCCAGCTCCTTGGCCAGCTGGCCGATCTCGGAGTGGTCGGCGCTGGAGAGGCTCAGGAGCCCGACCTCCTCGTAGCCGGTCGCCTTCAGTCCGGCGTCCACCATCGAGCCGATGCCGGTGATCGTGCGCTCGCGGACCGGGCGGGTGATCATCCCGGCCTGGCAGAAGCGGCAGCCACGGGTGCAGCCGCGGAAGATCTCCACGCTCATTCGCTCGTGGACCGACTCCGCCAGCGGCACGAGGGGCTGCTTGGGATAGGGCCACTCGTCGAGGTCCATGACGGTGCGCTTGCCGATCCGCGCGGGGACGTCGTCCCTGGTGCGGGAGACCTCCGCGATCGTGCCGTCGCCGGCGTAGGAGACGGCGTAGAAGCGCGGCACGTAGACGCCCTCGACCCGCGCCAGGCGGGCGAGCAGCTCGACGCGTCCACCCGGGCGGCCCTGCGCCTTCCACGCGGCGACGACGTCGGTGATGTCGCCGACCACCTGCTCGCCGTCGCCCAGCACGGCGCAGTCGACGAAGTCGCTGACCGGCTCCGGGTTGAACGCGGCGTGCCCGCCGGCCAGGACGATCGGATGGCTCTCGTCCCGGTCGGCCGTGTGCAGCGGGATGCCCGACAGGTCGAGCGCCTCGAGCAGGTTCGTGTACCCGAGCTCGGTGGCGAAGCTGACGCCCAGGACGTCGAAGTCCCGGACGGCGCGGTGCCCGTCGACGGTGAACTTCGGAACGCCGTTCTCCCGCATGAGCGCGGCGAGGTCGGGCCAGACGGCGTACGTGCGCTCGGCGAGGGCGTCCGGGCGCTCGTTGAGCACCTCGTAGAGGATCATGAGGCCCTGGTTCGGCAGCCCCACCTCGTAGGCGTCGGGATACATCAGCGCCCAGTGGACGGCGGCGTCCTCCCACGGCTTCAGCTGTGAGTTGAGTTCACCGCCGACGTACTGGATCGGCTTCTGGACCTGAGCCAGCAGGGGCTCGAGGCGGGGATAGAGCGACTCACCAGTCATGACCGGTCCAGGGTAGCCGCCGGTCGTCATGCACCAGCGTGTGCACCGAAGGCCCGTTCCGCCGCCGGGAACCGGGCCTGAGCGCACACGCTCGGGGCGCCGGCGGTCTCAGCCGAGGTCGGGGAAGAAGAGCTCGATCTCCCGCGATGCGGACTCGTCGGAGTCGGAGCCGTGCACGATGTTGTTCTGCACCTCGAGGGCGAAGTCGCCCCGGATCGTGCCGGGCGCCGCCTTCACCGGGTCGGTCGCGCCGGCCAGGGCGCGGAAGGCATCGACCGCGCGGGGACCCTCGACCACGAGCGCCAGCAGCGGCCCGCCGGTGATGAACTCGACGAGCGAGCCGAAGAACGGCCGCTCGCGGTGCTCGGCGTAGTGGGTCTCGGCGACGTCGGTGGTCAGGGTGCGCAGTTCGGCGGCGACCAGGCGCAGGCCCTTGGCCTCGAGCCGGGCGATCACCTGGCCGACGAGACCACGGGCGACACCATCGGGCTTGACGAGGACGAGCGTGCGATCAGTCACGGGGCGGGAGCCTACGACACGCCGCAGCAGCCCGACCGCGCCGTGGTCGAAGCCTCACGGCGGGACGATGTCCAGCGGATCGCGCCCCCTCCCCCCGTCCCGGCGATTCCCCGATGCAGCGGAGGCCCCGGTTGCGGACCCGACTCGCGACCGCCCTGACCGTTGCGGTGCTGAGCGGCCTGACCGTGGTGAGCCCGGCACAGGCGACGGACGAGGTCGTCCTCGACGTCCTGACGGTCGTCGACGGCGACTACGTCGTGGAGACGGTGACCGTGCCGGCGACGACCGCCGAGGCGACCACCGATCGACTGGAGGCGACTCCCGAGGTCGTCGCCGCCGGTCCGTCGGTCACCTACCAGGTGGACGCCGGCACCGACCCCTACTGGGACACCACCGACCCACAGGCCACGAGCGCGGTGCGGGACGCCTGGCCCCGCACCCGGGGGGCAGGTCAGATCGTCGCGGTGCTCGACAGCGCGGTCGACACCTCCCATCCGGATCTGGCGGGCGCCTTCGTCCCGGGAACCCAGATGATCACCGGTCCGGGCGCGACCTGGCACGCGACCGGGGTCGCGGGAACCGTCGCCGCCCGGGCCGAGAACGGAATCGGCAGTGCGGGCATGGCGCCGGAGGCGAAGATCATGCCCGTCCGCGTCTGCAACGACTCCGGCTGCCCATCCGCAGGGATCGCCCGCGGCATCCTGTGGGCCGCCGACCACGGCGCCGACGTCATCAACATGTCCCTGAGCGGTGCCGGGAACTCCGACGTCACCGCGGCGGCGGTGCGGTACGCCCTCGACAAGAACATCTCGGTGATCGCATCGGCCGGTAACGACGGCCTCACCGGCAACTGGGTCATGTACCCGGCAGCGCTCAGCGGGGTCATCGGCGTCTCCTCCACCGCGCCGGACGGAACGCCGAGCGACTGGGCGGTCCACGGCTGGCAGGTGGACATGTCGACGGTCGGTGACCGCGTTCTCCTGCCCAAGCCGGGAAACACGTACTGGGAGGGCACCGGCACGTCGTTCTCCGCTCCCGCGGTCGCGGGCGCGGTCGCGTTGCTGCGCAGCGCCGTCCCGGGCATCACCCCCGAGCAGGTGCAGGCCGCCCTGCAGGCGGGCTCGGCCAGCGGCGTCGACTGGCCACGCAGCTACGGGGCCGGCCGGCTGGACGTGCCGGCCGCCCTGGCCGCCGCCGATCACGCCGACGGCTCCGTCGCGGTCGCACCCTCCGCCGGGCAGGTCTCGGTGAGCTGGCCGGCCACGCCAGGCGCCACCTCCTACACCGTGCGGATCGACGGCGTCGTCCGGTCCGAGGTCGCCGGCACCACGGCAACGGTGACCGGGCTCACCGACGGCAACCAGGTGGCCGTCGACGTCCAGGCGAGCAACGGCGACCGCAGCCGCCCGGTACTGGCCACGGTCGGCGCGGCGGCACCCGGGACGCCGGCGCTCGGCAGCGCCTCGCTGCGCGGAACCGGCACCAACGCGATCCTGGACCTCCAGGCCTGGGTCCCCGGCGTCCCGGCGCTCCAGTACCTCGTCCTCCGTGACGGCGTGAGCCTCGGGTCGGTGTCCTCGTGGGGGCTGACCACGACTCCCAGGACCGTGTCGCTCGCGATCGGTGCCATGCCGACCCTGGAGACGCGCTGGCAGCTGCGCGGTGTCGATGCCCTGGGTCGATCCTCGGCCGCCTCCAACACGGTCATCACGGGCACCGGTCGCCCCGCCGCGCCGGGCGCCGTCACCGGCCTCGACGCGCAACTGGACGACGACCGGGTCCTCCTCACGTGGGACGACCAGGGCAGCGCGTACTCCTATCGCGTGAGCGCGGGCGGCGGAGTGGTCGCCGAGCCGCGCACAGCGGGTGCCGTCGTGGCTTCCCCGGCACCCGGCGCCTCGCTCAGCTACGCGGTCGTGGCCGTCGACCGGTGGAACCAGAGCGGCCCTGCGGTCACCACCACCGTCAACCGCACCGCCCGGCCGGTCATGACCGTCGCGCCGGCCGTCGTCGGCACCCTGGTCGTGGGCTCGACCGTCTCCACCCCCGACGCCTTCACGGGAGCCGACAGCGTGACCCACGCGTGGCGGACGTGCGATGCGATCGGCTGCGCCCCCCTTCCCGGCGACGTCACGCATGTGATCACCTCGGCGGAGGCCGGCAAGGAGCTGCAGGTCGTGGCGACCGCCCGGAACGCCGGAGGCGTCACCACTGCCGCCGGCCCCCGGTCGGCTGTCGTCGCCTCGAACGTCCCGGTCACGGTGCCCGGCCCGGCCGTGGTCAGGCAGGTGACCGCCGGCGCCAGGTCGGCGACGGTCCGCTGGTCGCCTCCCGCCGACAACGGGGGCGCTGCCCTGCTCGGCTACACCGTGACCGCGTTCCACTCCGGTGTGGCCGTGGCCGACGCGTCCACGTCGGCCGGGATCACCAGCGCGGAGATCCCCGGGCTGACGAACGGGACGCCGTACACCTTCACGGTGAAGGCGTCGAACTCGGCGGGCTACGGTCCGGCCTCGGCCGAGAGTCCGGCCGTCGTCCCGGCCAGCGCGCCGGGCGCTCCCCTCATGGGGACGCCGGTTCCGGGCGACGCCGCCGTGCGCGTGGCGTGGTCGCCGCCGTCCACCGACGGCGGGCGGCCGATCACCGGCTACACGATCCGGACCTATCTCGGGCTGGACCTGGTCGCGACCTCCTCGACGACCGCCATGGAGCGGGTCGTCAGCGGTCTGCTCAACGGAACGGCCTACACGTTCTCCGTCACCGCGACGAATGTGGCGGGTACCGGCCTGGCGGGCACCCTCACGGCCACACCCCGGACGGTTCCGGGCGCTCCCGGTGTCCGGGCCGCCACGTCGCGGCCGGGTGCGGCGATGGTCCGGTGGGCGCCGCCTGCCTTCGACGGCGGGTCGACCGTCACCGGTTACCGGGTCAAGGTCTACCGCGGAGCCACACTCGTCCGCACCGTCGACGTCGCCGGCAACGTCACCTCGGCTCTCGTGACCGGGCTCGCCAACGGCGCGGCACACGTCGTCCGCGTCGCCGCGAGCAACGCCGCGGGCCTCGGGCCGGCGGTCATTACGACCTCCACGCTCCTGCCGAAGATGATCCGGCGTCCGCGGGGGCTGCCGTAGGGGCTCGCGGTGCGGCGGGCGGCAGGGTCCGTGGCGGATCGAACGGTGCGCCGACAGCCACCTTCTGCCCTTGATCCACCGGGCCGCCCTTCCGGGGGACAAGCCTCCACCCCCGGGTGCCGAGAAGGGCAGTGTGCGTACGGGAGCGTGGCGAGCGGTCGCCTGCGCAGCGGGATTGGCCGTCGGCATCTCGGCGGTTCCCCCTGCGCTCGCCCCATGAGGAGCTCACCAGCGCGCTCCTTCCCGTGCCGGGCCTGACGCCCGGCGTCGGGCACAGCTTCACCGTCTACGCCGTCAATGCGGCCGGGACGGGCTACATCTCCGCTCGGAGCGCCACGGTCGTTCCGCAGCGCTGACCGCCCCGGCGCCCGCCCTCAATCCTCGGTCAGGCGGGCGGCGTCTCCGACCGCGGTGGGACCGGCGGCCCGAACGGGGAACCGAGCAGTTCCTTGCGCACCTGCAGCAGATAGAGCCAGATCAGCACGAACAGACCGGCCACGAACCACATGACGCCGTTGAGCAGGCCGGTCAGCAACAGGGGCACCTGCAGGGCCGTGCCGATGTAGACCCCACGCGGGCGCCGCTGCACACCGGCGGCCAGGACGAGCACGACCGCCAGCACCAGCAGCAGGGTCAGCCGCGGGCCGGTCAGACCGGGACCGGTCTGCGCGATGCCACGGGGCACGAACAGCACCACGATCCCCTCCAGGACGAGGAGCGCCGCGGCGGCGCCGTTCAGGGCCCGGCCCGCGCGAACCGGATCGGGTGCTGTCATGCCGTCCGCCCGGAGAAGAGGGTGCGGGCCTCCCCCGCGGTGATCACGCTGCCGGTGACCAGGACCCCGGAACCGCCGAGGGCATCCTGGGTTCCGGCCTCGGCGAGCTCGATGGCCTCCTCGACCGCCTCCGACAGCCGCGGCGAGACGCTGACCCGGTCGGCGCCGAAGACGTCGACGGCCAGCGCACCCAGTTCGTCGGCCGGCATCGCCCGCGACGAGCTGTTCTGGGTCACGACTACCTCGGCACAGATCTCCTCGAGCGCCGCGAGCATGCCGGCGACGTCCTTGCCCCGGACGCAGCCGACGACGCCGACGAGGCGGGTGAAGTCGAAGGACTCCTTGATCGCCTCGACGGTCGCCGTCATGCCGGCCGGGTTGTGCGCGGCGTCGACCAGGACGCTCGGCGACGTGCGCACCCGCTCGAGCCGGCCGGGTGAGCGCACGGCCGCAAAGGCAGCGCGGACGGTGTCCTGCTCGATCGGACCGGTGGCCGCTCCGGCACCGAGGAAGGCCTCGACGGCGGCGAGCGCGGTCGCCGCGTTCTGTGCCTGGTGTGCGCCGAACAGGGGCAGGAACAGCTCGTCGTACTCGCCGCCGAGGCCCTGCAGCCGCACCTGCTGGCCCCCCACCGCGACGGTGCGCTCGAGGACGCCGAACTCGGTGCCTTCCCGGGCGACCACGGCATCCATGTCGACGGCCCGCCGCACCAGGGTGTCGAGCGCGCCGGGCTGCTGATGGGCGAGCACCGCGATCGCGTCGTGCTTGATGATCCCGGCCTTCTCACCGGCGATCGTCGCGACGTCGGGACCGAGGTACTCGGCGTGGTCGAGGGCCACGGGCGTGACGACGGCGACCCGCGCGTCGGCGACGTTGGTGGCGTCCCACGTGCCACCCATGCCCACCTCGATCACGGCGACGTCGACCGGAGCGTCGGCGAACAGCGCATAGGCCATGCCGACCATGACCTCGAAGAAGCTCATCGGGACGTCGGAGCCCGCGTCGACCATCTGCACGTACGGGGCGATGTCGTCGTAGGTCTCGGCGAAGCGCTCGCCGCTCACCGGCTCGCCGTCAAGCACGATGCGCTCGCGGATCGACTGCAGGTGCGGGCTGGTGAAGCGGCCGACCCGGAGCCCGAATCCGCGGAGCAGCTCGTCGATCATCCGCGCCGTCGTCGTCTTGCCGTTGGTGCCGGCCACCTGGATGACGGGCATGGCCCGGTGCGGGGAACCCAGTAGGTCGACCAGCGCATTGATGCGGGCCAGCGAGGGCTCCAGCCGGCTCTCCGGCCAGCGCGCCAGCAGCTGCTTCTCCACCCGGGCCATGTCACCGGTGCTGCCGTTGCTCATCCTGCCCAGAATGCCAGTCGACGCCGTTCCTAGGATGACGGGTATGACGACCGACATCTCCCCCCCGGACACCACTGTGCCCGCGGCGGTCGCGGTCGTACCCGAGAAGCCGTCACTGGACGGGCTCGAGGAGAAGTGGATCGAGCGCTGGGGCTCCGAGGACACCTACGCCTTCGACCGCGCGGCCGCGCTCGACCCGGCCACGACGCGCGAGCAGATCTACGCCATCGACACTCCCCCGCCGACCGCCAGCGGGTCGCTGCACGTGGGGCACGTGTTCAGCTACACCCACACCGACATCGTCGCCCGGTACCAGCGGATGCGGGGCAAGCACGTCTACTACCCGATGGGCTGGGACGACAACGGGCTGCCCACCGAGCGGCGGGTGCAGAACTACTACGGCGTGCGCTGCGACCCGGCGCTGCCCTACGAGCCGTCCTTCGAGCCCCCGGCCACGCCGGGCAAGGACCAGGTGCCCGTCTCGCGCCGCAACTTCGTCGAGCTGTGCATGCAGCTGACCGAGGAGGACGAGGCGGAGTACGAGAAGCTCTGGCGCCGCGTCGGGCTGTCCGTCGACTGGTCGAACGTCTACCGCACGATCTCGGAGTCCTCCCGCGCCACCGCGCAGCGGATGTTCCTGCACAACCTCGCCCGGGGCGAGGCGTACGCCCAGGAAGCGCCGACCCTCTGGGACGTGACCTTCCGCACGGCGGTCGCACAGGCCGAGCTCGAGGACCGCGAGCGCCCGGGCGCGTATCACCGGATCTCGTTCTCCGGCCCGGCCGGACCCGTCTTCATCGAGACCACCCGCCCCGAGCTGCTGCCGGCCTGCGTGGCACTCGTCGCGCACCCCGACGACGCGCGCTACCAGCCGCTGTTCGGTCAGACCGTCCGGACGCCGCTGTTCGACGTCGAGGTGCCGGTCGTGGCCCACCGCCTGGCCGAGATCGACAAGGGCTCGGGCATCGCGATGATCTGCACCTTCGGCGACCTCAACGACGTCACCTGGTGGCGCGAGCTGCACCTGCCGACCCGGGCGATCGTGGGGTGGGACGGCCGGATCCTCGCCGACCCGCCCGCGGACGTGCCCGCCCAGCCCTATGCCGAGCTCGCCGGCAAGACGATGTTCAGCGCCCAGCAGCGGATCGTGGAGATGCTCCGTGAGTCCGGTGACCTGCACGGGGACCCTCGCCCGATCACGCACCCGGTGAAGTTCTTCGAGAAGGGCGAGCGGCCGCTGGAGATCGTCACCACGCGGCAGTGGTACATCCGCAACGGCGGCCGGGACGCCGAGCTTCGCGACGCCCTGATCGCCCGGGGTCGCGAGATCCAGTGGGTGCCCGAGCACATGCGGCACCGCTACGAGAACTGGGTCGAGGGACTCAACGGTGACTGGCTGATCAGCCGGCAGCGGTTCTTCGGCGTCCCGTTCCCGGTCTGGTACCGCCTGGACGCTTCCGGTGAGCCCGTCCACGACGACCCGATCCTGGCGCCGGAGTCGGCGCTGCCGGTCGACCCCTCGTCCGACGTCCCTGACGGCTTCACCGAGGAGCAGCGCGGCAAGCCGGGCGGCTTCATGGCCGATCCCGACGTCATGGACACCTGGGCGACGTCCTCGCTCTCCCCGCAGGTGGCCTCGGGCTGGGACACCGACCCCGAGCTGTTCGCCCGGGTGTTCCCCATGGACCAGCGACCGCAGGCGCACGACATCATCCGCACCTGGCTGTTCTCCACCGTGGTGCGGGCGCACTTCGAGCACGGCACCGTGCCGTGGACGCACGCCACCATCTCCGGCTTCGTCGTCGACCCCGACCGCAAGAAGATGTCGAAGTCCAAGGGCAACGCGACCACGCCGATCGACGTCCTGGAGCGGTACGGCACGGACGCCGTCCGCTGGCGTGCGGCCGGTGCCCGCCCGGGCATGGACTCGCCGTTCGACGAGACGCAGATGAAGGTCGGCCGGCGGCTGGCGATGAAGATCCTCAACGTCGGCAAGTTCGTGCTCGGGCTGGGTGCCTCGTCGGTCGATCTGGCCGCCGCGCCCTCGACGATCACCGAGCCGATCGACCTTGCCCTGCTCGCCGCCCTGGCCACCGTGGTGGAGGACGCGACGACGGCGCTGGAGTCCTACAACTACACGCGCGCACTGGAGACCGCCGAGACGTTCTTCTGGTCCTTCTGCGACGACTACGTGGAGCTGGTGAAGTCGCGGGCCTACGGCTCGGGTGCGGCGGCGGAGTCGGCCCAGGCGACGCTGGCGCTTGCGCTCTCGGTGCAGCTGCGGCTGTTCGCGCCGGTGCTGCCGTTCGTCACCGAGGAGGTCTGGTCGTGGTGGCAGGCGGGGTCGGTGCACCGCGCCTCGTGGCCGGTCGCCGCTGAGCTGCCTTCCGGCGGTGACCGGGCGCTGGTGACCGTGGCCGCCGAGGCGCTGGCCGCGGTGCGCAAGGCGAAGTCGGAGGCCAAGCAGTCGATGCGGGCCGACGTCGAGTCGGCGACGGTGACCGCCCCGGCGGAGCAGGTCTCGCTCGTGGAGGCGGTGCGGGCCGACCTGGTCGACGCCGGCCGGATCGCCACCCTGACCGTCGTCCCCGGCGACGGCCCGCTGACCGTCGACGTCGTCCTCGCCCCCCTCCCCGAAGCCTGACCCGCTCGGCGGCGCTCGCTCGGTGGGCGCTGATGGGCAGTTCTGACGCACAGAACTGCCCATCGGCGCACACCGTTGCCGGCGCTGTCCACAGATCGGGGGCAGGCGACCCGTAGACCTGGCTTCCGAAGCAGCCTCTACCAGTGGCGATCGAGGTGGCGACGGCAGTCGGCGAAACCGGGTGGATCACCGTTCCCGAGCTCCTCACCCGCGTCAGCCGGCGGACCATCGGGTCCTGGGTAGCCGAGGGCAAGCTGGTCCGGGTCCGTCCCGGAGTGGTGGCGCTACCCAGTGCAGCCCACGGTTGGCGCACGCGGCTCGCCGGGACCCTCGACGGGCGGCAGGCGGTCGCCAGTCATGTCACCGCCCTGGCCGTGTGGGAACTGATCGACCACCCACCCGGTCCGATCCATGTCACGGTCGACCTCACCGCGAGCGGCCGGGGATCGAGCGGGGTGATCGTGCACCGGTCGCCCGGGATCTCCGATCACCGTCGACTGGTGGACGGTCTCGCCGCGACGTCCGTCGGGCGGTCGATCGTGGATACCTGGGGCCAGCAGACGGTGGCGCACCGGCCGGCTGTCCGCGCTTCGGCGATCACCGCCGTTCGCAGGCGCGTCTGCTCCCCGCGAGAGCTGGCCGGCGAACTGGAGCGACGGCCACGACTCAGCGGCCGCGCCGAGCTGGCGCGGCTCGTGTCTCTGCTGGCCGATGGCTGCCAGAGCGAACTCGAGATCTGGGGCTGCCTCCAGGTACTCCGCGCACCCGGCATGCCTCCGTTCGTGCAGCAGCGCCGGGTCGTCGTGAACGGCGAGACGTTCTACTTCGACGTGGCGTACGACGACGTGCTGCTCGCGGTCGAGATGGACGGCGCCGCATGGCACGGCTCTCGGCCACAACGTGAGCGCGACATCCGCAGGGACGCGCTGCTCGCGACGGTCGGGTGGCAGACGTTGCGCTTCAGCTACGGACGGATGACGACGGCCCCTCAGGCGTGCCGTCGCGACGTCTGGGCGGCCTACACGGCTCGACGGCGACTGTTCGGTGCCGACGGTGTGCGCTGATGGGCAGCTCGGGGCCCAGACCTGCTCACCAGCGCACACTCTTCCGTCACGCTCGGCAGCCCATAACGCGAGCGAGCCCGCCCCCGCGTACGGGGACGGGCTCGTCGGAGAGCGGTGGGGCTACGCGGACTTCTCGCGGGGGGCCCGGGTGGGCTTGCGCGGGACGATCGTCGGGTTCACGTGCTCCAGGACGACCTCGCGGGTGATGACGACGGAGGCGACGTCCTCGCGGCTGGGGATGTCGTACATCACCGACTGGAGCACCTCCTCCATGATCGCGCGGAGCCCACGGGCGCCGGTGCCACGGAGGATGGCCTGGTCGGCGATCGCCTCGAGGGCGTCGTCGGTGAACTCCAGGTCGACGCCGTCGAGCTCGAAGAGCTTCCGGTACTGGCGCACCAGGGCGTTCTTCGGCTCGGTGAGGATGTTGATCAAAGCCTCACGGTCGAGCTTCTGCACGCTGGTGATGACCGGGAGGCGGCCGATGAACTCGGGGATCATCCCGAACTTCAGCAGGTCCTCGGGCATGACCTCGGCGAAGGCGTTCGCCTCGGCGATCTCGGCCTTGC
>JAOPWH010000128.1 GCA_025965795.1 Blastococcus sp.
CGTCGTGGCCCATCTCGACCAGGCGCTTGGCCCGCTCGATGGAGAGCTCGGCGACCGTGGTGTGGTCCGACGGCGGCCGGTCGAAGGTCGAGGCGATGACCTCGCCCTTCACCGAGCGCTGCATGTCCGTGACCTCCTCGGGCCGCTCGTCGACGAGGACGACCATGAGGTGGCACTCGGGGTTGTTCGTCGTGATCGCGTTGGCGATCGACTGCAGCACCATCGTCTTGCCGGCCTTCGGCGGGCTGACGATGAGCGCGCGCTGGCCCTTGCCGATCGGCATGACCAGGTCCATGACCCGGCTGGTCAGCAGGTGCGGCTCGGTCTCCAACCGCAGGCGCTCCTGCGGGTAGAGCGGGGTCAGCTTGGTGAACTCCGGCCGGTCGCGAGCCGCCTCGGGGTCCAGGCCGTTGACCGTGTCGAGCCGGACGAGCGCGTTGTACTTGTCCTTGCGCTCGCCGTCGCGTGGCTGACGGACGGCGCCGGTGATGGCGTCACCGCGGCGCAGTCCGTAGCGGCGCACCTGCGACAGGGAGACGTAGACGTCGTTCGGGCCCGTCAGGTACCCCGACGTCCGCACGAAGGCGTAGTTGTCGAGGACGTCGAGGATGCCGGCGACGGGCAGCAGGACGTCGTCCTCGCTGACGGTCGGCTCGCCCTGGTCGAAACGCTCGCGGCCGGCCCCGGCCGGGGCCCCGCCGCGCTTGTTGCGGTCGCGGTAGCGGCGGCCACGGCGGCCGCGCCCGCCCTCGAAGTCGTCGTCGTCCTCGTCGTTCCGGCCCGGACCGTCCGTGCGAGCGCCGTCGCTGCGGTTGTCGTTGCGGCCGGCGTCGGCGCGGTTGTCGTTGCGGTTGTCCGGCCGGCCGCCGCGGTTGGTGTCGCGGTTGCCACCATCCCGGTTCGCACCGTCCCGGTTCGCACCGTCCCGATTCGCAACATCGCGGCTGCCACCGTCGCGGTTGGCCGGCCGGTCGTTCCGGTCGCCGCCCTCGCGAGCGGCGCCGTCGCGGTCGCCACGGGTGCGGACGTTGCGGTCGCGGGTGCGCTGGGGACGGTCGCCCTCGGTGCGCTGGCCGTCGGATTGCTCGGTGTCGGCGGGCGCGCTGGTGGCCACGTCCGGACGGGACTCGGCGTCGGTGGTGCCGGTGTCGGTGGTGCCGGTGTCGGTGGTGCCGGTGCTCGTGGTGCCGGTGCCGGTGCTCGTGGTGCCGGTGCTCGTGGTGCCGCTGTCGGTCGTGCCGGCGTCGACGGCCGGGGCGCCGGCGGGGCGGCGGGCGGCCCGTCGCGGGCGGCCGTTGGTCCCCTCGGTGCTGGTCGGGGCGGTCAGCGGGCCACCGTTGGCGCCTCCGCTGATCGGTGCCTCCAACGGCGCCGACGAGACTGCGATGCCACGGGCCTCGGGCGCGCCGTTGCTCGAGCCGCGGTCTGCGTCGTTGTCCGCACGGGCGCTGTCGGCGGCCGGAGCAGCGCCGCCCACCTGGCGCGCGGAGATGGCGGCCACGAGGTCGCCCTTGCGCATCCGGCCGGTGCCGGCGATGCCCAGTTCGCCCGCCAGTCGCTGCAGCTCGGGGAGCAGCATCCCGGACAGGCCGTTGCCGCGGCGACGGGACGTGCCCGCCGTCCCAGAAGCGGCAGGTGCCTCGCTCGTGCCGGACGCGTCCTGCGCGCCGGTCTCGACGAGGTCGGTGGTTTCACTCACGTACAGGTCCTTCCCTGCGGTGACCTGCGCCTACCGGCGCAGGGGGTGCCCCGGTCCCCATCGGTCCGGCCCGGAGGCGGGAGCGCAAAGGGAAACGGGTCGAAAAGTGCGAGGCGGATCAGCGGCGAAGAGAGATCGTCTGCTTCGGCCCCGCGCGAGGCTCGCCCGAGTGGGCGGCTACGCCGTGAGCCTAGACGCAGCCCACGGGCGAGACAACACCGGTGAGTTCCAGCGTGTTCCCCGTTACCGAGACGATACCTGTCGCACCGGCCGCTGCACCGTGGCCCCGTGCAGATCGACCTCCAGAGGCAGCACCCGCCACCCCGGAGGGGTGAGTTCCGCGATCTCGCGGACGCGCACGGCGGCATCGGGAGCCGGCGGGTCCTCCGGATGCCGCTGCGTCAGCACGAGCAGGCTCGGCCCCGCTCCGGAGACGACCGCGGCGTGGCCCTCGGCGCGCAGCGTGTCCACCAGCGCCAGCGAGGCCGGCATCGCGGCGGTCCGCTGCCGCTGGTGCAGCCGGTCATCGGTGGCGTCGAGCAACAGGAACGGCTCGGACGTCAGCGCGTGCACGAGCAACGCGGCCCGGCCGGCGTTGAAGGACGCGTCGCCGTGCGGCACCTGCTCCGGCAGCAGACCGCGGGCGACGTGCGTCGACAGCGTGGTCTCGGGCACCAGGACCACCGGGAGGACGTCGCCGTGGGTGTCCAGCCGGCCGACGTGCACACCGGCCGGGGTGATCCAGGACAGCGTCGCGCCGCCCACGAGACAGGCCGCGACGTTGTCCGGGTGCCCCTCGAGCTCGTTGACCAGCCGCAGGACGGCGTCGTCGTCGCGCACCTCGACGTCCGGGCACAACGACCAGGCGCCCACCACCCCGGCCACGACGGCGGCCGCGGACGAACCCATCCCCCGTCCCTGCGGAATCCGGTTGTCGGCGACCACCCGCAGGCCGGCCGGTGTCCAGCCCAGCTCGGCGCACGCCGCCCGGAAGGCGCGCACGACCAGGTGCGACTCGTCCGTGGGCAGCTCGCCGGCGCCGACGCCGGACACCTCCACCGTCAGACCGGACTCGACGACGGAGAACTCGACCACGTCGTGCAGCGTGAGGGCGAGTCCCGCGCAGTCGAACGCCGGACCCAGGTTCGCGCTGGTCGCCGGCACCCGGACGGCGGCCGTCGTGGACGAGAGGACGCTCACCCGGCTACAGCCCCAGCTGAGCGGCCGCGGTCGCGGCGTCCACCGGGATGGTCACCGGGGCCGGTGCGCCCGAGATCGCCCACTCCGGATCCTTGAGACCGTTGCCGGTGACCGTGCAGACGACCCGCTGACCGGGTTCGAGCTCGCCGGCCTGGGCGACCTGGAGCAGCCCGGCGACCGAGGCGGCCGACGCCGGCTCGACGAAGACCGCCTCCGTGCGTGCCAGCAGCCGGTAGGCGGCCAGGATCTCGCGGTCGGTGACGGCGTCGATCCGGCCGCCGGACTCGTCGCGGGCGGCCAGCGCCTTCGTCCACGACGCCGGGTTGCCGAGGCGGATGGCGGTGGCGATCGTGCTGGGGTTCTCGACCACCTGGCCGGTCACGATCGGTGCGGCGCCCGCGGCCTGGAATCCCCACATGCGCGGCGTGCGCGAGGCGGGGCCGGGGGCCGGGCTGTCGTGGCAGTACTCGCGGTAGCCCAGCCAGTAGGCGGTGATGTTCCCGGCGTTGCCGACCGGCAGGCAGTGGATGTCGGGGGCGTCCCCGAGCACGTCGACGATCTCGAAGGCGGCCGTCTTCTGCCCCTCGATGCGGTGCTGGTTGACGCTGTTGACCAGGCTCACCGGGTAGTCGATCGCGAGCTTGCTGGCCAGCGCGAGGCAGTCGTCGAAATTGCCCTCGACCTGCAGGAGCTTCGCGCCGTGCACCAGCGCCTGGGCGAGCTTGCCCATGGCGATCTTCCCCTGGGGCACGAGCACCGCGCAGGTGAGCCCGGCGCGGGCCGCGTACGCCGCCGCGCTGGCACTGGTGTTGCCGGTCGAGGCGCAGATGACCGCCTGCGCGCCCTCCTCGACGGCCTTGCTGATGGCCATCGTCATGCCGCGGTCCTTGAAGGACCCGGTCGGGTTCGCACCCTCCACCTTCAGGTAGACGTCGCAGCCCGTGCGCCGCGACAGCTCGCGCGCCGGGAGCAGCGGGGTGGCACCTTCCTGCAGCGTCACCACCGGGGTCGCGTCGCTCACCGGCAGCCGCGAGCGGTAGGCCTCGATCAGGCCCGGCCAGACCGGCGAGACCGTCCGGGGGGCAAGGCTCACGAGAGTCCCTCCACGCGCAGGACGCTGGTGACGTCACGGACGGCGGGCATGTCCCGCAACGCCGCGATCGTGGCAGAGAGGGCCGCGTCGGGAGCGCTGTGGGTGACGATCACCAGGGTCGCGGCGTCCCCGTGCCCGTCCTGGCGGACGGTGGAGATGCTGACGCCGTGCTGGGCGAACTCCTGCGCGACGGTGGCGAGCACACCCGGCTTGTCCGCGACGTCGAGGCTCACGTGGTACCGGGTCGGCGTGTCGGCCATGCTGCGAACCGGCAATGCCGCGTAGCCCGTCGGGCCCTGCCCGGCCGCACCGGTGATCCGGTTGCGCGCCACGGCCACCAGGTCGCCGAGTACCGCGCTGGCGGTGGGCTCGCCACCGGCGCCCTGGCCGTAGAACATCAGCTGGCCGGCGGCCTCCGCCTCGACGAAGACCGCGTTGAACGCACCACCGACGGCGGCCAGCGGGTGCGACGTCGGGATCATCGCCGGGTGCACGCGGACGGCGACCGAGCCGTCGTCCCCGTTCCCGACCCGCTCGCAGATGGCCAGCAGCTTGACGGTGCAGCCGATCTCGGCGGCCCGCGCGACGTCGGTCGAGGACACCGCGGAGATGCCCTCCCGGTGCACGTCGGCGGCGGTGACCGGCGTGTGGAAGGCGAGGGACGCCAGGATCGCCGCCTTGGACGCCGCGTCGAACCCGTCGACGTCGGCGGTCGGGTCGGCCTCGGCGTACCCGAGCTCGGTGGCCTCCGCCAGCGCCTCGGCGAACCCGGCGCCGGTCTCGGCCATGCGGGAGAGGATGTAGTTGGTCGTGCCGTTGACGATGCCGACCACCCGGCGCAGCTGGTCGCCGGCGAGCGACTCGCGCAGCGGCCGGAGCAGCGGGATCGCGCCGGCGACCGCGGCCTCGTAGTAGAGGTCCACCCCCGCCTTCGCCGCGGCGGCGTGCAGCGCGACGCCGTCCTCGGCCAGCAGCGCCTTGTTGGCGCTCACCACGGACTTGCCGGCGGCGAACGCGGCGAGGATCAACGAGCGGGCCGGCTCGATGCCACCGATCACCTCGACGACGAGGTCGACGTCGTCCCGGGTGACCAGGGCGGCGGCGTCGGTGGTGAGCAGCCCGGCCGGGACGTCGGGGTGGTGGGCCGGACGCCGCACGGCGACGCCGGCCACCTCCACGGGGCGGCCGATCCGGGCGGTGAGGTCGCCGGCCTGCTCGCTGATCAGCCGCAGCACGGCGCTGCCGACCGTTCCGCAGCCGAGCAGGGCGACCTTCAACGGACCGCTCACGACGATGCCCTCCCATCGACTCGCGAGCTCGCCGAGCCAGCTCCGACCGGGTGCTCGGGGGCGGGCTGGGACGGCGCGGGCGACGGCGCCGGCGAATCGGCCAGGACGGCGTCGAGCGCGAAGACGTCCGCCAGCGTCTGCCGCCGCACGATCTCGGTCGCGGCGCCGTCGCGCACCGCCACCACCGGCGGCTTGAGCAGGTAGTTGTAGTTGCTGGCCATCGACCAGCAGTACGCACCGGTCGCGGCCACGGCGAGGAGGTCGCCGGGTTGGACGTCGGCCGGCAACCAGAGGTCGCGGACCAGGATGTCGCCGCTCTCGCAGTGCTTGCCCACCACCCGGCACAGGGCGGGCGGCGCGTCGGACTCCCGGTTGGCCAGGACGCACGTGTAGTTGGCGTCGTAGAGCGCCGTGCGGATGTTGTCGCTCATCCCGCCGTCGACGGACACGTAGTTGCGCACCAGCGGGGTGCCCGGCGCGCCGCTGGCGCCGAGCCGTACGGGCTTGATCGTGCCGATCTCGTAGAGGGTGACCGTGCCGGGTCCGGCGATCGCACGGCCGGGCTCGACCGCCAGGCGGGGCACGGGGAGGTCGAGCTCCGCGCACTCCGTGGCGATGACCGTGCGCAGCCGTGCGGCGATGTCGGCCGGGCTCACCGGGTCGTCCTCGGCGAGGTAGGCGATGCCGAAGCCGCCCCCGAGGTTCAGCTCCGGCAGCACCTGGCCGGTCGCCTGCCGCAGCTGACCCAGCAGACCGACCACCCGGTGCGCGGCTGCCTCGAAGCCCGCGGTGTCGAAGATCTGGGACCCGATGTGGCTGTGCAGCCCGGTCAGCTCGAGGTGCGGTTCGCGGATCACCCGGACGGCCGCGGTCAGCGCGTCCCCGGTGGCCAGCGAGAAGCCGAACTTCTGGTCCTCGTGCGCGGTGGCGATGAACTCGTGCGTGTGC
>JAOPWH010000160.1 GCA_025965795.1 Blastococcus sp.
TGCAGGCCTACGTCTTCACCGTCCTGACGGCCACCTACCTCGCCGGTTCCGTCGAGCCGGCCCACTGATCGGCTCCACCGACCCGCACCACCCCCGCCAGCCGCCCGGAACGACCCGGGCGACCGACACAGGAGGAACACCCCGCATGGACGTCATGGCAGAGCTCGTCGGCAGCATCGGCTCGGTGGGCTACGGCCTCGCCGCCATCGGCCCCGGTATCGGTGTGGGCATCGTCTGGGCCGCCTACATCCAGGCCACCGCCCGGCAGCCCGAGTCCGCCGGCCTCACTCGTACCTACGCCTTCCTCGGCGCCGCCCTCTCCGAGGCGCTCGCGCTCATCGGCCTGGTCGCGCCCTTCATCTTCGGCCCCGGCACCCCCTGATCCCGCCCACCCGGAACTGAGACTGGGGTACTGAACGCATGAGCATCCTTGCTGCGGAGGCCCACAACCCGCTGATCCCGCCGCCGGGCGAGATCATCGTGGGCCTGATCGCCTTCGCGATCGTCTACTTCGTGTTCGCCAAGTTCGTCGCGCCGCGCTTCGAGCAGGTCTTCCGCGCTCGCCGTGAGGCGATCGAGGGCGGCATGGAGCGGGCGGAGGCGATGCAGGCCGAGGCGAAGGCGGCGCTGGAGCAGTACCGGGCCCAGCTGGCCGAGGCCCGCAACGAGGCCGCGCAGATCCGCGACCAGGCGCGAGCCGAGGGTCAGCAGATCCTCGAGGAGCTGCGTACGCAGGCCCAGGAGGAGTCCGCGCGGATCGTCGCGCGTGGCGAGGAGCAACTGGCGTCCTCCCGGCAGCAGGTGATCAACGAGCTGCGTGGCCAGATCGGCACGCTCGCCGTCGACCTCGCCGGTCGGGTGGTCGGGGAGTCACTCGCCGACGACGTCCGCCGGCGCGGCACCGTCGACCGCTTCCTCGAGGAGCTCGACACCATGGCGGCCTCCGGCAACGGCGCCCTGGGCAAGGGCTCCCGCTGATGGAGGCCTCCAGCCGCGCGGCGCTGGTCCAGGTGCGCGAGCGCCTGGACCATCTCAGCCGCCCCGCGTCGGGCGTCCTGGAGAGAGCCAAGGACCGCCTGACCGGGCAACCGGCCCGCGCCGCCACGGGACCGGAGCTCCTGGCTCTGGCCGATGAGCTCTTCTCCGTCGCGCGGCTGCTCGACGGGCAGCTGACGCTGCGCCGGGCCCTCTCGGACCCGGCCGGCAAGCCGGACGACCGCGCGGGGCTCGCCCGCCGGCTGTTCACCGGGAAGCTGTCGGACACCGCCCTCGACCTCGTGGAGGCGGTCGCCCGGGAGCGCTGGTCGCACCCCATCGACCTCGTGGACGCCTTCACCACCCTGGCGACGGAGGCATCGCTGGACGCGGCCGACGCCCGCGGGGAGCTCGAAGGCGTCGAGGACGAGCTCTTCCGCTTCGGCCGGATCGTCGGCGGTGACCGCGCCCTCGCCCGCATCCTCAGCGACCGGAAGGCCCCCGCGGAGGGCAAGGCCGCGCTGCTGGACACGCTGCTGTCGGGCCGGGTCAGCCCGGTGACCGAGCAGCTGCTCCGCAACGTCCTCACCGGGCCGCACGCGGGCAACGCCGAGGTCGCCGTCGAGCGGCTGTCGGACGTGGCCAGCCGCCGCCGGGGCCAGTCCGTGGCCCGGGTGACGACCGCCGTCGCGCTCACCGACGCCCAGGAGCAGCGGCTCACCGAGGTGCTCGGCCGGATCTACGGCCGGTCCATCGGACTGCAGGTGACCGTGGACCCGTCCGTGCTCGGCGGCCTCATCGTCCAGGTGGGCGACGAGGTCATCGACGGCAGCATCGCCCACCGCCTGGAAGCCGCCAAACGGCGGCTGGCCGGCTGACCCGCCCCCAACGACCACCCGCCAGACACCACCGCAGGGAAGAGGACGCGACCCATGGCCGAGCTGACGATCTCCGCAGACGAGATCCGCAGTGCCATCCAGACGTACGTCACCGACTACAGCCCCGACGTCTCCCGTGAGGAGGTCGGGACCGTCACCGAGGCCGGCGACGGCATCGCCCGGGTCGAGGGCCTGCCCTCGGTCATGACCAACGAGCTGCTGGAGTTCGAGAGCGGCGTCCGGGGGCTGGCCCTGAACCTCGACGTGCGCGAGGTCGGCGTCGTGGTCCTGGGTGACTTCTCCGGCATCGAGGAGGGCCAGCAGGTGCGCCGCACCGGAGAGGTCCTCTCCGTCCCCGTCGGCGACGGCTACCTCGGCCGGGTCGTCGACCCGCTCGGCAACCCGATCGACGGCGGCGGCGAGATCGAGTCGACCGGACGCCGCGCCCTGGAGCTGCAGGCCCCCACGGTGGTCCAGCGCCAGTCGGTCAAGGAGCCGCTGCAGACCGGGATCAAGGCCATCGACGCCATGACCCCGATCGGGCGTGGCCAGCGTCAGCTCGTGATCGGCGACCGCCAGACCGGCAAGACGGCGATCGTCACCGACACGATCATCAACCAGAAGCAGGCCTGGGAGACCGGCGACCCGCAGCAGCAGGTCCGCTGCATCTACGTCGCCGTCGGCCAGAAGGGCTCGACGATCGCGGCGATCCGCACGGCCCTCGAGGAGGCCGGCGCGATGGAGTACACGACCATCGTCGCCGCACCGGCGTCGGAGGCGGCCGGGTTCAAGTACATCGCGCCTTACACCGGCTCGGCCATCGGCCAGCACTGGATGTACGAGGGCAAGCACGTCCTGATCGTGTTCGACGACCTCTCCAAGCAGGCCGAGGCCTACCGCGCGGTGTCGCTGCTGCTGCGCCGTCCGCCGGGTCGCGAGGCCTACCCCGGCGATGTCTTCTACCTGCACTCCCGCCTGCTGGAGCGCTGCGCGAAGCTCTCCGACGAGCTGGGGGCGGGCTCGATGACCGGGCTGCCGCTGGTCGAGACCAAGGGCAACGACGTGTCGGCCTACATCCCGACCAACGTCATCTCGATCACCGACGGCCAGATCTTCCTCGAGACCGGTCTGTTCAACTCCGGTGTCCGCCCGGCCATCAACGTCGGCATCTCGGTGTCCCGCGTCGGCGGCTCGGCCCAGATCAAGGCGATGCGGTCGGTGGCCGGTCGCCTGCGTCTGGACCTCGCCCAGTTCCGTGAGCTCGAGGCCTTCGCGTCGTTCTCCTCCGACCTGGACGCCTCCAGCCGCGCGACCCTGGACCGTGGCCAGCGGCTGGTGGAGCTGCTCAAGCAGGGGCAGTACTCGCCGTACCCCGTCGAGCGGGAGGTCGTCTCGCTCTGGCTGGGCACCACCGGCAAGCTCGACGTCGTCCCGGTCGGCGACGTCCGGCGCTTCGAGTCGGAGTTCCTCGACTTCGTCGCCCGCGGTGACAACGGCATCTACGACGAGATCCGCCAGAGCAAGCAGCTCGGTGACGACTCGGTGCAGAGCCTGGAGAAGGCGGTCGAGGCCTTCTACCAGCAGTTCACCACCGGCGAGGGCGAGTCGCTCAAGGTCAACGAGCCCGAGGCCGAGGCCATGGACGCCTCGGAGCGGGGTCAGGAGCGCGTCCAGGTCAAGCGGGGCAGCTGACCCATGGCCGCTTCACTCCGCGCGCTGCGGCGCCGCATCCGCTCCACGCAGTCGACGAAGAAGATCTTCTCGGCGCAGGAGCTGATCGCCGGTGCCCGCATCGTGCGTGCCCAGGCCCGGGTGGAGGCGTCCAAGCCCTACGCCCGGGAGATCACGCGGGTGCTGTCGGCGCTGGCGTCCTCGGCGTCACTCGATCATCCGCTGCTCACCGAGCGGCAGAACCCGCAGCGCGCGGCGGTCCTGGTGATCACCTCCGACCGCGGGTTCGCCGGCTCGTACAACGTGAACGTGCTGCGCCGGACCGAGGAGCTGCTCTCCCTGCTGCGCAAGGAGGGCAAGGAGCCGGTGCTCTACGTGGTCGGCCGCAAGGGGGAGACGTACTACTCCTTCCGCGACCGTGAGATGGCCGAGACGTTCACCGGGTTCTCCGAGCAGCCGCACTACGAGGACGCCCAGGAGGTCGGTTCCGCGCTCATCGACGTCTTCACCGCCGGTGCGGACGACGAGGACGGCGGCGCCGGTGCCGACAACGTGCTCGGCGTGGACGAGTTGCACATCGTCTACACGGAGTTCCGCTCGCTGCTCGCCCAGGTGCCCGTCGCCAAGCGGATGGCACCGCTGGAGGTCGAGGAGGTCGAGGAGTTCGACTACGAGGCCGAGGACCGGGCCGCCGGCCGGGCCGGCGACAGCGGCGTCCCCACCTCCTACGAGTTCGAGCCGTCGGCCGAGGGACTGCTGGACGCCCTGCTGCCGAAATACATCACCACCCGGATCTACGCGGCGATGCTCGAGGCGGCCGCCTCGGAGTCCGCGTCGCGGCGCCGGGCGATGAAGTCGGCCTCGGACAACGCCGAGGAGCTGGCCAAGAACCTCTCGCGGCAGGCCAACCAGGCCCGCCAGGCCGAGATCACCCAGGAGATCAGCGAGATCGTGGGCGGCTCCGAGGCCCTGGTCTCGTCCGGGTCCGGCGACTGAACCAGAACGTGAACGACATGCATCAGCAGACACCGAGCCCCAGGGCAGGAGAGCACCACAGATGACCGTCACCGAGGACCGTCCGACCAACCAGCAGACGCAGGCCGCCGGCCGCGTCGTGCGGGTCACGGGCCCGGTCGTCGACGTCGAGTTCCCGCGCGACGCGATGCCGGACCTGTTCAACGCCCTGAAGGTCGACGTCACGTTGGCCGACCTGGGCAAGACCCTGACCCTCGAGGTCGCCCAGCACCTGGGGGAGGGAGTCGTACGCACCATCTCGATGGCCCCGACCGACGGCCTGGTGCGCGGCGCCGAGGTGACCGACACCGGCTCGGCGATCAGCGTGCCGGTCGGCGACGTCGTCACCGGGCACGTGTGGAACGCCTTGGGCGAGTGCCTCGACGAGCCCGGCTACGGCCTCGACGCCGAACGCTGGACCATCCACCGGCACGCGCCGCGGTTCGACCAGCTCGAGGGCCGGACGGAGCTGCTCGAGACGGGCATCAAGGTCATCGACCTGCTCACGCCCTACGTGGCCGGCGGCAAGATCGGCCTGTTCGGCGGGGCCGGCGTCGGCAAGACGGTCCTGATCCAGGAGATGATCCGCCGGGTCGCCCAGGAGTTCGGTGGCGTCTCGGCCTTCGCCGGCGTCGGCGAGCGGACCCGCGAGGGCAACGACCACATCACCGAGATGACCGAGTCCGGCGTCATCCAGACCACCGCCCTGGTCTTCGGGCAGAAGGACGAGCCGCCGGGCACCCGGCTGCGCGTCGCGCTCTCGGCGCTGACGATGGCGGAGTACTTCCGGGACGAGAAGAACCAGGACGTGCTGCTCTTCATCGACAACATCTTCCGGTTCACCCAGGCCGGCTCCGAGGTGTCGACCCTGCTCGGCCGCATGCCGTC
Source organism: Blastococcus sp. (assembly GCA_025965795.1). Classification (GTDB taxonomy): domain Bacteria; phylum Actinomycetota; class Actinomycetes; order Mycobacteriales; family Geodermatophilaceae; genus Blastococcus_B. The sequence goes on from JAOPWH010000160.1 coordinate 5,427, forward strand.
GGCCGTGGGCTACCAGCCGACGCTGGCCGACGAGATGGGTGAGCTGCAGGAGCGGATCACTTCCACCCGTGGCCGGTCGATCACCTCGCTGCAGGCCATCTACGTGCCCGCCGACGACATCACCGACCCCGCGCCGCACACCACGTTCGCCCACCTCGACGCGACGACCGTGCTCTCGCGGCCGATCTCGGAGAAGGGCATCTACCCCGCCGTCGACCCGCTGGACTCCACCAGCCGGATCCTCGACCCGCAGTACGTGGGCCAGGAGCACTACGACATCGCCCAGACGGTGAAGCGGATCCTGCAGCGCTACCAGGAGCTGCAGGACATCATCGCCATCCTCGGTATCGACGAGCTCGGCGAGGAGGACAAGGTCACGGTGAACCGTGCCCGGCGCATCGAGCGGTTCCTCTCGCAGAACATGTTCGTGGCCGAGGCGTTCACCGGGCAGCCCGGCTCCTTCGTCCCCCTGTCGGAGACGCTGGAGGCCTTCAAGGCGCTGACCGAGGGGACCTACGACCACCTCCCGGAGCAGGCCTTCTTCATGCAGGGCGGGCTCGAGGACCTCGAGAAGAACGCCGAGAAGCTCAAGAAGAGCTGAGCGGCCGGATCTGACGTCGACGGCCGGGTCTCCCTCGAGGGGACCCGGCCGTCGCTCGTTGTGAGCAGAACCGCGAACGCAGCGTCACCTCTGCGGGCACAAGGCCGCTAGGGTCCTGCGGGTCGGCGTGCAGAGCGCCGACCAACGGGGACGACAGCCCGATCCGCGGGCACGGTGTTGAGGAACGACGTGGACCAGGACGACGCAGGAGCCGGCTTCTCGGCCGTGAGCCGTGCCGGTGAGACCGGCTGGAGCTGGCCGCCGTACGCGCCGTGGGAACCCGTCGGCGACGTCCCGTTCCGCATCGAGGACTGGGCTCCGCCCTCCAGCGTTCGGCGGCCCTGGGTACGTGTCGGCCGCTGGACCCTGCTCTACCGCCGGGCCGCCTGAAGCGCCGTTCCCGGCTTCGCCCCGGCCCGCGAGGGTGGGGAGGCGAGGGTCCTTATACAGTTGAGGCCCGTCCGTGGATCTTGAGGAGAGTCGTGGCGACCCTGCAGGTCGAGTTGGTGGCCGTCGAGCGCAAGATCTGGTCCGGCGAGGCCACGATGGTCATCGCCCGCACCACCGAGGGAGAACTCGGAGTGCTGCCCGGCCACGCACCCCTGCTCGGTCAGCTCGCCGAGGGTGGCGTGGTCACCATCCGCACCGACTCCGGTGAGGACGTGATCGTCGCCGCGCACGGTGGGTTCCTGTCGGTCACCGAGCGCGGGGTGTCCATCCTTGCCGAGACCGCCGAGATCTCCGGCGACATCGACGTGGAGCGGGCACGCGAGGCGCTTCGCCGGGCGGAGGAGGACGGCGACGACCCCGAGGCGCTGAACGCCGCCCGTCGGGCCCAGTCCCGCCTGCGGGCGGCCGGCGAGACCGCCTGACCGTCACCGGTCTGCTGCCCGAGGCCGTCGCGTGACCACCGCTGCGCTCGTCCTCGCCGGCCTCGCGCTGCTCGTGGTGGTGGTCGCCTTCCTGCTGCGCCGCCGGTTCCTGCTCTCCGGACTGGGAGCGGTGACCATGTGGTTCCGGCCCGAGGGCTCGCCGCGCTGGTCGCTGGGCGTCGGCTGGTACGGCGGCGACGCCCTGCTCTGGTACCGGGCCCTGTCGCTCGCGGTCCGCCCCCATCAACGGCTCTGCCGCGCCGGCTTCGCCGTGACCGATCGTCGCGCCCCGGGCCGGGACGACGTCGCGCTGCCGGCCGACGTGGTCGTGCTGACGTGCTCCACCCCCGAGGGGGTCAGGGAACTGGCCATGGACACCTCGACAGTGACCGGCTTCCTCTCCTGGCTGGAGTCCGCTCCTCCCGCCAGCTGACGCTCAGCCGGCGGCGGGGTCCTGCGGAACGGCAGCCCGCTGGGCGTGGGCGCCGCTGTGCGCGCCGGGCTCCCAGAGCACGTCCCCACCGGGGTTGGCGGTGCGGGCGAGGATGAACAGCAGGTCCGAGAGCCGGTTGAGGTAGCGGGCGGTCTCCGGATTCGTACGGTCGGCCTCGGCGGCCAGGAGCGCCCAGACGCTGCGCTCGGCCCGGCGCACGATGACCCGTGCCTGGTGCAGCAGCGCCGCGGCCGCGGTGCCCCCGGGGAGGATGAAGCTCGCCAGCTTCGGCAGCGCGTCGTTGTACTCGTCGCACGCCGCCTCGAGCCGCTCGGTGTAGGGGGACGTGATCCGCAGCGGCGGGAACTCCGGGTCCGGGGCGATCGGCGTGCACAGGTCGGCACCGACGTCGAAGAGGTCGTTCTGCACGCTGCGCAGCAGGTCGGCGATCGTCGCGTCCGGTGCGCCCAGTGCCAGCGCCACGCCCAGTGCGCTGTTGGCCTCGTCGACGTCGGCGAACGCGGCCAGCCGGGGGTCGGTCTTGGCCACCCGGCTCATGTCGCCCAGGTGCGTCTCGCCGGCGTCACCGGTCCTGGTGTAGATGCGCGTGAGACGGACGGTCATGACGGCAGCCTAGGGTGACTGCGTGGAGTGCTTCGAGGTGACCGGCGGTACGGCCCTGACCGGTCGGGTCCGGGTCACGGGTGCCAAGAACAGCTCGCTGAAGCTCATGGCGGCTGCCCTGCTGGCCACCGGCCGGACCGTCGTCGACGAGGTGCCCGACATCCTCGACGTGTCGATCATGAGCGAGGTGCTGCGCCGTCTCGGGTGCGGGGTCGAGTACGAGCGCACGCCCGCATCGGGCGGCGGCGGCCGGGTGACGATCGACGTGCCCGAGGACCCCTCGACCGAGACCGATTACGACCTGGTCCGCAAGATGCGCGCGTCGATCAGCGTGCTCGGGCCGCTGGTGGCCCGGTGCGGTTCGGCGCGGGTCGCCCTTCCCGGCGGTGACGCCATCGGTTCCCGGGGTCTGGACATGCACATCTCGGGGCTCGAGCGGCTCGGGGCGACCATCGTCAGCGAGCACGGGTACCTGGTCGCGACGGCGCCTCGGCTGAGCGGGACGTCGATCTGGCTGGACTTCCCCTCCGTGGGCGCCACCGAGAACCTGGTGATGGCAGCGGTCCTGGCCGACGGCACCACCGTCATCGACAACGCGGCCCGCGAACCGGAGATCGTCGACATCTGCTCGATGCTCATCGCGATGGGTGCCCGGATCGACGGCGCCGGCACCTCCACGATCACCGTCGAGGGCGTGGAGTCGCTGTCCCCGGTCACCTACACCGCCGTCCCTGACCGGATCGTCGCCGGCACCTGGGCCATCGGTGCGGTCATGACGCGGGGCGACGTCGTCGTCGAGCGCGCGGTGGCCGAGCACCTCAGCGTGGCGCTGGACAAGCTGACCGACGCGGGGGCGACCGTGGAGGTTCTGCCCGGGGGGCTGCGGGTCGCCATGTCCGAGCGGCCCCGGGGGGTCGACGTCGTCACCCTGCCTTTCCCCGGCTTCCCGACCGACCTGCAGCCGATGGCCGTCGCCCTGGCGGCGGTCTCGACCGGCACGGCCCTGATCACCGAGAACGTGTTCGAGGGACGGTTCATGTTCGCCAACGAGCTGGTCCGGCTCGGCGCCGACGTCCGGATAGACGGCCACCACGCCGTCGTCCGTGGCCGGGAGCGGCTGTCCAGCGCACCTGTCGTGGCCACCGACATCCGCGCGGGGGCGGGCCTCGTGCTCGCCGGACTCGTCTCGGACGGGATCACCGAGGTCCAGGAGGTGCACCACGTCGACCGCGGCTATCCCGACTTCGTGGAGCAGCTGCGCGGTCTCGGCGCCGACGTGAAGCGGACCTCCCGGCCCGGCTGAAGGCTCGGGCCGTTCACTCCGGAGAAGAGAAGGTGACGGCCACGGCGCGGGCGCGGGCGGCGTCCTCGGGAAAGACCAGGACGTCGGCCCGGTGCGGGGCGGGGCAGCGGATCGTCGACCGGATGCCCGCGTCGGAGAGCACCGCGCGCAGCGCGAGGGCCGACTCGCGCCGGGACAGCGTGGCGATGCGGGTGAGCAGCTCGTCGCCGGGCGGTGCCGCCGGGCGTTCGCGGCCGTAGCCCGTGCCGAACGCCCACCGCATGAACAGGGCGAGGAACGCCAGGACGACGAAGGCGATCGTCGGGCCGACCAGGAAATGCAGGCCGCTGCCGGCTCCGACAGGCATGGTGGCCTCCTCTCGTTCCGCCGTTCGAGTGTGCCACCGGACCCGGGCTGCTACCCGTCGGTAACCGCCCTAGACTCCGCTGGCATGCCGTTCCCCTCGTCGCCGGAGGAGCGTGACCGCCCCTGGGTCATGCGCACCTACGCCGGGCACTCCTCGCCGGCCGAGTCCAATGCCCTGTACCGGAACAACCTGTCCAAGGGCCAGACCGGGCTGTCGGTGGCCTTCGACCTGCCGACGCAGACCGGCTACGACCCCGACGACGAACTGGCGGTCGGGGAGGTCGGCAAGGTCGGCGTGCCGGTGACGCACATCGGCGACATGCGGGCGCTGTTCGACGGCATCCCGCTCGACGAGATGAACACGTCGATGACGATCAACGCCACCGCGATGTGGCTGCTCGCGCTCTACCAGGCCGTCGCCGAGGAGCACGGGCACGACGTCACCCAGCTCGCGGGGACGACGCAGAACGACATCATCAAGGAGTACCTGTCGCGCGGGACCTACGTCTTCCCGCCCGCGCCGTCCATGCGGCTGATCACCGACATGGTCGCCTACACGGTGACGACGATGCCGAAGTGGAACCCGATCA
>JAOPWH010000241.1 GCA_025965795.1 Blastococcus sp.
TGACCACCATCGCCCCCCGCCGGGTCCGGCAGCGCACGCTGGAGAGCTACGAGTCCGCCGTCCGCCGGCACCTGGTGCCCGGCATCGGCCGGCACCGCCTCGACCGGCTGCGCCCCGAGCACCTCGACCAGCTCTACACCGCCATGCTGGCCGCGCACTACTCCCCCGCCACCGTGCTGCGGCAGCACCGGGATCCTGTCCCACGCGCTCACCGTCGCCATGCAGCGCGGCCACGTCTCCCGCAACATCGCCACCCTGGTCGACCCGCCCGCCCAGAAGCAGAGCGACGTCGCCACCGCCCCGGACCTCGGCGAGGCCCGCGCCGTGCTGGCCGCGGCCGCGCACGTCCGGAACTCGGCCCGCTGGACAGTCGCCCTCGCCCTGGGTCTGCGGCAGTCCGAGGCGCTGGCCCTGCAGTGGAAGGACATCGACCTGCTCACCGGCACCCTCACGGTGCGGCGCAGCATCCACCGGGTCCGCGGCGGTGGCCTGATCTACGAGGAGCCGAAGACCCGGCGGAGCCAGCGCACCCTCGCCCTACCGCTGCCCCTGGTGGTCGACCTGCACCGGCACAAGGCGGCCCAGCTCGGCGAACGGATGCTCGGCGGCGCCGACTGGCACGACGAGGACCTGGTCTCCGCCCAGCCCAACGGCCGGCCGATCGACGAGAAGACCGACTACGACGACTGGACCCGGCTGCTGCAGGCCGCCGGCGTCCGGCACGTGCGGCTGCACGACGGCCGGCACACCGCCGCCACCCTGCTGCTGAGCGAGAACGTCCACCCGCGGGTGGTCATGGAGCTGCTCGGCCACAGCCAGATGCGCACGACCATGGACATCTACAGCCATGTCATGCCGGCCCTCGCCCGGGAAGCCGCCGACCGGATGAGCGCCCTGCTGCTGCCCGGTGGAGTCACTCCAACTGCAACCACAACTGCAACCAGACACGACTCAGGCCGCCCTCCGGAGGGAGAACGGCCTGATCAGATGGGTGGAGCTGAGGGGACTCGAACCCCTGACCCCCACACTGCCAGTGTGGTGCGCTACCAGCTGCGCCACAGCCCCTTGCCGGTCCGGCCTGGTATGTCCGAACCGCTGGCAACTGTACAGGGACGGACCCCCGATCCTCCGCAAGGGGTGGCGGCGCCGTCTCGGGCGCCACCACCCCCTTGTGCGAGGTCAGCCCTGGTTCATCTGCGCCACGCGGAGGTGGTTGCCGAACGGGTCGCGCAGCCCGAAGTCGACGCCGTAGCCGCGGTCGACCGGCTCCTCGGTGATCTCCACGCCCCGCTCCTTGAGCTCGGTGTGGGTCTTCCAGGCGTCGTCGCACTGGAAGAACAGGTGACCGCCGGCAGCGCCCTTGGTGACCAGCTCGCGCACCTGCGCGCCGGTCTCCTCACTCATGGCCGGAGCACCGGGCAGCGCGAGGAGGATCTGGCGGTCGGACTGCCCCGGGAGTGCGACGGTGAGCCAGCGCATGGGGCCGAGCTCCATGTCATTGGTGACCTCGAAGCCGAGCTTGCCGACGTAGAACTCGAGCGCCTCGTCCTGGTCGAGCACGTAGATCTGGGTGATGGTGAGTGACTTCAACATGGGCAGAACGCTAGGGCCGCTCACTTCCCCGACGCTTCTCCGAAACTGCTCGGCCTCAGCCACGCCATGGCGAAGCACGACGGCACCGGCGGCAGGGGCCCGCGTCGTCGGTACACGCTGGGCGGCTCACCGACGATGTCGCGGAACACCCGACTGAAGGTGCCGAGCGACGAGAAACCGACGGCCATGCAGACGTCGGTCACGCTGCGATCGGTCGACCGCAGCAGGAACATCGCCCGCTCTACCCGGCGGCGCTGCAGGTAGCGATTGGGCGTCTCACCGAACGTGGCCCGGAACGTCCGGATGAAGTGGGCCTCGGAGACGTAGGCGATGCGGGCCAGGGTGGGGATGTCGAGCGGCTCCGCGTAGGAGCCGTCCATGGCGTCCCGGGCACGCAGCAGCCGCCGGTTGCTCTCCTCGACCGGGCGACGCACTCCAGGATCAGATCACGACGATCAGGCGACGGAACTCAGAGCTCGACGCCGCGCTCCCGCAGCCACGGGACGGGGTCGGTCTTCTCGCCGTCCTCGCCGCCCGTGCGCACCTCGAAGTGCAGGTGCGGGCCGGTGGAGCGACCCCGGTTGCCCAGCAGCGCGATGGTCTCGCCGGCATCCACGTACTGGCCGGGCTCGACGAGGATCTTCTCCATGTGCCCGTAGACGGTCACGTCGCCGCTCGCGTGGAGGATGTAGACGGCCTGGCCGTAGCCGCTCGCGGCACCGGCGCGGAGCACCACACCGTCGGCTGCCGCGTACTCCGGCGTCATCATCGGGGCGGCGAGGTCGATGCCCTCGTGGAACTTTCCCCACCGGGCGCCGAACGTGCTGGTCAGCCGGGCGCCGCGGATGGGGAGCACCGTCTTCGGGCGGGCGGCCTCGGCAGCGGCCTGCGCCGCCGCGGCCTGCTCCTCGGCCCGGGCCGCGCGCGAGGCGGTCACGTCCTGCAGCCGGGCCTGCGCCTCGGCGACGGTCACCGACGCCTGCGGCTTGACCTCGACACCCTCGTCGTCGGTCAGCAGCGCCTGCTGCGCCTCCAGGACCGACGTGGCCTCGGCGGACGCCGAGGGCGGGCTCTGCAGTCCGAGGCCCGCCGCGATCCCACCGGCGAGCAGGGCTGCCAGCAGCAGCGCCGGACGGCGGGGCACGTCCCGGGCCGAGCGGGCGCGCCGGCTCCCGGGGGAGGACGGACGAACCGGGACCAGGTGCTCCGTGGGCGTCTCCTGGCGAGATCGTGCAGCCATGCACCTGCCTTTGTCCTGGGGAAGCGGACCCGTACGTCACGTGGTTGAACGGATTCATCGAAACACTCCGTGACGCTTTCGTGACCCCCCGTCCGGCGCGTCGTCCCGGGACACGCCGTGCGACGTGCCTCACACGTCTCCGCCGTCCCACCCGTTACTTTCACCGTTGTCATTCGGGTCGGCGGCTAACGACGGTGATCCTCCCCATACACCCGTCCGTGCGCCGACCGTTTCACCGCCGCGCCGACCGGGCATGCTGTACCTCCCGGCGTCGAAAAGCGTGCGCTGGTCCGACATGAGCGCTTGGGCGTACCCGCTCGGCGCCGCACCCATTGCGCTCAGGGCCACCCAGCCCTTGTACTGCTGCTGACGGCCGGTCCGGAACTGCAACGACCGGTTCTCGCCGTATCTGCACCTTGGCACCTGCGTTAACCGGACTAGACGAGGAGGAATGCGATGACGCACGCCGAATTCCTCCGCACCCTCCCCGGGTCGCCGGAGGCGGGGTTGAACCACGTCGCCCAGTCCGCCACCGACATCCGGCCGCTGTCCGACGCGAACCTCGGCCACCACGGCGGGCAACTGAACGTGCCCACCTACGACCGCTCGGCGCTGACTCCCGCCGTCGTCCACTTCAGCGTGGGCGGCTTCCACCGCGCCCACCAGTTGCTCTACTTCGACGAGCTCGCCGAGCGCGGCATCAGCCACGGCTGGGGCGTCGTCGGAGTCGGCCTGCACAGCCGGAACATGAAGGACGCCCTGGCGCCCCAGGACCACCTCTACACCGTCGTCGAGCGCAGCCCCGACGGCGAGCGGGCGCGCGTCGTGGGCGTGATGGTCGACTACCACTTCGCCCCCGACGACCCCGCCACCGTGCTCGACCTGCTCACCGACGAGCGCGTCCGCATGGTCTCGCTGACCATCACCGGCAGCGGCTACCGGCTCTGCCCGCAGACCGGCGACTTCGACTCCGGCGACGACGACATCGCCTGGGACCTGCGCGAGCCCGGCCGGCCGCGCACCGTCTTCGGCTTCCTCGTCGAGGCGCTCGACCGCCGTCGGCGAGCCGGTCTGCCGCCGTTCACCGTCGTCTCCTGCGACAACATGCACCGCAACGGCGACGCCGCCCGCTCGGCGGTCGTCGGCTTCGCCCGGCTGCGCGACGAGGTGCTCGCCCGCTGGATCGGCGACCGAGTCGCGTTCCCCAGCAGCATGGTCGACCGGATCACCCCGCACACCACGCCCGAGGAGCGCGAGGCCGTGGCCCAGCGCTACGGCGTCGACGACCGCTGGCCGGTGATCACCGAGCCGTTCTCCCAGTGGTTCATCGAGGACACGTTCTGCAACGGCCGACCGCCGCTGGACGAGGTCGGCGTCCGCTTCGTGCCCGACGTCGCGCGCTACGAGCTGATGAAGACCCGGCTGCTCAACGCCAGTCACTGCGCCCTGGGCTACCTCGGCTCCCTGGCCGGCCACCGGACGATCGACCACGTCATGGCCGACGGCGTCTTCGCCGACTACGTCGCCGCACTCATGGACGTCGAGGTGACGCCGCTCCTGCCCCCGCCGGACGGCATCGACCTCGGCGAGTACAAGCTGGCCCTGCTCAAGCGATTCGCCAACCCCGCCATCGCCGACCAGCTCCCCCGCCTGTGCCGCCGCGGCTCGACGAAGATGCCGCACCACCTGCTGCCCTCCTTGCAGCAGGCCCTGGCCGAGGACCGCCCGCACACGCTGCTCACCCTCGCCGTCGCCGCCTGGTTCTGCTACCTGCGCGGCACCGACTTCCAAGGCGAGCCGGTGGTCGTCGACGATCCGCGGGCCGACCTCCTGCAGCACCTGGTGCGCGAGGGCGGCTCCGACCCGCGGCCGCTGCTGCGGGTGACGTCGATCTTCGGAGAGCTCGGCTCCAATCCGGCCTTCGTCGCCGAACTGGAGCAGTCGATCGCCCAGCTCGACCGGGACGGCGTCCGCGCCACCCTCGCCGCCCATCTCGGCACTCCCGAGAGACTGCGCAGGTGACGCCCGCCGCAACCGTCCACCCCTCGAAGGGAGCCCACCCCGTGCCGGCACTACCGACGACGCTCCTCGAACGCGTGCGTGTCCTGCTCTGCGACGCCGACGGCAACCTCTTCCCCTCCGAGGAGCCGGCCTTCGACGCGTCCGTGCAGGTCACGAACGCCTTCCTGGCCGAGATCGGCAGCGACCGCCGCTTCACCGCCGAGGAGCTGCGGCTGGCCTCCACCGGCATGAACTTCCGGACGACGGCCCGGCGCCTGGCCACCGAGGCCGGGATACCGGACGTCGACGTCGAACCCTGGGTGGCCGAGGAGAAGCGGGCCGTCAGCGCGCACCTCGCCCGCACGCTCCGCCCGCACGCCCCCACCTCCGCCGCGCTGGCCGCCTTCGCCGAGCACCTGCAGCTGGCCGCCGTCAGCTCCAGCGCGCTCGCCCGCCTCGCCGGCTGCTTCACCGCCACCGACCTCGACGAGCTGATCCCGGCCGACCGCCGGTTCAGCGCCGAGGACTCGCTGCCGACCCCCACCAGCAAGCCCGACCCCGCCGTGTACCTGCATGCCTGCCGCGAGCTCGGCATCGCCCCCCGGGAAGGGCTGGCGGTCGAGGACTCCGTTCCCGGCGTGCGGTCCGCGGTCGCGGCCGGCTGCCCCACCGTCGGCAACCTGCTCTTCGTGCCCGAGACCGAGCGGGCGGAACGGGCGGCGGCGCTCACCGCGGCCGGGGCGCTGGCGATCGTGTCCTCCTGGCAGGAGCTGGCCGATCTCGTCCTGCCCGCACTCGCCGCCCGCGACGACGATCCGCACGGCGAGCTCCTGACGACGGGAACTGCCCGATGAACATCGTCTTCACCGCCTTCCGCGGCCACTTCTCCGACAGCCCGCGCGCCGTCTACGAGGCGCTGCAGGAGCGCGGCCTCCAGGCCGACGTCACCTGGCTGTCCGCTCCGCACACGCAGGCCGGTTTTCCCGACGGCGTGCGCACCGCCGAGTTCGGCAGTCCCGAGTCGGTCCTGGCGCTCGAAGGTGCCGACCTCGTCGTCTCCAACGACCACATCCCGCTGGACTGGGAGAAGAAGCCGGGCAGCACCTACCTGCAGACCTGGCACGGCACCCCGCTCAAGCGGATCCACAACGACGTCCTCTGGGCGCCGGAGGGCCGGCTCGCCTACCTCGAGCACGACATCGCGCGCTGGGACCTCCTGCTCTCGCCCAACCACGCCAGCACCGAGCGGCTGCGGACGGCGTTCGGGTTCACCGGCCCCATCCACGAGACGGGTCTCCCCCGCAACGACCTGCTCAGCTCGCCCCGGGCGGCCGAGGTGCGGGCCGAGGTCCGCGCCCAGCTCGGTATCGCCGAGGACGAGCGGGCCGTGCTCTACACCCCCACCTGGCGCGACGACCTGGTCTTCCAGAAGACCGGGCCGCGCGACTTCGAGTTCCCGCTGGACCTCGTCGACTTCACCGACCGCCTGGGCAGCGACCACGTGCTCCTGCTCCGGCTGCACAACATGGTGATGGACCGCCTCGACGTGGAAGAGGGCTCCGTCGTCCGCGACGTCTGCGGCTACCCCGACATCCGCGACCTCTACCTGGCCGCCGACCTGCTGGTCACCGACTACTCGTCGACGATGTTCGACTTCGCGATCACCGGCAAGCCGATCCTCAACTTCACCTACGACCTGGACTACTTCCGGGACGAGTTGCGGGGCTTCTACTTCGACCTCGCCGAGGCCGCCCCCGGTCCGCTGCTGGGCACCAGCAAGGAGCTCGTGGCGGCCATCGCCGATATCGATGCGGTCACGGCGGAACACCAGGAGCGGTACGCCCGTTTCCGGAGCACCTTCACCCACCTGGAGGACGGGGCGGCCACCGACCGCGTCCTCGACCTGATCTTTCCGAACGGCCTGCCCGGAGCAGGCAAGGAATGACCCGCCCCACCCACCACCAGATGAACCATGAGGGAGATGAGAACCGTGCGGACCTCTGATCGAGTTCTGAGCAATGTCCTGCGGGGACGCTCCCCCTCCCCCCGGACGGCGCGGCTGCGCACCGCCCCGCCGCCCATGCAGGTCGTCATCCTGGCCGCGGGCATGGGCACCCGTCTGGGCCGCGACCACCCCAAGCCGCTGACGCCGCTGTCCGACGGCCGGACCATCCTCGACCGCCAGCTGGACGGGCTGCGGTCGGTACTCGGCGACGAGGTGCCCATCACCGCCGTCGTGGGCTTCCGCTGCGAGATGATCATGCAGGCGGCGCCGGACCTGGCCTTCGCCTACAACCCCGACTTCGCCACGACGAACACGTCGAAGAGCCTGCTGCGCGGCCTGCAGAACTCGCGGGACGGCGGCGTGCTCTGGCTCAACGGCGACGTCGTCTTCGACCCGGCCGTCATCGACCTCGTGCTGCCCTACCTGCAGGCCGACCAGAGCTTCGTGTGCGTCGACACCAACACCGTCGCCGACGAGGAGGTCAAGTACACCCTCGACGACGACGGCTACGTGCGCGAGCTGTCGAAGACGGTCGTCGGCGGGCTCGGCGAGGCCGTGGGCATCAACTACGTGTCGGCGGCCGACAAGCCGGCCCTCATCGAGCACCTGATCGCCTGCGGCGTCCAGGACTACTTCGAGCGGGGCATGGAGACCGCGATCGCGATGCGCGGCGTGCGCTTCCGGCCGGTCGACATCTCGCAGTTCGCCGCCGTGGAGGTCGATTTCGAGACCGACCTGCAGCGCGCGAACGCGCTCCTTCCCGGCGCACTGCTGTCCGAGGCCGCCGAGGTCGGCTGAGCCGAGTTCTGAGCCGGGTTCCGGTGCCCGTCAGCCCACGGGCACCGGAGCACCGGCCTCGGCCCGGTGCGCCCCCGTCTCGCGGAACCGGCGCACGGCGCCGATCCCGCCGCCGACCAGACCGGCGCCCAGCGCCACGAGCGTCGTCACCGCGATCCGGGCGAGGACCTGCGGCCCGCCGGACAGCACGTTCGCCGACCAGAGCACGTCCACGTCGGGAAGTCCCTGCACGAGCAGCAGCCAGCCCAGGACCAGCGCCAGCAGCCCGGTCATCGCGCCCCGGCCGCGGCGGGAGGCCCGCAGTCCCAGACCGGCGACCAGCACCGCGGTGACCGCCGGCAGGAGGGCCGCGGCGATCGCACCGCCGTGCGAGGAGACGGTCGCCGCCGGCTCGGGGGTGGCCAGCGCGTGCCACAGCGCGGCGCCCGCGCCTGCCGACAGCAGGAGTCCCAGCGGCCGCGGGGTGCGGGCCAGGAATCCGGCTCCGATCCCCAGCAGCACGAGCACCGCCGTCGCCGGCCAGACCAGCCAGGGTGACGGCGGCGGAGACCAGGTCAGCTCTCCGGTCACGGTGATCTCGGTCGGCCCCTGGCGCAGCGGCACGGTCCACTCGAACACCCGGTGGCTGCGGGTCGGGTCCGCCGCGACCTGAGGCGGCAGGAGCCCCTGGCTCATCCAGTGCGTGCGGTGGTCGTGCCAGACGTAACGGGGCTCGGTCGACACCCGCACCCAGTCGGGATCGGCCCTCGGGTCGGCGTCCGCCGGCAGCGTGGTCCGGCCGTAGCGGTCGAGGTTGATGTAGGTGGCCGGGCTGTGCGCGTTGCGCCAGACACCGTCCGGGCCGATCCGGAGGTACGGCTCGTCGGAGTACCCCGGCACCAGCACCTCGGTGTCGGTGTCGTTGACGACCTCGAGCTCGTCGCCGAACTGCAGCACCCGCACCTGCAGGCCGGGCACCGGGGGACGCAGAGACAGGACCCGGCCGTCGAAGTCGCTGCCGGCCGCCCCGCCACCCACGTGCGCGGAAGCCGGCCCCGCGACCGACAGCACGGCGAGCGCCCCCAGCAGGACGACCAGCGCCCGGGTGACCGCCCGGATCACGCCGCCCCTGCCACCACGCGGAGGTCGTCGGCGATGTCCCGCGAGGTGTTGCCGGCGTCGAACGCCACCTGTGCCTCGTCGCCGGTTCCGTACAGCAGCAGCAGCGACGAGTGCAGCCGCCCGCCCTCCTCGGCCAGCGGCACGCCCGCAGACAGCTGCGCCTGCTCGATCGAGTCCTGGCTGCCGGTCAGGCCGACGAAGCGGGTGGGCAGGTCGGCGTCGAAGCGGCTGAGGTACTCCCCCAGGACGGCGGGGGTGTCGGTGCCGGGATCGGTGGTCACGAAGACGACCTGGACCTTCTCGGCCAGCGCCGGGTCGGTGTCCCGCAGCGCAAGGGCGACGTCGGCCATCGTGGTCGGGCACACGTCAGGACAGTTCGTGTAGCCGAAGAACAGCAGCGTCGGCCGACCCCCGGTCGCCTTCTGGAAGTCGTACTGCGCGCCGGTGGTGTCGGTGAGGGTGAAGGTCGGCCGGCGGTACGGCTCGGCCAGGTCGAGCCCGGCGTACCGGTCCCGGGGTGCCTCGACCACGGCCGGAGCCGACGAACCGCCGTGGTCGTGGCTGCCCTCGCCCTCGGCGGCGGCCTGCTCCCCACAGCCGCTGAGGGCGAGCCCGACGACCAGGAGGAGCGCGGCGCGACGGGTGCTGCGGACGGCGGATGTCACGAGGACACGGTACGTCGGCGCGCCTGCCAGCCGAGGAACGCACCCGTGCTCCCGACCAGCAGCGCGAGGATGGAGAAGAACAGCGCCAGCCCGCTGGGGTCCCGCGCGAGCACCTCGCCGTGCGAGTGCTCGCCGGCGGCAGCCGTGGCGGTCGCCGGGGCGGGAGCGCCCGCCGCCTGGCCGGGAGAAAGGGTGAGAACCGGCGACGGCAGCTCGGGCTCGGGCTGGCCGTCGACCGTGGGCTCGATCCAGGCGGCCTCGCTACCGTCGCTGTAACCCTGCACGACCGGGAAGGCGACCTGCTCGACGTCCGGAAACGGGCCGCCGGAGAGCGAGAACTCCTGGAACTGACCGGGGCCGATGCCGCCACGATCCGCGGCGCGGAACTCGACCACCGAGACGTACGTGGTGATCTCCTGCCCGTCGTCGTTCGTCACCGGCGCCGGCAGGTCGGCGGTCGTCGTGGTCACGGTCCACCCCGCCATCGGCTGGGTGCGGAGCGACGCCATCGCCGCCTCCGCCGGGATCTGGATCCGCACCGCGACGGTGGTCGCCGTGTCGCTCTCGTTCGGCACGCGGAAGGTGAATTTGCCGAAGCCCCCCGGTGCGGCGTCCGGAGAGGACACGCTGACGTGCGCGGCGGCGATCCCGGTCGAGGCGGCCAGTACGGCGATTCCCCCGATCAGGACCGCTCCGGTGCGGGCGAGGGCGCGGGGCAGGGACACAGTGCTCCTGTTCATCGGGGGTCAGCGCACCGGGAATTCGGTGCTCGCCGTGGTGGCGGTGAACTCGTCGAGCCGGACGGTCACGGTGATGGTCCAGGTGCCGGCGCCGGGCACCGACATCTCGTCGGCGACGTAGTGACCGGGACCCGCCGGCAGCAGCTCGACCGGGAGCGGGCCGATCTCCTGCTCGCGCTCGGTGAGGGTCACCCGGATGTCTGCGGGCTGGGTCAGTCGGCCGGAGTCGTCGAACAGGTAGACGTGCAGCGTGTTCGGCCCCGGCCGGGCAGGGTCCACCGACACCTGCACGCTGCCGTTCGGCCCGGCACTGCCCTGCTGCGGCATGAGGACGTCGACCGGCTGGGCGATCGCGGCGCGGGCCGGCGGCGTGCCCACGAGGACGGCGGTCAGCGCCAGGATGCCGGCCGCCAGCGCCAGTTCGACCACGACCGAGCGGCGCAGGCCGGGCAGCTGCTCGGCGGCCCCCTCGGCCTGCCGCCGCGTGCGCAGATCTGCCGCGTCCTCCTCCTCCGGCCCGAACTCCGGCCCGATCCCGGCGTCGCCCCCGGACGGGCCGGCGAACGCGTGGGCGATGACCCGTCGGCGCTCGGTCGACCGCGGGCGCCGGACTCCCAGCCGTTGCTGGACCCAGACCCGGGAGACGCCGGCCGCGCCCAGCACGACCGCCACGAGGACGAGCTTGGCGACCAGGATCCAGCCGTAGGCGGTGCTCACCAGCGCCGTCGGCTCGGAGACCTCGCGGACCGCCTGCACCGTGCCCGTGAGCACCAGGGCAGTGACCGCGCCGAAGGCCAGCCGGGAGAACCGCGGAAGGACGACGGCCAACTCCTGGGGCGGCGTCGCCGGGCGGAGCACGACCGCGAGCAGCGCGGCCAGCCCGCCCAGCCACACGGTCATGGCCGCCACGTGCACGGTGGTCACCGCCACCGCCAGGCCGGGCCACGGGCCTGCCACCGGATGCCCGACGGCCGCGGTGGTGACCACCAGGCCGCTCGCGAGGGCTCCGGCGACGACGAGCCGGGCCCGCGACGGAGGCACGCCGAGGTGCCACGCCGGACGGAGGACCACGGGCAACGCGAGCGCGAGCACCGACCGGGCGAGCAGCGCCCGGCCGTTGCCCGAGCCGGCGGTCGCGGCCAGCAGCGATGGATCGACGGCGGACCCGATCCCGGCCCCGGCGGCGTACGGGCCCTGCAGCAGGAAGACCGCCGCGGCCGAGACCGCCACTGCGACCGCACCCCACCCGGCCAGGCGGCGCAACCGCTCCGAGGCCCACCCCCCGGGCCAGCACACCAGGGCGAGGACCGGTATCCCCAGGGCCAGTGCGAGGCCGCCGAAGCCGAGCCAGCGGAACGTCGGCAGGGCAGCGGCGACGCCGGGGTCAGTGGTGTCCGCCCCGGCGGTACCGGTCGCAACGAGCTTCCCGTTGCCGACCGCGAACGAGTACGCCCCCTGGATCGGGTGCGAGTCGGCCGACACCACCCGGTAGGTGACCAGGTAGCCACCCTCGGGGAGATCGGCCCGCAGCGGGATCGTCAGGGTGCTGCCGTCGACAGCGGCGTCGCCTGCGTCGACCCGCGCACCGTCGGCGGCCAGGACCCGCGCGTACCCCGCACCGAGCGAGACGCCCTCGCTGAACTCGAGGGTGACACGGGCGGGTGCGCTCGCCACCCGGGCGCCCTCCCCGGGGTCGGTGGAGACCAGGGAGGCGTGCGCCGACGCCGGCCCCGCCACGACGACGCCGGTCAGCAGCCATCCACCCAGCAGGGCGAGCAGCAACCAGACGGTTCGCCTCACGCCGGAACCCGCTGCGCATCGGGCACGCGGGCCGCCCGGAGGTGCGCACCCCGCCACGCGACCGCCGCCACGATCGCGGTGCCGGTCAGGAGCAGTAGATGGGCCGCGGCCCGGTCGGCGTGCACGTGCCCGGCGGCCAGGTCGGCGACCGTGAGCGGCGCGAGGAGGAGGGCGAACGAGCCGAGGAACGCCAGTGCGCCGGCAGCCAGCCGCGGCCCCGCGGCGACGGCGAGGAACGCCGCCGCCACGGCGAGGTTCCACGCGGCCGACTCGTGCGCCATGTGCACCGGAGCGCTCATCGCCCCGGCGCCGGAGACCAGCGCGGGCCAGGCCAGACCGGCCTGCGCCAGGGCGACGGTCACCAGGGCCACCCGCAGGGCCAGGCCGGCCAGCTGTGCGCGGGCGGCCGTCCGCGCGCCCGGCAGCTCGCGCGGGAGGGCGGACAGGATGGTCGCGGTGAGGTCGGGGATCGAGGCCGACGACGCGATCCGGGCCCGTCGCGTGACCAGGGCCGCGGCCTCCGCCCAGCCGGTGCAGGCCGGACAGCCGGCCAGGTGGTCGTCAAGCTCTCCGGCAGGCATCCCGAGCGGCTCGCCGTCGAGTCGCGCGGAGACCGCCTCACGGACACGGGCACACTGCATGTCCTGTTAGTCGCTGCGCGACCTCGTCTGGTTCCCGGCGGGTTGCACCTGCCGATGAGAATGGGGACATGGACGAGCTGGAGCGCATCGTGGCCGACGCGGCGGGGGGCGATCCCCTGGCCGCGGCCGCTCTCGTCCGGCGGACCCAGGCGGACGTGTGGCGGCTCTGCGCCGCCCTCGGTGACGCGGCCTCGGCCGACGACCTGACGCAGGAGACCTACCTGCGCGCCTTCGGCTCCCTCCACCGGTTCGAGAACCGCTCCTCGCTGCGCACCTGGCTGCTCGTGATCGCTCGCCGCGTCTGCGCCGACGCCCTCCGCGCGCGGGGCCGGCGGCCGGTGACGCTCGTCGGCGACGAGAACCTCGAGGCGCTGGCCGGAACCGACGGCGCCGACCGGGTGGCCGAGCACGCCGGCGTCCAGGATCTGCTCGCCCGTCTCGCCCCCGACCGGCGCGAGGCGTTCGTGCTGACTCAGCTGCTCGGCCTGCCCTACGCGGAGGCGGCGGAGGTGGCCGGGTGCCCGGTCGGCACCATCCGGTCCCGCGTCGCGCGGGCCCGGGAGGACCTGATCGACTCCCTCGCGCGGGTGAAGGACGACGACCGACGGGGCGAAGCAGCTCACGGCTGAGCCCTCTGGAGACCCGGGGACGGGCAGTGCCACCTATGCTGCCCGACGGCCGCGTATCCGCCCAGCCGGCGGCGGTCGACCGGTCCCGACCCCCGATCCGGAGCGATAGCGTGCCCTTCAGCCTGTCCCCCAAGGACTCGAGCTTCTACCCGCTGTTCACCGCCTCGGCGGAGAACCTGGTGGCCGCTACCGACGTCCTCAGCGAGTTCATCCACGACCACGCCCGCCGTCCGGAGCTGAACAACAGGCTGCGCGACCTGGAGCACGCCGGCGACCAGACGACGCACGCGATCTTCCGGCAGCTCAACACCAGCTTCGTCACACCGTTCGACCGCGAGGACATCTACAACCTCGCCAGCGACCTCGACGACGTCATGGACTACGTCGAGGCGGCCGCCGACCTCGTCGTCCTCACCGGGCTGGGCACCCTGCCGGCGGAGATGAGCCAGCAGACCGCACTGCTGCAGCGGGCGGCCCAGACCACGGCCGAGGCGATGCCGCGGCTGCGCACGATGAAGGACCTCTCCGACTACTGGATCGAGGTCAACCGGATCGAGAACGAGGCCGACAAGCTGTACCGCCGACTGCTGTCCCGCCTCTACAGCGGGGAGTTCGACGCGCTGGAGATCCTCAAGCTCAAGGAGGTGGCCGATCAGCTCGAGGAGGCGGCCGACGCCTTCGAGCACGTGGCCAACGTCGTCGAAACGATCAGCGTCAAGGAGTCCTGACCCCGGATGGACGGGCTCCTGCTCGGGCTCATCGCGATCGTCGTGGTCGCGCTGGCCTTCGACTACACCAACGGCTTCCACGACGCGGCCAACGCCATCGCCGTCGCCGTCTCCACCAAGGCCCTCACACCCCGCGCGGCGCTTGCGCTGGCCGCGGTGATGAACCTGATCGGGGCACTGATCTCGACCAGCGTCGCCAAGACGGTCGGCGAGGGCATCATCGACGCGCCCGTCGGCGGTCCAGGGCTGGAGATCGTCTTCGCCGCCTTGATCGGCGCGATCACCTGGAACCTCATCACCTGGTACTTCGGGCTGCCGTCGTCGTCCTCGCACGCACTGATCGGCGGCCTCGTGGGGGCCGCCCTGGCCGCGGCCCACTCGGTGAAGTGGATGGGGATCCTCGACAAGGTCGTCATCCCGATGGTGCTCTCGCCGCTGGTCGGTTTCGGCCTCGGCTACCTGTTCATGCTGGCCATCCTGTGGACCTTCCGGCGGGCCAACGTGAGCAAGGCCAACCGCGGCTTCCGCTACGCGCAGATCGCCAGCTCCGCCGCCATGGCCCTGGGCCACGGCATGCAGGACGCACAGAAGACCATGGGCATCATCACGCTGGCGCTGTTCACGGCCGGTGAGATCGACACGTTCGAGGTGCCGTTCTGGGTCGTCCTCGCCGCCGCCGCCGCGATCAGCGCCGGCACCTACTCCGGCGGTTTCCGGATCATGCGCACCCTGGGCCGCCGGATCATCCAGCTCACCCCGGCCGGCGGGTTCTCGGCGCAGACCGTGGCCTCCGGCGTCATGATCACGACGGCCACCGTGTTCGCGGTGCCGGTCTCGACGACGCACATCACGACGACGTCGATCATGGGCGTGGGCGCCACCCGCCGGCTGTCCGCCGTCCGTTGGGGCGTCGCCGGCAACATCGTGCTCGCCTGGATCGTCACGCTCCCGGCAGCGGGCGGGGTCGCCGCCGCGGCGTACTTCCTCACCGACCTCGCCGTCGGCTGAGCCGGTGACCGGCGCCGGCGCCGGCGACGGGCAGCCGGTAGCGCTCGGCACCGCCCGGGGCCGCTGGCTGGTCACGGTCACGGTGCTGGCCTCCGGCATGGCGTTCCTGGACGCCACGGCGGTGTCGGTGGCCCTGCCAGCGATCGGGCGGGAGTTCGGCTCCTCGCTGTCGGGGCTGCAGTGGACCGTCAACGGCTACACGCTCACCCTGGCCGCGCTGATCCTGCTCGGCGGCTCGCTGGGCGACCGCTACGGGCGACGGCGCGTCTTCGTCATCGGGGTGGTGTGGTTCGCCCTGGCCTCGCTGATCTGCGGCGTCGCCCAGGACACCGCCCAGCTCGTCGCCGCCCGGGCGTTCCAGGGCGTGGGGGGCGCCCTGCTCACCCCGGGGAGCCTCGCGCTGATCCAGTCCTCGTTCCGGCCCGAGGACCGGGCCAGGGCCATCGGGCTGTGGTCGGCCCTCGCCGGCATCTCCGGACTCGTCGGCCCGTTCCTGGGCGGGTTCCTGGTCGACACCGTCAGCTGGCGACTGGTCTTCCTCGTCAACCTGCCCCTCGCGCTGCTGATCGTCCTGGTCGCGGGCCGGCACGTGCCCGAGAGCCGGGACGGCGGCCACCACGGCCGGTTCGACTACCCGGGAGCGGCGCTCGGCGCGCTGTCCCTGGGCGGCATCACGTACGCGCTGATCGGCGCCGGCGCGTCGCCCCTGCGTCCCGACGTGCTGGCCGCTGCCGCGGGAGGGCTGGCGGCCGGAGTGGCCTTCGTCGTCCACGAGCGCCGGGCGCCCGACCCGATGCTGCCCCCGCGGCTGTTCGCCGACCGGCAGTTCACCGGCGCCAACCTCGCCACCTTCGTCATCTACGGGGCCCTCGGCGGCTTCTCCTTCTTCCTCGTCCTGCAGTTGCAGAACGTGCTCGGCTACGACGCCACGGCGGCCGGCGCGTCGATGCTGCCGACCAGCGCGCTGCTCATCCTGTTCTCGGCCCGCGCCGCGGCCCTGGCCCAGCGGATCGGCCCGCGGCTGCCGATGACCATCGGACCGCTGGTGACCGCCGCGGGCACCCTGTGGCTGCTCGGTGTCGACGGATCCGCCTCCTACTGGGTGGAGGTGCTGCCCGGGTCGCTGCTGCAGGGCGCCGGCATGACGCTGACCGTCGCGCCGTTGACGGCCACCGTCCTGGGGGCGGCGCCCAATGCGTTGGCCGGGATCGCCAGCGGGGTGAACAACGCCGTCGCGCGCGCCGCCCAGCTGCTGGCGGTGGCCGCCCTGCCCGTCGCGGTGGGGCTCTCCGGCGACGACTACACCCGGCCGACCGCCTTCACCGCCGGTTTCCGCGCCGCCATGGCCGTCTGCGCGGTGCTCTTCGCCCTGGGCGCGGCCGTCTCCTGGCGGACCATCCGGGCGAACGTCCTGCGAAGTCAGCCCCCACGGGTGAGGGAACCTTGACAGTCAACTCGATCGTTCTGGTACACATTGACGCGTGAAGACCCTCGTGCTGCTGGCCCTCGTGGGCCTGGGTGCCCAACTCGTCGACGGCAGCCTCGGCATGGCCTACGGCGTCACGTCCACCACTCTCCTGCTGGCCATCGGCACCAACCCGGCCGCCGCCTCGGCGACGGTCCACTTCGCCGAGATCGGCACCAGCCTGATGTCCGGCCTGGCGCACTGGCGGTTCGGCAACGTCGACTGGAAGGTCGTCGCGAAGATCGGTCTGCCGGGCGCCGTCGGGGCGTTCGCCGGCGCGACGGTGCTGTCCAGCCTCTCGACCGAGATCGCGGCGCCGGTGATGTCGCTGATCCTGCTCACGCTGGGCGTCTACATCCTCATCCGCTTCACCTTCCGCGGGATCGACCGCCGGAACCTGGGCAAGCCGATGCGCACGCGCTTCCTGGGCCCGCTGGGTCTGGTGGCCGGCTTCGTCGACGCCACCGGCGGTGGCGGTTGGGGGCCCGTGGGCACGCCGGCGATCCTCGCCAGCGGGCGCATGGAGCCGCGCAAGGTCATCGGCTCGATCGACACGTCGGAGTTCCTGGTCGCGATCGCGGCCAGCCTGGGCTTCCTGTTCGCGCTCGGCTCGCAGGGCGTGAACGGCGCCTGGGCCCTCGGGCTGCTGGCCGGCGGACTGGTCGCGGCCCCCCTCGCCGCCTGGCTGGTGCGGCACATCCCGCCGCGCATGCTCGGCTCCCTGGTCGGCGGGATGATCCTGGTGACCAACGCCCGCACGCTGCTCAGGAGCGACTGGCTCGACGCCCCGGACGCCCTCCGCTACGGCGTCTACGCGGTGCTCTACACGGTCTGGGCGCTGGCCGTCGTCCACTCCTACCGCCAGTACCGCAAGGACCGTGCCCTGGAGTCGGCCGAGGCGGTCGCCACCATCGCAGCGGTCAACGAGGCCGACCTCGCCGCCACGGACGAGCCGAACGTGGTCGCCGACGCGGAGATCCCGGCCGGCCGCCCGAGCGCACCCCAGGACTGAGGTCGGCGCCGCTACCGGGCGGCGCTCGGCCAGCCTTCGGCACCGAGGTACCAGACCGCCGAGGTCAGGATCGCCAGCACGAGCAGGGTGAAGAGCAGCCCGCCGGCGAGCGGCAGGAACCAGCCGGGCGCACGCCTCGACCGGACGGCGACCACCTTCACCACGGCGGCGCCGACGACGAGGCAGCCGAGCACGCCGTGCACGACGGTCCGGGTCGACACCGGCTCGCCGTCCGCCAGCTTTCCGCTCTCCAGTCCCAGCGACCACAGGCAGTGGTAGGCGACGAAGGCGGACAGGAGCAGGGCGAGCGTTCCGGTGATGCGGTGTGCCGTGCCGAGCCAGGGCGGTGTCCTGATCCCGAGCCTGCCGTACATCCACAGCCCCCCGACGAGCTGCAGGACGGCGAGCACCGCGATCCCGGTCGTGACCACGACCTTCATGTCGATGACGGTCTCGTACCCGAGGGTGGTCGTGCCGGCGAGTGTCGGGTCGTGCACCTTGCCGAACACCCCGACGAGGAGCGCGACCACCGCCCCGGCCATGAACGCCGCCAGCGGGACGGCCGTGCCCTTGCGTGCGGTGGCGTCCGCCATGGCGTCGAGGATGCTCCGGCCCGCACCGGTTGAGAACGGCTCGGGCCGCGCCGCCACCGAGGGACTTCCGCGCGGCAGACTCCTCAGTGGCCGGCGAGGAGGGCTGCCTCCAGGTCCGCCGGCAGGCCGGGCTCGTCGCGGCCCGGGGGCACCGGGGGCCGCGCACTGCTCTGCTGCCACGACCAGGTGTCGGCGACCGAGTCGCGCAACGGACGGCTGGGCAGCCCGAGCCGGCGGGCCCTCGTGGTGTCGACGTCCCAGGCGGTGCCGGCGTCCGCCGCCGGCATCCACAGCGGCAGGTGCACCCACGGCTGAACGCCGGCGGCCAGCAGCTCCTCCTCCGGTACCGGCACCCAATCCGCGTCACTGCCGGTGATCTCCCGGCAGAGCTCGAGCAGCCCGCCGTAGGTGGTCATCCCGTTCGGCCCGGTGGTGTTCACCGCACCGCCCTGCCCCCGCTCGGCCATCTGCACCAGCCAGTCGGCGAGGTCACGCGCGTCGACGACCGCGATCGGCTGGTCGAGGGCGTCGGGAACGACGACGCGGCCCCCGCGCGCGATCCGGTCCAGCCACCAGCCCAGCCGGTGGATGGGGTCGTGCGGACCGACGATCAGGCCGGCGCGCGCGGTCAGGAAGCGGCCGCCGAACGCACCGCCCAGCACCCGCTCGGCGTCCGCCTTGATCGGGCCGTAGTCGTCGTCCTCGGTGTCCCAGGTGGCCTGCCCGTCCTCCGGTCCCACCGGTCCCGGCGGCCAGTCGCGGTAGGCGTTCAGGCTGCTGACGAACGCGTAGCCACGGACGCCGGGGAGCGCGTCGGCGGCGTTGCGTGCTGCGGCGCGGGTCTGGCAGGAGGTGTCGACGACCAGCTCCGGCGCCCAGCCGTCGAGCGCCTTCGGCAGCGCGGCGGGATCGTCGCGGTCGCCGTGCAAGGCGCGGGCGCCCTCCGGGGGCTCGCCGGACACCCCGCGGGTGAACGTGGCCACGTCGTGCCCCCGCTCGAGCGCCGCGGTCGCGACGTGCCGGCCGAGGAAACGGGTGCCACCGAGTACGAGGAGTCGCATGGCCCCACCTCAGCCCAGCCTCTCCCCCGCCGTCCAGCCGGTTCGCCGGCAGCGGAAGTCGGCCACCGGGTTGCTCGGGTGGAGATCGCGGAAGGACCGTTCAGCCCGGATCGACGTCGGGGGTGCGACCCTCGGCCGGCTCCTTGCCCCCCAGGACGAGCCGTCCCTCGTCGAGCATTCGATCGCCGGGGCTCGGCATGGGCACGACCAGCGAATGGTCGCGCTCGATGGTCTCCCGCGCGCGAGCCGCCTCCGGGTGGAACAGTTCGTCGAGCCCACCCAGGACCGCACCCATTCCGCCGCGCGACCGTCCGCCCAGATGGCGGTAGAACCAGCCCAGCACGTGCCCAGTCTGCCCCAGCGGCCCGCATGGGGGCAGCCTCGCCGAGCGACGAGGGACGGGTTCTCCTAGCGGCGGCCCGGGAGGACGGGGACCTGCGGCAACGGCGTCGACCGGGCCGCGGCGAGCACCATCTGCGGCGACTTCGGCAGCCCCCGCCGGGTGCACAGCCGCAGCGCCCGTGCACCGGTGAGCACGTCCGTCTCGGGCGGGACGACGAGCAGGTCCGCGCGACGGGTGCCGCCGTGCCAGGTCAGGCAGACCACCTGTGGGTCCATGCTGCGGAAGCCGCCGGTGCGGATCACCCGCCCGGAGACGACGAGCTTGCGCGGCACCGGCTGCCACGTCGCCAGCGAGTAGGTGAACCGCTCCACCCGGATGTCGCGGCGCTCCAGCTCGGCGATCAGCTCGGGAAGCTCCGTGGCCAGGTCACGGCTGCGCGGGAACCACGCGCCGTCGAAGGGCGAGTCGCCCGACCCCGCGTCTGCCCGAATGCTCACCCGGACGTCGATCCCGCCCCGGAAACCGTCCTGCTCCAGAGCCGTTCGGGTGATCGTCGTCATCAGCGCTCGGCCGCCTCTCCTCGCTCGCCGTGAGCTCTCGGACAGATGGGTCCGCGGACACACGGACCCGAGAACAACGTATGTCGGCGGGACCACGCCGCTCGGCGCGCCCGCGGTGCGCGGGTCGCCGTCCTCCGGCTCGTCGTCACGACCTGTGCCTGCCCGGCCACGGCTTCGTCCGCGGCCGGAAACGATCATCGCCCGCGTGCTCGGGACCCGGTCGGACGGACCGACCGGTCGAGCACGCAGGCGATGATCAACTGCGCTGGGGAGGCCTTACCTCACACCGGCTTGGGCTTGCGGTTCTTGGCCTTGCCGCGCTCGGTCTGGTCGAGGACGACCTTGCGGATGCGGACGGTGGCCGGGGTGACCTCGACGCACTCGTCCTCGGCGCAGAACTCCAGCGCCTGCTCCAGGTTCAGGATGCGCGGCGGGATCAGCCGCTCCAGCTCCTCGGAGGTGGACT
>JAOPWH010000181.1 GCA_025965795.1 Blastococcus sp.
GACGACGGCGCGGTGCTGCACGCGCTGAGCGCCTACGCGGACGTGATCGGGGGCCCTCGGTCCGTCGCCGAACGCCGCGGGATCGCCGATCGGATGCTCGCGCTGGCCCAGCGACTGGACGACGCCAACGGTGAGCTCCTGGCCCACCGCTTCCGGCTGGTGGCACTGCTCGAGACAGGCGACTTCCCGGCGGCGGACGGTGAGATCACCGCGTTCGACCGGCTCGCCCGACGGACCGCCGAGCCGGCGCACCTCTGGTATCCCCCGCTGTGGCGCGGGATGCGCGCGCTCCTCGACGGACGCGAGGCCGATGCCGAGGCCTGTGCCGTGCAGGTCGACAGCCTGGGCGCCCGGGCGCAGAGCGTCAACGCGCTGATGCTGAGCACGAGTCTCCGCCTCGCGGCGCGGTGGGGCCGACCGCAGGACCTCGTCGAGCTCCTGCGGAACGTCGAGGAGTACGCCACGGAGGTCCCGCCCGACCTGCCGCAGTTCCTCGTCGCGCTGGCGTCGATGTACAGCAGCGTCCGCGACATCGAAGCGACCGCCCGCTGCTACCGGCCCCTGGCCGACGTCGGTTTCCGGACGCTTCCGGAGGACGCCGAATTCCTCAGCGGGATGCTCGGGGCATCCGAGGCCGCTCTCCTGCTGCGTGACCGCTCCGGTGCCGAGGACCTCGTGGCGCTGATGAGCCCGTTCGAGGAGCTGTGGATCGTGGACGGCATCGGCGCTGCCTGCTGGGGCGTGACCGCGGAATGGCTGGGCCGTCTGTCGGACCTCCTCGGGCGCCGGGGTGACGCGGCGCGCTACCGGGCCGGCGCCGAGGCCGCCTACCGGACCGCCCGGACAGCGGGTCCGCTGCGCCGCATCACCGGTGCCGCCGGCCCGGTGGCCGGCCGGCACGGCGAGCTCCGCCGCTCGGCTGCCGGATGGGTGGTGAGCTGGGCGGGGGCGCAGACCACGCTGCCGGACCTCAAGGGCCTGCACGACCTGGCCGCGCTCGTCTCCCGGCCGGGTACGTCCGTGCCGGCGCTGCGTCTCCTGGCCGCGGGTGCGGGGGTCGAGCTCGAGGCGACCGTCGGCGCCGACGAGGTCCTCGACGACCGGGCCCGGTCGGCCTACCGCGACCGCCTGCGCGAACTCGAGGACGACATCGCCGGCGCCACTGCCTGCGACGACCTCGGCCGCGCTCGGCGTCTGACCGACGAACGGGAGTTCCTGGTCCGTGAGCTCTCCGCGGCCCTCGGCCTGGGCGGGCGGTCGCGGCGGCTCGGTGACGAGGGCGACCGCGCACGAAAGGCGGTCACGATGCGACTCCGCGACGTCGTGGGGCGGCTCGATTCGGCACTCCCGCCCCTCGGCCGGCATCTGCGGGCAGCGCTACGGACCGGCCGCGAGTGCTGCTACGAGCCGGAGGAGCCGGTCAGCTGGCGGGTCAGGACCGGCCGAGCGGGCGCCTGACGTCGTCAGATCGGACCTGACGCCTGGAAGTTGACCGACCCCATCTCTCCAGGAGCAAGCCATGAGCACCGACACCTTTCCCGCCGACACCCTGACCGCCGTCCCGATGACCGCCGTCGCGTCCGACGTCGGACCCGGGAACACACCACCCGACCCCGACGGCGGTGCCACCGAGGCGCTGGTCGGGCGGCTGTTCGAGTCGGTCCTGGGCGCGATGGACCTGTTCGCGATCTCACTCGGCGACCGGCTGGGCCTGTACGCCGCGCTGCACGACGGCGGTCCGGCGACGAGCGCGGACCTCGCTGCGCGAACCGGGGTGGCCGAGCGCTACGCCCGCGAGTGGCTGGAGCAGCAGGCGGTGACGGGGATCCTGGTCGTGTCGTCCGACGGGACGGCGGCCGAGCGCCGGTTCGCCCTGCCCGACTTCGCCGTCCCCGTGCTGCTGGAGCCGACGTCACCGGCCTACCTGGCACCGGTCGCCTCCTTCCTGCCCCCGCTGGGTCAGGTGTTCGACCGGCTGGTCGAGGCCTACCGGTCCGGGAGCGGCATCGCCTGGTCGGACTATCCGGCCGAGGTCGTCGAGGTGCAGGCGTCCTTCAACCGGCCCGCCTTCACCCATGAGCTGGCCGGCTGGCTGGCAGCCGTCCCCGAGCTCGACGACCGGCTGGCGGCCGGGCCGGCACGGGTCGCGGACCTCGCGTGCGGTGGCGGCTGGTCGACCCAGGCGTTGGCACGCCGGTACCCCCAGGCGGTAATCGACGGCTACGACATCGACGACGCCTCGATCGCCCTGGCTCGGCGGCTCGTCGCCGGCACCGAGGTGGAGGACCGCGTCCGGTTCGAGGTGTGCGACCTGTCCGGTCCGGCCGAGCGTCCCTACGACGCCGCGACGATGTTCGAGGCGCTGCACGACCTGAGCCACCCGGTGCAGGTGCTCAGCTCGATCCGGCAGTCGCTCGTGCCCGGCGGGATCCTCCTGGTCGCCGACGAGCGCGTGGCGGAGAGCTTCACGGCGCCCGGGGACCCGGTCGAGCGGCTCGCCTACGGGTCGTCCCTGCTGATCTGCCTGCCCGGCTCCCTGGCCGACGGCGGCGTCGGCACGGGTGCGGCCATGCGACCGTCGACGGTGCAGCAGTACGCGGCGGACGCGGGTTTCGTCTCCTGCGAGGTCGCCCCGATCGAGCACATGATGTTCCGCTTCTACGTGCTCCGCGCACCTGCGTGACCGACCGACCTGCGCCGGGGCCGGGCTCGTAGCCCGGTCCCGGCCCGTGGCCTCTACCGGACCGCCAGCACCAGGCAGACGGCGGCGAGGGCCAGGACGACCGGGGTCATGACGAGGCGTTCCGGTCGGCTGCGCGAGGCCGCGTTCATGACGATGCCGAGTACGAAGTAGCCGGTCAGGATCCAGATGCCGACGTCGACCAGCCCGCCCGGGAGCACCTCGACGGCGTCCGCGGCCTGCAGCATGAACAGGCCGAACACGGCGTACAGCGCGATCGAGACCGCGCTGCCCACCCGCAGGGGCACCGTCAGGACGGCGTTCTGACCGCCCCACGCGAACCGGCCCAGCGGCGCTCCGGCGATCAGCAACGCCTGGAAGACCGCGAGCGCGCCCAGCAGAACGACTCCGGAGAAGGCCACGGCGATGATCACCGCCGCACGCTAGTCCGCCGGACCCGAAGAACTGGTCAAACTCTCAGTGGCGCCGAGACGATCTCCGTGCCGTCGGGCCGGTAGGTGCGCCATCGGTTGTCGGGTTGTCGCTCGACCCGGAACCCGTGGTGGACCTTGGTGTGGTGGCGTTCGCACAGCAGGGCTGAGTTCTCCAACGACGTCTCGCCGCCGTCGATCCAGTGCAGCAGATGATGGACGTTGAGCTTGCCCGGGTCTCGCGGACGGTTAGGTGTTGAGCATGGCGTAAGCGGCCGGGGTTCGGTAGCCGAGGGTGGAGTGCAGACGGTGGTTGTTGTACTCCCAGATGTAGTCAAAGAGCCGGGAGCAGAACCGGCGGCCAGCAGGTTGTCGGCGGCCTGCACCAACGCGTCACCCAGCTGCCGGGAGCGGGTGCGCACATCGCCCTTGGGCCGGTCGGCCTGCACGATCGACTCCAGCATCGCCTGGACCTTCTCCCCACCCACGGCATCGAGCTCACCGCGCAAGGACAGCCGCCCGTCCAGCCCCCTCGACACCGTCAACGAGCGACCCTCGGTCGGATCGGGCTCCACCCCATCGGAATCCAGGCGGGACAGGTAGTGGTGCACGACCTGACCCAGATGGGCGTGCTGGCGGGCGGCGGCGGTCTCGGCCAGCACGGCGTCGACGACGCCCAGCGCGACGCCCAGCTCGACGCCCTGCTCGGCCGCGGCCGTTCGCCGCTCGTCGGTGACCACCGGCGCGACCACGGCGATCTGCTCAGCGGTCACCTGACCGTCGGCGAACGCGGCCGCCACCGCCGGGAGGTGTTCGACCACCCGTGCCCGCACGAGCTCCCCGATCCTCTCGAGCAACTCGGCCGGGCCCATGGCGTGGAGATCGTCCGCAGCCAAGGAATCCAGGGCGGAGCGCAACTCACACATGAGACCCCCTTCCGCACTCGATCGTGTGTTCGAAGGATACGTGGAACGTCCTTCTCCGGGCCGGAGATATCCCCAGCTCAGACGCTCGTCCACAGATCGGGTCTCCCTCTCGACACAGGGCGAGCGTCGAACCGCGTTGGTCTTCGGGACCGAGTGGGCATGACCCCCCCATGGCTCCCCCGATCAGTGACGCCGTCGTCGTCGACGTCCTCCGCCGGATCGACCGGCTCACGGGCCCCCTCGTCCGCCGGCTCGGCCGGCCGCCCGCGCTGCCGCAGGCCGAGCGCGACCAGTGGTGGGCCGATCGCGTGTCCGGCGTCGCGGCGGGTATCTCCGCAGCTCCACGCTTCGCCGGCAAGCTCGCCGACCTGCTGCCCCTGCAGAACACGGTCGGAACGGCGGTGCAGTGTCTCGTCGTCCTCGGCGTGGCCTCCGAGCACGGGGTGCGGGAGCCGGCCGAGCGGATCTCGCTGCTCACCCGCGTGCTGCTCGACCGCGACCTCTCCGCCGACGAGGTCCGCCCACTTCTCCAGCGGGCGAAGGGCACGTACCTCGACGAGGCGCTGGGATCCGGGCGCGGTGTCTTCCGCACCCTCTGGCGGGTCGCGCGCCTGCTCGGCCGGATCGACGACGCGCTCGACTCCCGCCCCAAGGGCAAGCGCCGCTTCCGGCTCCTGTCGAACCTGCCGGTCGTCGGCGTCGCCGGGGGCTACGCGGCGGAACGCGGTGGCCTGCGGAAGGCGGCGGCCACGGCGAGCGCCATCCTCGAGGGGCGCCCGGTACCGGCCTGACCGTCAGGTGCGGGCCGGCGACCCGACCAGGTTGGCATAGACCTCACGCGTCGCCGTGGAGCGGTTCATGGTGATGAAGTGGATGCCCGGCACACCCTCCGCGATCAGTCGCCGGCAGAGCTCGGTGGCCACCTCGACCCCGAGAGCCCGGACCGCCGCCTTGTCCTCCGGACGGTCGCCGTCGAGCGCCGCGAACCGCTCGGCGAGCTCGGGCGGGAAGGCCTGTCCCGAGAGCTGGACGATCCGCTTGATCTGACGCGCGTTCGTGACCGGCATGACGCCGGCGATGATCGGGACGTCGCAGCCGCGGCCGGCCACGCGGTCGCGCAGCCGCAGGTAGTCCTCGGGCCGGAAGAACATCTGCGTGATCGCGAAATCGGCGCCGGCCCGGCACTTCGCGACGAACATCTCCACATCGCTGTCGAAGTCAGGCGAGCGGGGGTGCTGCTCGGGGAAGGCGGCAACCCCCACGCAGAAGTCGCCCATCGACCGGATCAGCTCCACCAGCTCGGCGGCGTAGGCCAGCCCCTCGGGATGCGCCACCCACTCCGCCTGAGGATCGGCACCCGGCGGGTCCCCGCGCAGCGCCAGCAGGTTGCGCACCCCGGCGGCCGCCAGGCGGCTCACCACGTGCCGCAGCTCGGCCACGCTGTGATCGACGGCCGTGAGGTGGGCCATCGGCGTCATCGTCGTCTCGGTGGCGATCCGCTCGGTGACCGAGACGGTGCCCTCACGGGTGGAGCCGCCGGCGCCGTAGGTGACCGACACGAACGAGGGGTGCAACCGCTCCAGCTCACGGAGCGCCGTCCAGAGCTGGGGCTCGGCGTCGGGGGTCTTCGGCGGGAAGAACTCGAACGACCAGGTCGGGCGCTCGGAGGCGAGCAGCTCGCGCACGGTCGGGGTCACGGCCCCGAAGAGTACGTGCGTCCCGGCTGCATCCAGACGGCTCCCTCCGACCGAAGGTGGCCTCAGCGGCAACCCGTGCCGCGACCGTCGCCGAAAAGCAGGAGCGTCGATGAGCCGCATCCAGGGATCAGTCCTTCTTCAGGAATCGCGCCCCACCGGGTTGGGCGATACTGGGCGGGTGACCACCAGGGCGCAGGAGCGCGAGCCCGCCGTGCGCCCGGATCCGCCACTGGCGGCCGCGCACCTCGACCTCCTGCGGGCCTCGGTGAGCCAGGCGCTCACCGAGTTCCTGGATGGCCAGCGGGAGATCCTCGCCGCCATGGACGCCACGCTCGAGCCCGTCGTCGACGAGGTGCGGGCCCTGGCCTCGGGTGGCAAGCGCCTGCGCCCGGCCTTCGCGTACTGGGGGTGGCGCGGGGCGCGCTCGACGCCGTCGGAGGAGACGGAGGAATCCGTCCTGCGGGCGGTCGCCGCGCTGGAGTTCGTGCACGCGAGCGCCCTGGTCCACGACGACGTCATGGACGGCGCCCGCACCCGCCGCGGTCGCCCCGCCACGCACATCGGCTTCGCCTCCCGGCACGCGTACGGCGAACTGAACGGCGACGGCGAGATGTTCGGCACCGGAGCGGCGATCCTGGTCGGCGACCTGGCCCTCGTCTGGTCCGACGAGCTGCTCCGCCGCTCGGGCATCTCGGTGCCGGCCCTGATCCGTGCCCGCGGCGTCTGGGACACCATGCGCACCGAGGTCACGGCCGGCCAGTACCTCGACCTCCTCCGCGCCGCCGGCGGCCTGCCCGGGCCCGACGGCGCGCTGACCGTCGCCCGCTACAAGAGCGCCGGGTACACCGTGCAGCGCCCCCTGCAGCTGGGCGCTGCCATCGCCGGGGCCGGCCCGGAGGTCGTGCAGGCCTACACCGGCATCGGCCTGCCGCTCGGCGAGGCGTTCCAGCTCCGGGACGACGTCCTCGGCGTCTTCGGCGACCCGGCGGTCACCGGGAAGTCCGCCGACGACGACCTGCGCGAGGGCAAGCAGACGCTGCTGATCGCCCTCGCCGAGCAGGAGACCGACGCCGCCGGACACCGGCTTCTCGAGGCGTGCCTCGGCAACCCCGACTGCGGCCCCGAGCAGTTCGACGCGCTCCGGCGGCTCCTCGAGACGACCGGCGCCCGCGCCCGGGTCGAGGAGCGGATCACCGAGCAGACCGCGGTCGCGCGCGAGGCCATCGCGGCGGCGCCCATCCACGCCGACGCCCGGAACGCCCTCGACGCGCTGGCCGTCGCCGCCACGTCGCGCACCGCCTGACCGTGCGCACCGTTCCCGGCCGCACCGACCGCGTCGTCGTCGTCGGCGCCGGCCTCGCCGGGCTGTCGGCCGCCCTGCGCCTGCGCGGCGCCGGCCGGGAGGTCACCGTCGTCGAGCGCGGTGCCGGCCCGGGCGGACGCGCAGGTCGGGTGGAGCGCAACGGCTACGCCCTCGACACCGGCCCCTCGGTGTTCACCGCCCCCGAACTGGTGGCCGACGCGCTGGGGGCGGTCGGCGAGAAACTCGAGGAGCGGCTCACCCTCCTGCCTCTGGAGACGACGTACCGGGCCCAGTTCGCCGACGGCTCGCACCTCGACGTGCACGCCGATCCCGACGCGTTCGCCGCCGAGGTGGCGCGGACGTGCGGGCCGGCCGAGGCCGATGCGCTGCGCCGCTACCTGGCCGACCTGGCCGAGCTGTACCGACTGCAGCTGCGCACGTTCATCGACCGCAACCTCGACTCCCCGCTGGACCTGCTCGGCCCAGAGCTCGTGGCGCTCGCCCGCCGGGGCGGTTTCCGCCGCCTCTCCCGGCACGTCGAACGGTCCTTCGCCGACGACCGGCTGCGCCGGCTGTTCAGCTTCCAGGCGCTCTACGCCGGGGTCTCGCCCTACCGGGCGATCGCCGCCTACGCCGTGATAGCCCAGCTCGACATCGGGGCCGGCGTCTGGCACCCGGTCGGGGGCATCGCCGCGGTGCCGCGCGCCCTGGCCGGGGCCGCGGCCGACGCCGGAGTCGGCTTCCGCTACGGCACCGAGGTCGAGGAGCTGGAGACGTCGGGACGGCGCGTCACGGCCGCCCGCCTGGCAGACGGCGAGCGACTGCCCGCCGACGCCGTCGTCGTCACGACCGACCAGCCGCACCGACTGGTTCCCGGTCTTCCCGGCCCGAGGCGACCGGTGTACTCGCCGTCCTGCGTGGCCCTGCACCTGGGCGTGCGCGCCGAGCTGCCCGGACAGCAGCACCACACGATCAGCTTCGGTGCCGCCTGGAGGCAGGTCTTCGAGGAGCTGACCCGCGAGGGCCGCCCGATGACCGATCCCAGCCTGCTGATCAGCATGCCGTCGTACACCGACCGGAGCCTGGCCCCCGACGGCGGCCAGGTGCTCAGCGTGGTCGCCCCCACCCCCAACCTGGACCGTCGCAGCGGCTGCAACCCCGACCTGGACTGGACGGCGCTCGGCCCGCGCTACCGCGACGAGATCCTCGGCGTCCTCGAGGCACGGGGCTGGACGGGGATCACCGACGCGATCGAGGTCGAGGAACTGGCCACCCCGCTGGACTGGGCGGCGCAGGGCATGGCGGCCGGAACGCCGTTCGCCCTGGCCCACACGTTCGGCCAGACGGGACCCTTCCGGCCACCGACCCTCCCCCGCCGCGGCCCGGAGAACGTGGTCCTCGCCGGCTCCTCTGTCCAGCCGGGCGTGGGCGTACCGATGGTGCTGATCAGCGGGCGGCTGGCCGCCGAGCGGATCACGGGGCAGCCATGACGGCCGTCGCCCGCCGTGAGGACGATCTGACCGCCGCCTACGCGCACTGCGCGGCCATCGCCGCCCGGCACGGCAAGAGCTACCACCTCGCCACCCGGCTGCTCACCCCCGACCGACGGCCGGCGGTGCACGCCCTCTACGCCGCGGCCCGAACCGCCGACGACCTCGTGGACCTGCCCGGCCCCGACCCCGCCGGCGACCTCGCCGAGTGGTCCCGCGCCGTGCTCGCCGAGCTGGACGCGGGCTGGTCCGACGACCCCGTCCGGCTCGCCCTGGTCGACACCTACCGGCGCTACGACATCGCCGTCGAGCACCTCGTCGACTTCCTCGCGGCGATGACCAGCGACCTCGACGTCACCGGCTATGCCGACATGGCGGCGCTGGACCGGTACATGTGGGGATCGGCGTCGGTGATCGGCCTGCAGGTGCTGCCCGTGCTCGGCACCGCGCCGGGGGTGGCCCGAGAGGAGGCCGCGCCGCACGCCATCGCGCTCGGTGAGGCCTTCCAGCTGACCAACTTCCTCCGCGACGTCGCCGAGGACGTCGACCGCGGCCGGGTCTACCTGCCCGCCGACGCCATGGCCGCGCACGGGGTCACCCGCGAGCAGCTCGCCGAGAAGCGCCACGACGCCCGGTTCGCGGCGCTGATCCGCGACATGGTCGCCGTCGTCCGGCGCCGCTACGACGACGCCGCCCCCGGCACGCCGCTGCTCGCACCGGAGTCCCGTGACTGCGTCCGTGCCGCCACCGCGCTCTACGGCGGCATCCTCACCGAGATCGAGCGGGCCGACTACCGGGTGCTCGACCGGCGGGTATCGGTCTCCAAGTCGCGGCGCCTGGCCGTGTTTGCCCGCCGGTTGACCGCCGCCCAGGTGGCCAGGGTGAGGGTGACCAGGGCGAAGCCGAACAGCAGGTCCTCCACCGGCGCGTAGGCGATCCGCGGACCCCAGATCGCGGCGGGGTCGTAGACGACGACGTCGAGGCCGGTGAGCACCCCGTTCATCAGCAGCTGGAAGACCACGATGATGGCGTAGGCGACCCAGAAGACCCGGCGGGTCACCATGCGGGTGCGGTACACGGCCAGGTCGACGACGAGCACGCCCACGACGGCCGCGACCGCCAGCGCCGAGTAGCTCATCGCTGTGCCTCCTCCGCGGGATAACCGGCGTCCCAACCGGTCACCTTCCGCACCGCCTCCAGCGCCAGCACCGCACAGACCGGGACGACGAGGAAGAACAGCACCTCCTCGACCGGGATGCCGCCGGGCAGCCGCACGCCGAGGGTCCGCTCGGCGCTGTAGTGCCAGTGCCCCTCGGCGATCGCGTAGAGCACCCATCCCACGAAGACGACGAACTCGGGCAGAACCGCGAGCAGCAGCCGCCGCCAGCGCGGGTACACCCGCACCCGCAGCACCAGCTCCAACGGCGCCGTGACTCCGAGGCACCCGACCAGCAGCGCCAGATAGGTCAGCTGCGCCATCGCGAACCGGTTACAGCGCCAGGGCCTGGGCGCGCCGGGTGACCTCGGTGTGCCGGTCGTCGCGCAGCGCCTGGACGGGAGTGCCGGGCAGCGACTCGTCCTCCCGGAAGAGCCAGTCGAAGGCCTCCTGGTCGCTGAACCCGCCGTCCTGCAGGACGGTCAGCAGACCGGGCAGGTGCTTGAGGATGACGCCGTCCTGGACGAAGGCAGCCGGGATCTTGCCGTTGCCGCTGCCGGGCACCGCCATGAGCTTGCGGTCGCGCAGCAACTGCCGGACCCGGTTGGGCGAGGTGCCCAGTAGCTGGGCCACCTCCGCGGGCGTGAGCGTGTCCATAGGGTGCAAGCCTATGGCGCCTCCCGATCGCTCCCGCACCGTCCCCGGCGCGCTCGCGCAACGGCGGCGCGGGGAGGCGGTTCCCGACGACCCGGGCGCCCTCGACCTGGCGGCCCTCGAGGCCCGGGCGCGGGACCTGCTCCCCCCGGAGGTGGCCGACTACTACGCCGGCGGCGCGGACGCCGAGACGACGCTGCGCGAGGCCGCGGGCGCCTGGCGGTCGTGGCGCCTCCGGCCACGGGTGCTGCGCGGGGTGTCGGCGGTCGACGTCGGCACCACGGTGCTCGGCACCGACGTCCGGACGCCGATCGGCGTGGCGCCCTGGGCCTACCAGGGTCTCGCCCATCCCGACGGCGAGCGCGGCACCGCCCGGGGTGCCGCCGCCGTGGGTGCGCTGATGACCGTGTCGACGTCCGCCGGCACCGCCCTGGCCGATGTCGCGGCCACCGAACCGGTCGGGCCACGGTGGTTCCAGCTCTACCGCCTGCACTCCCCCGCCCACACCGACGACCTCGCCCGGCGCGCGGGCGACGCCGGCTACGGGGCGATCGTGCTCACCGTCGATCTGCCGGTGCTGGGCCGGCGGCTGCGCGACCGGGCGAACGACTTCGCCCTGCCCGCCGACTTCGCGTTGCCCAACCACCCCGTCGGGGGTTCGCCGCCGGTAACCGGCCAGCCGCCCTGGACCTTCGACGACATCGGCCGGTTCGGTGAGCTGTCCGGCCTTCCGGTCGTCGTGAAGGGCGTGCTCCGCGGAGACGACGCGGCCCGCTGCGCACAGGCCGGCGCGGCGGCGGTGTGGGTCTCCACGCACGGCGGCCGGCAAGCCGACCCGGTCGTCGCCAGCGCGCACGCCCTTCCCGAGGTGGTCGACGCCGTGGGCGCCGAGGCAGAGATCTACGCCGACGGCGGGCTGTCCTCGGGCTCCGACGTCCTCACCGCCCTCGCCCTGGGCGCGCGGGCCGTCTTCGTCGGCCGCCCGGTCATCTGGGGGCTGGCGACGGGCGGGGCGGACGGCGTGAGCCGGGTGCTCGCCGGCCTCACGGCGCAGCTCGCGCACACGATGGCCCTGTGCGGGCTGGCCGACGTCCGCACGGTGCCCCGCGACACCGTGACGGCCGCGCGCTAACCTGCCCCGGGGCCGTGACTGGCGCTTCGAGGTGGACCACCACCGGGGAGCGGCCCGCAGTTCTCCCGCCGGGCGCCTGGGCACCTTCCCTGACCACCTCGCGCAGGAGCCCGATGATGACCGTCCCCGCCCCCACCGCCGTCACCCCCGCCTTCGACGCCGCCACGGCGTCGGCCGCCTACCGCAACGCGCTGCAGGTGATCGGCGCGGTCGAGCCCCGCATCGCCGACGCGATCGGCGCCGAGCTCGCCGACCAGCGGGGCTCGCTCAAGCTGATCGCCAGTGAGAACTACGCCAGCCCCGCGGTGCTGCTGACCATGGGCAACTGGCTCAGCGACAAGTACGCCGAGGGCACCGTCGGGCACCGCTTCTACGCCGGCTGCCAGAACGTCGACACGGTCGAGGCGCTCGCCGCGGAGCACGCCCGGGAGCTGTTCGGCGCCGCGCACGCCTACGTCCAGCCGCACTCGGGCATCGACGCCAACCTGGTCGCCTTCTGGGCGGTGCTGGCCCAGAAGGTCGAGCTGCCGGCCCTGACCAAGGCGGGCGCCAAGCACGTCAACGACCTGTCCGACGACGACTGGGCCACGCTGCGCTCGGCGCTGGGCGACCAGCGGATGCTCGGCATGTCGCTGGACGCCGGCGGTCACCTCACGCACGGCTTCC
Organism: Blastococcus sp.; assembly: GCA_025965795.1. GTDB lineage: Bacteria > Actinomycetota > Actinomycetes > Mycobacteriales > Geodermatophilaceae > Blastococcus_B. The sequence continues at coordinate 12,136 of JAOPWH010000181.1, forward strand.
GCCCGAACATCAGCGGCAAGATGTTCGCCCAGTCCTCCTACGGCACCGATCCGGAGACCGGGCTGCTCGACTACGCCGCCCTCCGGGCACAGGCCCGCGAGTTCCGTCCGCTGATCCTCATGGCCGGCTACAGCGCCTATCCGCGCAAGGTCGACTTCGCCGCCATGCGCGAGATCGCCGACGAGGTCGACGCCACGCTCGTCGTCGACATGGCGCACTTCGCCGGGCTGGTGGCCGGCAAGGTGTTCCGCGGCGACTTCGACCCGGTGCCGCACGCCCACGTCGTCACCAGCACCACGCACAAGTCGCTGCGCGGCCCGCGCGGCGGTCTCGTCCTGGCCCAGCCCGAGTTCGCCGACGCCGTCGACCGCGGCTGCCCGATGGTGCTCGGCGGACCGCTGCCGCACGTCATGGCAGCCAAGGCCGTCGCCCTCGCCGAGGCCCGCATGCCGATGTTCGCCGACTACGCGCAGGCGGTCGTGGACAACGCCGTCGCCCTCGCCGAGGGGCTCATGCGCCGCGGCGTCCGGCTCGTCACCGGCGGCACGGACAACCACCTGGTGCTGCTGGACGTGAGCACGTTCGGCCTCACCGGCCGCCAGGCGGAGTCCGCGCTGCTGGACGCCGGCATCGTGACCAACCGCAACTCCGTCCCGGCCGATCCGCAGGGCGCCTGGTACACCTCGGGCATCCGGCTGGGCACACCGGCGCTCACGACCCGCGGTTTCGGCGCCGACGACTTCGACCGCACGGCGGCGCTGATCGCGGACGTGCTCGCCGGAACCTCGCCCACCACGACGTCGGCCGGCGAGCCGTCCCGGGCGAAGTACACGATGGACGACGGGCTGGCCGACCGGACCCGGGCCGCCGCCGCCGAGCTGCTGGACGCCCATCCGCTCTACCCCGGCCTGGACCTCGGCTGAAAGATGCGCACCAGGCGCACCGGGCGTCCCCTGCACCGCGTGGTGGGCCGGTCCCCGCGCTTTCCGCTCCTACACTCGGTCGGGTGGACACCGCCGTGACCGACCCCGCGGTCGGCCTCACCCTCGAGGGGCGCTACCGCCTCGAGGAGCGGCTGGCGCGTGGCGGCATGTCCACCGTCTACTCCGCGACCGATCTGCGGCTGCACCGCACGGTGGCGGTCAAGATCATGGCCGACCACCTCGTGCACGACCCGACCTTCGTCGACCGGTTCACCCGCGAGGCGCGCGCCGCGGCCATGCTCAGCCATCCCAACGTCGTCTCGGTCAGCGACCAGGGCAGCGACCAGGGCCTGGTGTTCCTGGTCATGGAGCTGGTTCGCGGGCGCACCCTGCGCGACCTGCTGCAGGCCCGCGGACGGCTGACCGTGGCCGAGGCCTGCGCGGTGCTCGAGCCGGTGCTCGCCGGCCTGACCGCCGCACACCGGGCCGGGATCGTGCACCGCGACATCAAGCCCGAGAACGTGCTCATCGGCACCGACGGCGTCGTCAAGGTGGCCGACTTCGGACTCGCGCGCGCCGTCGTCGGCACCGGCCAGACGAGCCAGACCGGCGGCGTGCTCATCGGCACGGTGGCGTATCTCTCCCCCGAGCAGTTGGAGCGCGGCCGGGCCGACGCCCGCAGCGACATCTACGCCGCCGGCATCGTGCTCTACGAGATGCTCACCGGCCATCCGCCGTTCGGTGGCGACACCCCCCTCGCCGTCGCCTACCAGCACGTGCACCACGACGTCCCGGCGCCGTCGGTGGAGGTTCCCGGCCTGCCGTGGCAGGTCGACGAGCTGGTCGCCCGGACGACGCGGCGCGACCCGGCCGGCCGCCCCCTCGACGCCGGCGCCTTCCTGGCCGAGCTCGCCGACCTGCGCAAGGACCTCGGCGTCGAGTCCGTACCCGTACCCACCGGCCGCAGCACCGCCGGCCCGGGCACGCTCCGGCCGACGAACCGCCCCACCCGGCCCCGGCACCCGAGCGACCCTGGCACCGCGGTGCTGAACCACCGGTCCGACCGCGCCGGCCGGACCAGCATGCTTCCGGGCATGGGCGCCGGGCCCACGACGAACGTCGCGGGACGACGGCCCGCGCCCGAGCGACCCCGCCCCGGCGTCCCCCAGCACATCCGGCGCCGCCGGGCCCGCTTCGCGATCGCCATCGTGCTGCTCCTGGCCGTCACCATCGGAGCCATCGGCTGGTGGTTCGGATCGGGCCGTTGGACCGAGGTGCCCCATCTCGCCGGGCTGCAGCGGGACGACGCGGTCGCGTCGATCCAGGAGGCGGGCCTCGACCCGAACCCGGTCGTGGACCAGTGGAGCGAGAACGTCGCCGAGGGTGTCGTCATCTCCGCCGACCCCGAGGGTGGCGAGGCGATCCGGGGCACCAACGTAGAGCTGGTCGTCTCCAAGGGGCCGGAGCGCTTCGTCGTCGCGACGGCGTTCGTGGCGCAGGACGCGGCCAAGGTGCTGGCCAAGCTGCAGGAATCGGTGCCCATCCAGGTGACCACCGAGAAGCGCTACGACAACGACCTGGCCGCCGGCCTGGTCGTCGGGTTCGACCCGGCGGCCGGCACCCCGCTCAAGCGCGGCCAGGTGGTCAAGATGCTGGTCAGCCAGGGCCACGAGCCGGTCGAGGTGCCGAACGTGATCGGCCAGACCGCCGACGTGGCCAAGGCCAACCTCGAGCAGCTGGGCTTCACGGTCAACCGCGTGCCCGACGGCCGCAGCGCCGCCGTCGCCAAGGGCGAGGTCATGGCGGTCGCCCCGGCGCCCGACGCCGGCCCCGTGGCCTTCGGCAGCAAGGTGGACATCCAGGTGTCCGCCGGCGTGCCGCAGGTGAAGGTGCCCGACGTCACCGGCAAGAAGACCGGCGACGCCAAGAAGATCCTCGAGGCGGCCGGGCTCAAGGTCGAGGCCACCGACTGGTTCGGTGACAAGGTGCTCCGGCAGAACCCGAAGGCCGGCACGGTCGTCGACCAGGGCACGGCGGTCAAGATCCTCTCCAGCTTCTTCTAAAAGGACCCCCTTGCTCCCCACCACTCGCAGGCTCGCGGCGGGCCCCTGCAAGGGGGCCGAAGGTGTGCCACCCGTGGGCGCGCACATCCAGATCAAGGGTGGGCTGGCCAAGGGTGGGCTGGCCTACACCGACGCCGTCGCCGCCGGAGCGGTGCAGGTCTACGTGGGCAACCCTCGGGGCTGGCGGCGGACCGACGGCGACCCCGTCCAGGACGCGCTGTTCACCGCCGGGTGCACCGAGCGCGGCATCCCGTCGTTCGTCCACACCCCGCTCCTGGTGAACGTCGGCTCCCCCACCGAGGCGACCGTCGAGCAGTCGATCGCCGCTGTCACGCACAACCTGGCCCGCGCAGCGGCGCTCGGCTGCCGCGGCGTGGTGGTGCACGCCGGCTCCGCCGTCGGCGAGGACCGCTACGACGCCGCACTGCGTCAGCTGCGCGAGCGGCTGCTGCCGGTGCTCGACACCCTTCCGGACGACGGGCCGCGGCTGCTGATCGAGCCCACCGCGGGCGGCGGGAAGTCCCTGGCCGCCACCGTCGAGGACCTCGGGCCCTACCTGGCGGCGCTGGAGGACCACCCACTGGTCGGCGTCTGCTTCGACACCTGTCACGCGTGGGCCGCCGGGCACGACTTCTCGGCGCCGGGCGGGATGACCGCCACCCTGGACGCCCTCGAGGCGGCGGTCGGGCCCGGCCGGCTGGGCCTGGTGCACGCCAACGACTCGCTGGACGCGTGTGGTTCCAGGCGGGACCGGCACACGACCATCGGCGCCGGCTCCATCGGCCTCGCGCCGTTCGCGGAACTGCTGGCCCACCCGTCGATGGCCGGCGTACCGGTGGTGGTGGAGACCCCGTCGGAGCTCGACGGCTCGCCGTCGGCCGGCCATGCCCGCGACATCGCCCTGCTCTGCGGCCTGCGGGACGGGACGGCGTCCGCGGAGGCCGCCTGACCTGGCGTCCCCGACACGCCCGGGTCCCGCGACACGCGGTCGCCACCTGCGGATCCGCACGACGGTGTTCCGCTCCGGGCATCCATCGGTTTCACTCTCCGCACCCGAACGGCAGCAATGAGTGCCGCCGTCCGCGAGCGAGGAGCATGCCTGTGCAGATCCGAAGGACCCTGGCCACCGTCGCGGTGGCGGTCGTGACCGCCTCCGGCGTCGGTGCCACTGCCGGCACCGCCGCAGCCGCCCCCACGTCGGTCGCCACCTACATCGTCACGCTCAAGGCGGGCACCGTTCCCGCGCCCGTCGCCACGCGGGCGGCCCGGCTCGGCGGACGGATCACCCACCAGTACACGGCGGCGCTCTCCGGCTTCGCGATCTCGCTGCCGACCACGGTCGCCGACCGCCTGAAGTCGCTGCCCGGCGTCGTCGCCGTCGAGCGCGACCGGCCGGTCGCACTGTCCGCGACACAGACTTCGGCCACCTGGGGCCTGGACCGCACGGACCAGCGGACGCTGCCCCTCGACAGCAGCTACAGCTACACCGCCACGGGCGCCGGGGTCACCGCGTACATCATCGACACCGGCATCCAGTTCGGGAACACAGACTTCGGCGGCCGGGCGAAGTCGGGTTACGACGCGGTCAACATCGGCACGCCGGCCGACGACTGCAACGGTCACGGTACGCACGTCGCCGGCACCGTCGGCGGACAGAAGTACGGCGTCGCCAAGGGAGTCAACCTGGTCGCTGTCCGGGTGCTCGACTGCAACGGCAGCGGGAGCACCTCCGGCGTCGTCGCCGGCATCGACTGGGTGACCGCGAACCACCAGGCGGACGCGCCGGCAGTGGCGAACATGAGCCTCGGCGGAGGCGCCAGCCCCGCCATCGACAGCGCGGTGACGCAGTCGATCGCCGACGGCGTCACCTACGCGGTTGCCGCCGGCAACGGCAACTCCCTGGGTGTTCCGCAGGACGCCTGCGCCTCCTCGCCCGCGCGCGTTCCGGACGCCCTGACCGTGGGGGCGACGGACAAGACGGACAACGCCGCCTCGTTCAGCAACTACGGCACGTGCGTCGACCTGTTCGCACCCGGCGTGGGCATCACCAGCGACTGGTACTCGCGACGGAGCAACACGGCCACGAACACGATCAGCGGAACGTCGATGGCCACGCCGCACGTGGCCGGCGTCGCTGCCCTGTACCTGCAGGGCAATCCGGCCGCGAGCCCTGCCACCGTGGCCACGGCGATCCAGGCGGCGACCACGAAGGACGCCGTCCCCACCAGCAAGACCGCGAACAACGACCTGCTGTACAGCGCCTACTGAGCCCAGCCGGTCCGGGAGAGCCGGGTCGTCCGCATCGCGGGCGGCCCGGCTCTTCGGTTGGATGGGTGAGCGATGAGCACGCGATTCCGGGTGGTGCCCGCGGCCTACGTGCTGCTGCGGCGCACGACCGACGGGACCGAGCAGGTCCTCCTCCAGCTGCGCGAGGGACCGGCTCCATGGACGGGCACTGGGCGGTGGCGGCCGCCGCAGGTCACGTCGAAGCAGGCGAATCGGTGTTCGAGGCAGCCGTCCGGGAGGCGGCCGAGGAGCTCGGCATCGCGATCGATCCCCGCGACCTCGTCCCGCGGGCGGTCCTGCATCGCACGAGCGCTCCGCACGGACCGGAGGACGAGCGGGTCGACTTCTTCTTCGAGTGCCGCCGGTGGGACGGCGAGCCGCGACGCCTCGAAGCGGACAGGTCCGCCGACCTACGCTGGTTCGACCTGACCGCACTGCCCGAACCGGTCGTTCCGCACGAGCTGCGGGTGCTGGCCGGCCTGCGCGGCGGTCACCTGCCGCTCGTCGCCACGCACGGTTTCACCGACTGAGCGGTGCACTGTCGCGCCGAGTGGGGCCCGCAGGGCTCCGCGCAGGCGGGACGCAGCGGCTCAGCGTCGCCGGGACGGCACGTGGCCGCGGTGCGGTCCGGAGGACCGCAATGTCATAGCAACTCGCCCAGCACGTCCGCGGCGCGGTCGATCGCCGCGCGGTCGACGTCGAGGTGCGTGACCAGACGGATGCGGCTCGGGCTCACCTGACTGACCAGCACGCCCTGGGCCTTGGCCGCCTCGGCGACCATGGGCGCGGCCACGTCGTCCAGCACGACCATGTTCGTGTCGACCGCCGACGGGTCGACGCCGAGCCGCTTGGCCAGCAACTGCGCGTGCTCGTGGTCCTCGGCCAGCCGGTCGAGGTGGTGGTCGAGGCCGTAGAGACACGCCGCGGCGAGGACCCCGACCTGGCGCATCCCACCGCCGAGCCGCTTGCGCCAGAGCCGCGCCGTCGCGATCCGCTCGGCGGAGGAGACCAGCACCGAGCCGACCGGCGTCCCCAGGCCCTTGGAGAAGCAGACGGAGGCGGTGTCGGCCAGCCGGCCGTACGTCGCGAGGTCCACGCCCGAGGAGATAGCCGCGTTCCAGATGCGAGCACCGTCGAGGTGCACGGCGACGTCGGCCTCTCGCGACCAGTTCCACAGCTTCTGCAGCTCACCGAGCGGCTGCACGAGCCCGCCGCCGCGGTTGTGGCTGTTCTCGACCGCGACCGCCGCGGTGGCGGTCAGGTGCCAGTTGTCCTTCGGCCGCACCTGGGCGATGAGCTGGTCGGCGTCCAGGCGCCCACCCGCGGACACGACCGTCCGGGTGGAGATGCCGAAGATCGCGGCGGCGGCACCCATCTCGTAGGTGACCACGTGCGCGTCGGCGTCGCAGAGCACTTCCTGGCCCGGCTCGCAGACCAGCCGCATGCCGATCTGGTTGCCCATGGTGCCCGACGGCACGAACAGCGCCGCCTCGTGGCCGAAGAGGTCCGCCGTCCGCTCCTCCAGGGCGCGGACGGTCGGGTCCTCGACGTAGACGTCGTCACCGACCTCGGCCTCGGCCATGGCCTGCCGCATCCCGGCGGTCGGCCGGGTGACGGTGTCCGAGCGGAGGTCGATCAGGTCAGCAGCGTCGGTCATCCCCGCAGCATCTCCGCGACGAGGAACGCCAGCTCCAGCGACTGCCCGGTGTTCAGCCGGGGGTCGCAGGCCGTCTCGTACCGGCTGTTGAGGTCCTCGTCGCTGATCTCCATGGCCCCGCCGAGGCACTCGGTGACGTCCTCACCGGTCAGCTCGACGTGGATGCCACCCGGCCAGGTGCCCAGTGCACGGTGGACGTCGAAGAAGCCCAGCACCTCGTCGACGACGCGGTCGAAGTGGCGGGTCTTGTAGCCCGACGGCGACTCGTGGGTGTTGCCGTGCATCGGGTCGCACTGCCAGACGACCTGGTGTCCGCTGGCGGTGACCTTCTCGATGATCGCGGGCAGGACGTCGCGGATCTTCCCGTTGCCCATCCGGCTGATCAGCGTGAGCCGGCCGGGCAGGCCGTCGGGGTCGAGCCGCTCGACGAGCTCGGTCGCCTGCTCGGGCGTTGTCGTCGGACCGATCTTGACGCCGATCGGGTTGGCGATCTTCGAAGCGAACTCGATGTGCGCGCCGTCCATCTGCCGGGTGCGCTCGCCGACCCAGACGAAGTGCGCTGACAGGTCGTATGCGCGGCCCTCGTGCACCCGCAGCAGGGCGCGCTCGTAGTCGAGGATCAACGCCTCGTGGCTGCTGTAGAGCTCCACTCCCCGCAGCGCGTCGGAGTCGATGCCGCAGGCCTTCATGAAGGCCAGCGCCCGGTCGATCTCCTGCGCGATGACCTCGTAGCGGACCCCCGCCGGCGAGTTCGCCACGAAGTCCTTGTTCCAGTCGTGCACCGCGTGCAGGTCGGCGAGTCCGCCGCGCGCGTAGGCCCGGATCATGTTCATCGCCGCGGCCGAGTTCGCGTAGGCGCGGACCAGCCGGTACGGGTCGGGGATCCGCTTCTCCAGCACCGGCTCCAGCGAGTTGACCATGTCGCCGCGGTAGGACGGCAGGCCGAGCGCGTCGAGGTCGGAGGACCGCGGCTTGGCGTACTGCCCGGCCACCCGGCCGACCTTCACCACGGGCACGCTGGCGCCGTAGGTGAGGACGACCGCCATCTGCAGCAGCGTGCGCGTGGTGCTCTGCAGGTGCGGCTCGGTGTTGAGGTCGAACGTCTCGGCGCAGTCGCCCCCCTGGAGCAGGAACGCCTTGCCCTGCGCCACATCGGCCAGCTGCAGGCGGAGGGTGTCGACCTCCGCGGGCGCCACGATCGGCGGCACGGTCGAGAGCGTGTCGAGGACGGCGTCGAGCGCCGGCCGGTCGGGCCATTGCGGCTGCTGGGCGGCGGGAAGATCCCGCCACCGGTCCAGACCGGGGACCAGCTCGGCAGGTTCGAGGAGACTCACGCCCCACAGGGTACGCAAAAGGACCCCGCCGCCCTCCGGCACTCGCCAGCTCGCACCGGGCCCCTGCGGCGGGGCCGTCAGCCGAAGAACACCTCGGCCTCGGCGTACCGCTCCACGGGAACCAGCTTGAGCTGCGCCGTCGCGGCCGAGAGCGGGATGCGGACGATGTCGGTGCCGCGCAGCGCCACCATCACCCCCGACTCGCCGTCGTGCACCGCGTCCACAGCCGCCAGCCCGAACCGGGTGGCCAGCACCCGGTCGAACGGCGAGGGGGTGCCGCCGCGCTGGATGTGCCCGAGCACGACCGCCCGCGCCTCCCGCCCGGTGCGCTCCTCGATCAGCGACGCCAGCGCCGCGCCGATGCCACCGAGCCGCACGTGCCCGAACGCGTCCTTCTCGCCGGTGGTGAGCACGAGGTCGCCGTCCTTGGGCTTCGCCCCCTCCGACACCACGAGGATCGGCGAGTACCCCGAGTCGAACCGGTGCTGGCAGTGGGCGACGACGTCGTCGACGGAGAAGGGGTTCTCGGGGATGAGGATGACGTTCGCACCGCCGGCCATCCCGGCGTGCAGGGCGATCCAGCCCGCGTGCCGGCCCATCACCTCGACGACCAGCGTGCGGTGGTGGCTGTCGCCGGTGGTGTGCAGCCGGTCGATCGCTTCCATCGCGACGCCGACGGCGGTGTCGAAGCCGAACGTGTAGTCGGTGCCGTCGAGGTCGTTGTCGATCGTCTTGGGCACACCGACGACGGTCATCCCCGACTCGGCGAGCTTCGTCGCGACGCCGAGGGTGTCCTCTCCGCCGATCGGGATCAGCGCGTCGATGCCGAGCCGCCGCAGGCTCTCGATGGCTCGCTCGCCACCGCCCTCCATGGCGTAGGGGTTCGTGCGGGAGGTGCCGAGCACGGTGCCTCCGCGCGGCAGGATCCCCCGGACGGCGGGCAGGTCCATCGGCACGGTGTCGCCCTCGAGCACGCCGCGCCATCCGTCCCGGAATCCGATGACCTCGTCGCCGTGTTCTCCGACGCCCTTGCGGACCACGGCGCGGATCACCGCGTTGAGACCGGGGCAGTCGCCGCCGCCGGTCAGGATGCCGATGCGCATGGGAGTTCCTCCGGGAACGTTCGTGGCGGGGCGGGTGTTGCTGGGCGTCATGATGCCGCAGAGAAAGGACCCCTGCTCCCCACCCCTCGCAGGGTCGGGGCGGTGCCCGGCAGGGGCCGCGTCGGTCGCGTGACCAGGCTGATCGCCGTTACCGGCGCCACGGGAGCACTCGGACGGCGCGTGGCCGAACGGCTCGCCGGTGCCGACGGCGTCGCGCTTCGGCTCGTGGTGCGCGACGCCTCGCGCGCTCCGGACGTCGAGGGCGCCGAGGTGGTGGCCAACCCCGGCGGCTACGCCGACCCCGCCGGTCTGACCGCGGCACTGGCCGGCGTCTCCACGCTGTACCTCGTGTCGGCCGCAGAGGCCGAGGACCGACTCCAGCAGCATGTGGATGCCGTGGACGCGGCCGTCACGGCCGGCGTGCAGCGGATCGTCTACACGTCGTTCCTGAACGCCTCGCCCCACGCGGTCTTCACCCTGGTGCGCCAGCACGCCGCGACCGAGGCCCGCATCGCCGCCACCGGAGTGCGGGCGACCTTCCTCCGGCACAGCATGTACGCGGACTTCGTGCCGTTCTTCGCCACCGTCGGGGACGGGCGGGCGGTCATCGCGGCACCCGCGGGCGAGGGCCGCACCAGCTTCGTCTCCCGCGACGACCTCGCCGACGTCGCCGCGGCCGTGCTGCTGGACGACTCGACGGCCCTCGATGGCCAGGCACTCGCGGTCACCGGCCCCGAGGCGCTGTCGATGAGCGAGGCGGCGACCGTGCTGAGCGAGATCACCGGCCGGCCTGTCGAGTACCGCGACCAGACGGTGGAGGAGGCGTGGGCGACCCGCCGTCCCTCGGGACACCCCGACTGGGAGATCGAGGGGTGGGTGACCAGCTACCTGGCGATCGCGGCCGGCGAGCTCGCCACCGTCAGCGACGTCGTCCCGAGGCTGACCGGCCGCCCCGCGCTGACCGTCGCCGAGCACCTGCGCCGGCACCCCGAGGACTGGGCGAACCTGCGGTAGACCCCGGTGACGCCGTCGATGCCCTCGCGCAGCAGGTCGGCGTGCCCGTTGTGCCGCGCGTGCCCGGTCCACTTCCCGCTCCCAGACCTCGAGTGCCTCCTCGCGGTGCGCACTCGTCGCGTCGTAGGCCACCTGGAGGTTCCCCTCGGGCGACCGGACGAGCGGCACCGTGTGCGCCTTCCTCAACCTGCCGGAGAGGGCGTCGACCTCCACGGGGTCGTCGTCGACGTCGCTGATGCGGGGCGTCCGGGCAGGCCGAGCCCAAGCCGGGGCGCGGCCGCTGCACGTGGGGCGCTCCTTCGTCGTGGTCGGTGTCGACGTGTCCGACGACCACGGCCGGGCGGTACCGCACGTCACCCGCACCCAGGCCGTGCTGCCTGCCTAGCGGGCGTCTTCCGGGCGCGCCGCCTGCATCGCCTGCCAGCGGACCAGGTTGTAGCGGGCGTCGACCAGGGCGTCGTGCGTCCCGGTCGGCTTCGACGGCAGGGGCGGCTGCCCCACGTCGTCCCAGCGCTGGCGCAGCTCCCGGGTGAACCGCGGGATCGGCCGCGGCAGCGCCGGCATCGCGCCCCACAACTGGCACAGGGCGACGTGGTCGTAGGCGCCGAACCACGCCCAGAGCTCGATCTCCTCGCCTGGCCCGGTGAGGAAGGCCAGGAGGTCGTCGCGGATGCGCTCGCGGCTCCGCCATGCCTTGTCGGCCGGCGGCGGCAGTTGGTCCAGGACGTTGCGCCGCACCCATGGGATCGCCCTGTCCGGGTCGAACTCCGTGCTGACGGCGTAGAACTCCCGCCCCGTCTCGTCGACGACGCCGATCGAGACGAGGTCGATGGTGGTGCCGTCCTCGATGAACTCGGTGTCGTAGAAGAAGCGCCGCACGCCGCGAACGGTACGGTCCGCGACGGGCGCCCCCGACCGGGCGGTCTGTTCCTGAGACCGACCCGGTCGGTAGGAGTTACTCCTGGCCCTCGAACTGGTGGTTGACGTCACCGGCCGGATCGGCGTGCCCCCCGGTCCCGTCCGCGTCGGCGGCGCTCTCCGGTGCCTCGACCCCAGGCTGCTCGGTGCCCGCCGGCGCCTCGACCCCTGCCTGCTCGCTCCCGGAGATCCCGGCCTGCTCGCCCGGGTCGTCGCCAACCTGGTCGACAACGCTGTCCGCTACGCGACGAGCACCGTCGAGGTCGGTACAAGGTCGAGCGACGGGCGGGCCGTGCTCGTGGTGGCCGACGACGGCCCGGGCGTAGCCGCACCAGACAGCGAGCGGATGTTCGACCGCTTCACCCGGCTCGACGGCGGCCGCAGCCGCGGTGCCGGCGGCGTCGGGCCGGGCCTGGCCATCGTGAGGGAGATCTTGCTCGCCCATGAGGGCAGCATCCGTGTCGAGGACGCATCGCCGGGCACCCGGATGATCGTCACCCTCCCTGCGTCGGGTGCGCACCCCGCGCAAGGATGAGGAACCAGCCTGGAAAAAAAGGGAGCCGTCCGTGCCCGTACTCGCGATCGACGCAGGAACGACCGGGGTGACGGCGCTGGTCGTGGGTGAGCAGGGCGACGTCCTGTCCCGCGGCTACCGCGAGTTCGCGCAGCTGTTCCCCCGCCCCGGCTGGGTGGAGCACGAGCCCGACGACATCTGGACGGCGACCGTCGCCGCCTGCCGCGAGGCCCTCGCCGGCACCGATCAGCAGCCGAGCTGCATCGGGATCACCGACCAGCGGGAGACCGCGGTCGTCTGGGACCGCCGCACCCTCCGGTCACCGCGGCCGGCCATCGTCTGGCAGGACCGGCGCACCACCGGTATCTGCGACCGGCTGCGCGCCGACGAGCCGCGGGTCGCGGAGCTCACCGGGCTCCGGTTGGACCCGTACTTCACCGGCACGAAGTTCGCCTGGCTCGCCGAGCACGAGCCGCAGCTGTGGTCCGGCGTCCGGGACGGCGCACTCGCCCTCGGCACGGTCGATTCGTACGTGATCGCCAGGCTGACCGGCGGGGCCGCGCACGTCACCGATGCGAGCAACGCCTGCCGGACCCTGCTGTTCGACCTGGTGGAGGGCGGCTGGTCCGACGAGCTGTGCGACCTGTTCGACGTGCCGCGGTCGGCGCTCCCGGAGATCGTGCCGAGCTCCGGCGTCGTGGGCACCACCGACCCCGACTCGTTCCTCGGCCTCGAGCTGCCGATCGCCGGCATCGCCGGCGACCAGCAGGCGGCGCTGTTCGGGCAGGCCTGCTACTCCCCCGGCATGAGCAAGTGCACCTACGGCACCGGCTCGTTCGTGCTCACCAACACCGGGACGACGCCGGTGCGCTCGGATGCCGGCCTGCTGACGACCGTCGCCTGGGACATCGGCGACGGGCTGGTCTACGCGCTCGAAGGCGCCATCTTCGTCACCGGCGCCGCGGTGCAGTGGCTGCGCGACGGGCTGGGGCTGATCGACTCGGCGAACGAGATCGAGGGGCTGGCCCGCACGGTGCCCGACTCCGGCGACATCGTGTTCGTCCCCGCGCTCACCGGCATGGGCGCGCCGCACTGGGACCCGCACGCCCGCGGCGCCATCCTCGGCATCACCCGAGGGACGACGCGCGCTCACCTGGCCCGGGCGACCCTGGAGGCCATGGCGTTCGAGGTGCGCGACGTCGTGGACGTGATGGTCGACGAGGCGGGGCTGGAGGTGCCGGAGCTCTCGGCCGACGGCGGGGCCAGTGCGAACGACCTCCTCCTGCAGCTGCAGGCCGATCAGCTCGGCGTGCCGGTCCGCCGTCCCCAGGTCACCGAGACGACGGCGCTCGGCGCGGCCTTCCTCGCCGGTCTCGGTACCGGGGTCTGGGGTTCGACCGACGAACTGGCACAGACCTGGGCGCTGGACCGGCGGTTCGAGCCCGAGCCCGGACGACGGGACGACGGCCGGCACGACCGCTGGCGCGACGCCGTCGGCCGCGCCGGGAAGTGGACCCGCTAGCCACTCCCGTCCCACGACCGGGGTGGATCGGTGCGTCGGCCGGCCCCGCTGCCTACCGTGCCGCATGACGACGACGCACCACGGCTACACCTGCTCCTGCTGCGAGCAGGTGCACGGGGGTCTGCCTCCCGCCGTCGGCTTCGACGCGCCGGCCTTCTGGTGGGACCACATGGTGGGCACCCCTGGACACCGGTTGACGTCGGACACCTGCGTGATCCCCGACGTCGGGCTCTTCGTCCGCGCCGTCCTCCCCATCCACGTGGTGGACGCCGACCAGGACTTCGAGTGGGGCGTGTGGGTCTCCCAGAGCCAGGCGAGCTTCCAGCAGCTCACGGCGTCGCCCGGCGACCGCACCACCACGTTCGGGTGGCTGTCGACGGACCTGCCGGGCTACGAGCCGTCGACCCTGGAACTCGTGACGACGGTCCGTCCCCAGGGACGCGAGCTGCGGCCACTGCTCGAGGTGGAGCCCTCCGAGCACCGGCTGTCGATCGAGCAGCGGAACGGGATCACCGTTGCCCGCGTCCGTGAGCTGAGCGCACCCTTCCTGCCTGAGGACTGAGCGCGCGCCGGTCGACGGCTCAGGCGGCGGGGTTCTTCCCGACCTTGTCCCCCACGGAGTTCTTGCCGAACTCCTGGCCGTCGAGCGCGGCGATGTCGCGCTCGAGCTGCGGCACGCGCCTGGCCGACACCTTCATCGCCACCTTCTCGGCGAGCACGCCGGTGACGAGCTGGCGCAGGGCCGCGACGACACCCACCGACCGAGGCACGAACACCCGCCGGCCCCGGGTCTCCAGGTTCTCCACCAGCGCCTCCGCGCAGGCCTCGACCGAGGTGAAGGCACCCAGCGGGCCGGGGAGGTGCGCGCGGGTCTCGGCGAAGGTGGGCAGGGCTGCCTCGGTGTCGCGCACCATGTCGGTGTCGATCCAGGTGGGGTGCGCGCTGGCCACGGTGACGCCGCGATAGGCGACCTCCAGCCGCAGCGCGTCCCCGAACCGCTCGACCCCGGCCTTGGCGGCGCAGTAGGCGCTCATGCCCGGCAGCACGGTGAACGCGGCGGCGGAGCTGATCAGCAGCACGTGGCCCTTGCGCTTCGCCACCTCCGGCAACGCGGCGTGGGTGGTCAGCATCGCCCCGATCAGGTTGACCTCGATCGTGCGGGCCAGGGCGTGCGCCGAGCTGGTCATCACGGTGGTGAGCGGCGCGATCCCGGCGTTGGCGACGACGATGTCGAGCCCGCCGAAGGTGTCCACGGTGCGTTCGACCGCCGTCCTCAGCGCCTCGGCGTCGGTGACGTCGGCCTCGACCCACAGGTGCTGCGGCCCGAGTTCCTCGGCGACGGCGGCCAGCTGCTCGGGCTCCAGACCGACCAGCGCGACCCGGGCACCGCGGGCGGCCGCCTTGCGGGCCAGCGCGGCACCGATGCCCCGCGCGGCACCGGTGATGAGGACGGTCTTGCCGGACAGGGACGTGCGGCTGCGAGCCATCGATGCTCCTTGGGTCTGCTGCTCTCGAATTGAGCACTGCTCAGGGGTCGTTGTAGCTTGTTGAGCGTTGCTCAGCAAGCCGGAGAATGGGAGCTCGTCCAGGTGACCAGCACGCTAGAGAGCACGCCGGAGGCCGACCGCACCGTCCGCGAGGTGGGGATCGCGATCATCGGTTCCGGCTTCGCCGGGCTGGGCATGGCCGTCACGCTCACGCAGCGGGGCGAGAGCGACTTCGTCGTCCTCGAGCGCGCCGGGGACGTGGGCGGGACCTGGCGGGACAACACCTATCCCGGCGCCGCGTGCGACGTGCAGTCCAACCTGTACTCGTTCTCGTTCGCACCGAACCCCGACTGGCCGCGCTCCTACTCCGAGCAGCCGGAGATCCAGGCCTACCTGCGGGGCATCGCCGACCGGTTCGACGTCCGTCGGCACTGCGTCTTCGACGCCGACGTGACGAGCGCCCGATGGGACGACGACGCCCGGCGGTGGCTCGTCACCACGACGGCCGGGGAGTTCCGCGCGCGGGTCCTCGTCTCCGCCGCCGGCGCCCTGGCGGACCCGACCTATCCCGACATCCGAGGGCTGGACAGCTTCGCCGGAACGGTCATGCACTCGGCCCGCTGGGACCACGAGCACGACCTCGGCGGCGAGCGGGTCGCGGTCATCGGCACCGGGGCCTCGGCGATCCAGGTCGTGCCCGCCATCCAGCCGGTCGTCGACAGCGTCACCGTCTACCAGCGCACGCCCGCCTGGGTGGTGCCGCGCACCGACCACCCCGTCAAGCCCGCGATGCGCCGGCTCTACCGGTTCGTCCCGGGACTGCAGCGTGCGGTGCGGGCGATGCTGTACCTCTTCCGGGAGTTCCTGGTCATCGGGATGGCCAAGAACCGCCGCTTCCTGAAGCCGGTCGGCAAGCTCGCCCGGGCCCACCTGCACCGTCAGGTGCGCGATCCCAAGCTGCGCAAGGCCCTCACGCCGGACTACACGATCGGCTGCAAGCGAATCCTCATCAGCAACGACTACTTCCCGGCGGTCGCCGCACCCAACGCCGAGCTCGTCACGGCCGGCATCGCGGAGGTGCGGCCACACTCGATCGTCGCCACCGACGGGGTCGAGCGGCCCACCGACACCATCGTGCTGGCCACCGGCTTCCACGTGACCGACCTGCCGATCGCCGAGAAGATCTGCGGACGCGACGGCCGCACCCTGGCCGGCGTCTGGTCCGAGGGCATGGTCAGCAACCGCAGCGCCACCGTCGCCGGCTTCCCCAACCTGTTCCTGCTGGTGGGGCCCAACGTCGGGGTCGGGCACACGTCGATGGTCTACATGATCGAGTCGCAGGTCGCCTACGTCGACGACGCGTTGCGGACCATGGACGCCGAGGGCCTGGCGGTCCTGGAGACGACGACCGAGGCGCAGGACGCCTACCGCGCACTCATCGCCGAGAAGTCCAAGGGCACGGTCTGGCTGGCCGGTGGGTGCGCCAGCTGGTACCTCGACAAGCACGGGCACAACACCACGCTCTGGCCCGACTTCACCTTCCGGTTCCGGAAACTCACCAAGAAGCTGGACCGGGAGAACTACGTCGGCGTTCCGGCCGGTGCCCCCTCGGAGCACTCGGAGGTGGCGGCGTGACCGCGTCCCCGCAGACCGTCCGGCGCCGCGTCACCGGCGTCCGCACGGCCGACGGCGCCCAGCTGCACGCCGTCGTCGACGGCTCCGACGACGCCCCCGTGACCCTCGTCCTGGCCCACGGCTGGACGCTGGCGCAGGCGGCCTGGGACGACGTCGCCGACCTCCTCGCGCCGCGGATCGCCGACGGCGAGCTCCGGCTGGTCCGCTACGACCAGCGCGGGCACGGCCGGTCGACCTGGGGCCGATACGCCGACGACGTGAGCGAGCTCAGCATCGACCAGCTCGGTACCGATCTCGGCGAGCTGCTCGACCAGCTCGTGCCGACCGGACCGGTCGTGCTGGGTGGGCACTCCATGGGCGGCATGACGATCATGGCCCTGGCCGCGGCCAGGCCCGAGCTGTTCGGCGATCGCGTGCGCGGCGTCGCCCTCGTCTCGACGTCCGCCGGCGACCTCGCCCCCGCGGGCCGGACCCTCGGCGAGAGGCTGCAGCTGAAGCTCGCCCCCGGCATGGTCACCGTCGCGATCGGCGGGGCGCGCGTCCTCGAGCGGCTGCGTCAGCTGCTGCCCCCCTCGCACCCGCGGCACCGGAAGATGGTGCGCGAGCTGCTGTACGGCGCCGACGCCACCGACGAGATGGTCGTCGCCGGGGCGGAGATCATGCACGCCGCGACGGTGCGGGCCTTCGCCGCCTTCTATCCGGCGCTCGGCCAGCACGACAAGCGCACCCAGCTCGAGGCACTGCAGA
>JAOPWH010000196.1 GCA_025965795.1 Blastococcus sp.
GCCCGACGAGAACCGTGAGCAGCTCTGGACCTACCTGCTCCAGCACAACGCGCGCATGTACGGCGTGGCCTACTCGATCGACGGCGTCGGTGACGTCTACCTGACCGGCCGCCTGCCACACGCCGCGATCACGCCGGAGGAGATCGACCGGATCCTGGGCGCGGTGCTCAGCTACGCCGACGACCACTTCAACGCGATGCTGGAGATCGGCTTCGGCAGCTCCATCCGTCGCGAGTGGGACTGGCGGGTCAAGCGCGGCGAGTCGCTGCGCAATCTCGAAGCGTTCGCGGCTTTCGCCGATCCCGCACGCCGCCCGGACGCCGATCCCAGCCGGCCGTGACCGCGACGGATCGCACGACCCCCTCCGCGACGGCGGAGGAGGAGCCCGGTTACTCCCGTCGCTGGTGGGTCCTCGCCACGATGACCGTCTGCCTGCTCGTGGTGATCATGGGCAACACGATCCTCAACGTCGCGCTGCCCACGCTGCAACGCGACCTCGGCGCCACGCAGGGCGAGCTGCAGTGGGTGATCGACGCTTACATCCTCGTGTTCGCCGGCCTCCTGTTCTCCTGGGGCGTCGTGGGCGACCGCATCGGCCGGCGCAAGGTCCTGCTGATCGGGCTGGCCATCTTCGCCCTCGGCTCGGTCCTCGCCGCCTTCAGCAGCAGCCCGGTGCAGCTGATCGCCTGGCGCGCGGTCATGGGCATCGGCGGCGCCGCCGTCCAGCCGACGACGCTCGCGGTGATCACGAACGTCTTCCCGCCGGGTGAGCGCGGCCGGGCGATCGGCGTCTGGGCGGGGACCGCCGGCATCGCCGTCGCCGGGGGACCGCTGGCCGGTGGCGCGGTGCTCCAGCACTTCTGGTGGGGGGCGGTGTTCCTCATCGGCGTGCCGGTCGCCTTGCTCGGCATCGTCGCCATCCTGGCCGTCGTCCCCGAGTCCAAGGACCCGAGCCCGGGGAGGATCGACGTCCCGGGCGTCCTGCTGTCGATCGTGGCCCTCGCCGGGCTGGTGTACGGGATCATCCGGGGCGGCTCGGGCCGCGGCTGGGCGACGCCCGGCGTCCTCGTCCCCCTGATCGGCGGCCTGCTCCTGCTGATCCTGTTCGTGTGGATCCAGCGGCGTTCGAGCCATCCCGCGCTCGACGTCTCGCTCTTCCGCAACCCCGCCTTCTCGGCGGCCGCGGCGGCCCTCGGCCTCAACTTCTTCGCTCTGCAGGGCGCCACCTTCTACCTCGTCTACTACCTCCAGGGCGCCCGCGGCTACAGCCCGCTGCAGAGCGGTGCGGCCCTGATCCCGGTCGCCATCGGCATGGCGTTCATGGCTCCGCGGAGTGCGCGGCTGGCCGAGCGGTTCGGGGCCAAGGCGGTCTGCGGGAGCGGGTTCGTGCTCATCGCGCTGTCGTTCACCGGGTTCCAGCTGCTCGACCAGACCTCGCCGCTGTGGCTGCTCCTGCTGATCCTGTCGGTGCAGGGCGTCGGGATGGGCGCGGTGATGGCGCCGGCCACCGAGTCGATCATGTCGGTCGTCCCACGCGAGAAGGCCGGCGCCGGTGCGGCGGTGAACAACTCGGTCCGCCAGGTCGGCGGTGCCCTGGGCGTGGCGATCCTCGGGTCGGTCCTGGCCGCGGCCTACTCGGCACACCTGGGGACGGCGGTGAACGCGCTGCCCGCGGGTGTGCGGGCCGAGGCCGGCCAGTCGATCGTCGGCACGCTGGAGGCCGTGAGCCAGGCGCAGGCGGCCGGCGATCCGGAGGCGGCCCGTGCGGCCGCCGGCCTGGTCGAGCCGGCCCGGGAGGCGTTCGTCGCGGCCATGCATCTGACGGCTGTCGGCACGGCCGCGGCTGCGCTGATCGCTGCCGTGATCGTGCTCGTGTGGCTCCCGGGCCGCCGGCGGGTGACGCCGAGCATCGTGGCGCGCGGTTAGCGTGATGGCGATGCGTCACTCCGTACCCGAACCGCAGCCCGATCCCCCGGGGACGCGGCCGGGTGCGCAGCCCGATCCGCAGCGTCGCGGCCGGAACCTCATGGGCGTCGTCGCCGCCTCGGCTCTGGTCTATCCGCTGCTGGTGTGCGCCGTCCAGCTCGTCTTCGCCCAGCTGCTGACCGTCGACGTCGCCGCGATCGTGCTGTGGCTCGGCCTCGGCATCACGTGCAGCGTGGGGCTGGTCGCCGCGGTGCGGTGGGGCGCGGAGCGTCGTGTGCGGAGCGCCTGGCTGCTGGCCGGGCTGGCTCCGCCGGCGGTCTTCGAGCTCTGGCTGGTCTGGCCGCTGCTGACCCCCTGAGGCCCGCGGTGCCCGGGGTCGAGGCGTCGGGCAGGATGTCGGCGTGACCTCACCCGGGACGCTGGTCCTCCTCCGCCACGGCGAGAGCGAGTGGAACAAGCACAACCAGTTCACCGGCTGGGAGGACGACCCCCTGTCGGAGCAGGGCCGCATCGAGGCCGCGCGGGGCGGGTCGCTGCTGGTCGAGAACGACCTGCTTCCCGACGTCCTGCACACCTCGTTGCTGCGCCGGGCGATCTCCACGGCCGAGCTGGCGCTGGCCGAGGCCGACCGGCAGTGGATCCCGGTGCGGCGGTCGTGGCGGCTCAACGAGCGGCACTACGGTGCGCTGCAGGGCAAGGACAAGGCCGCCACCCTCGCCGAGTTCGGGGAGGAGCAGTTCATGACGTGGCGCCGGTCCTACGACGTGCCGCCGCCGCCGATCGAGCCCGGCAGCGAGTTCTCGCAGGACGAGGACGACCGCTACGGCTTCCTGCCACCCGAGGCGCGGCCCACGACCGAATGCCTGAAGGACGTCGTCGTCCGGATGCTCCCGTACTGGTACGACGCGATCGTCCCCGACCTGCGCAGCGGCGCGACCGTGCTCGTGGCCGCGCACGGCAACAGCCTCCGGGCGCTGGTGAAGCACCTCGACGGCATGGGTGACCAGGAGGTCGTGAGCCTGAACATCCCGACCGGGGTTCCGTTGCGCTACGACCTCGACGCGGATCTGCGACCCGTCAAGCCCGGCGGCGAGTACCTCGACCCCGACGCCGCGGCCGCCGCCATCGAAGCGGTCAAGAACCAGGGCAAGAGGTAGCAACGGTCGCTGCGAGTGGGGGGCCGGAGGCTCCCCCGAGCACTGACAGCGGGGCTCAGTCCGGCAGGGGAACGGCTCCTGGCCGTGGCGCGGTCCGGAGGACCGCAGTGTCATCGCGGAACGGCTCCTGGCCGCGGCGTCATCCGGAGGATGACGATGTCGTCGTGTGCCTTTCGCCGGTCACCAGGTAGACCACTCTTCTCGCCACGCTGACGGCGTGGTCGGCGAAGCGCTCGTAGTAGCGGCCGAGCAGGGTGATGTCGATGGCGGCCTCGATGCCGTACGGCCAGTCGGCGGAGAGCACCTCGCGGAACAGTCCTCGGTGCAGGCGGTCCATCGCGTCGTCGTCGGTCTCCAGCTCGCGGGCGGCCTCGACGTCCCGCTTGGCGATGACCAGGCCGGCCTTCGCCACCAGCATCTCCGCCACGTGCCCGGCCTCGAGGAACGCGGGCCGGACCTCCTGCGGCACCGCGTGGTCGGGAAAGCGCATCCGCGCCACCTTCGCGATGTGCTCGGCGAGATCGCCCATCCGCTCGAGGTCGCTGGCGATGCGGGTCGCGGTGACGATCGTGCGGAGATCGGTGGCCACCGGCTGCTGACGGGCCAGAAGAGTGAAGCAGCGCTGGTCGATGCTCTCGCGGGTCGCATCGATCTGCTCGTCCCCGGCGATGACCAGGTCGGCCAGGGCGACGTCGGCGTCGAGCAGCGCGGTCGTGGCGGTGCTCATCTGGGAACCCACCGAGTTCGACATCTCGACCAGGCAGGTGCGGATGTCGTCGAGTTCTTCGCGGTAGCTGTCCCGCACGGGTCGGCCTCCTCATCGATGCGCACCCCGTCGATCCGGGGCTGACAACGAGGCTAGGCCTGGAACGACCCTGCTCCGCGACGTTCCGGTGAACGCCGTCCCACCCTGAGGTGAACACCTGACCCGTCCGGGCGGAAGGCCCGCCGGATCGGTCCGTACGGCTGCGGGTCGGACCTAGCATCGACGGTGTGAGTCCACTGGTGGCGCTGGTGGTCGGCCTCCTCCTGGGCGGAGTCGTGGTCGGCACGGTGCTGGTCCGCGCCCGCACCCCGGGGGGCGCGAGCCCCGACGCGGAGGTGCTCTCGCTGCACGAGGCGTCGCTCACCCGCCGGCTGGTCGACCTCATGGACCCGGCCGTGGTGCTCGTGGCCGTGGACGACTCGGTGGTCCTCGCCAACCCCGCCGCGCGCGCCCTCGGCGTCGTCCGGGGTAGCCGGCTGCTCGTGCCCGACCTCGTCGAGCTGTCCCGCGCCGTGCGGGAGACCGGCAGCCGGCGCGCCGACGTCCGGCTCCCGGGGAGCCTGGCCGGCGCCGGGCCCCGCCTCATCGGCGTGCACGGCGTCCGTCTGAACAGCGGCACCACGCCGGCGCCCGGTCCGGTCGCCCTCGTGCTCCAGGACGTCACCGAGGCCCGCCGGGTCGAGGCGGTGCGCCGCGACTTCGTCGCGAACGTGGGCCACGAGCTGAAGACGCCCGTCGGCGCACTGGCCCTGCTCGCCGAGGCGATCGAGGGCGCGGCCGACGATCCCGAGGCGGTGCAGCGCTTCGCCGCCCGGATCGCCCACGAGTCCGAGCGGCTGGCCCGCCTGGTGCGTGAGCTGATCGACCTGTCCCGACTGCAGGGCGGCGATCCACTACCCGAGCTGGCACCGGTCGAGGTGGACCGTGTGCTGGCCGAGGCCGTCGACCGCACCCGCATGGCGGCCAGGGCAAAGCGGCTGGAGATCGCGGTCGGGGGGCAGTCCGGCCTCGTCGTGCAGGGCGTGGAGAGCCAGCTGACCACCGCGGTCACCAACCTGCTGGCCAACGCGGTCGCCTACAGCACCGGCGACAACCGGATCGCCCTGGCCGCCCGCTCACGGTCCGGCTTCGCCGAGATCGCCGTCACCGACAGCGGGATCGGCATCCCCCGGAAGGACAGGCACCGGGTGTTCGAACGCTTCTACCGCGTGGACCAGTCGCGGGCCAGCAGCACCGGCGGCACCGGCCTGGGCCTCGCCATCGTCAAGCACGTGGCCAGCAACCACGGCGGTTCGGTGACCGTCTGGAGCGAGGAGGGGCTCGGCTCGACGTTCACCCTCCGTATCCCCCTGGTGGCCGGCGTCCCCGCCGCCGTTCCGGCATCTGCCACCCGAGTCGCCTCGAAGGAGAAGTCATGATCCGCGTCCTGGTGGTGGAGGACGAGGAGTCGTTCTCCGACGCGCTGTCCTACATGCTGCGCCGGGAGGGCTTCGACGCCGTCGTCGCGAGCACCGGTCCGGACGCGCTGGCCGAGTTCGACCGCGGCGGTGCCGACATCGTCCTGCTCGACCTCATGCTGCCCGGTCTCCCGGGAACCGAGGTCTGCCGGGCGCTGCGCGCCCGCAGCAACGTGCCGATCATCATGCTGACGGCCAAGGACGGTGAGATCGACAAGGTGGTCGGCCTGGAGCTGGGAGCCGACGACTACGTCACGAAGCCCTACTCGGCCCGCGAACTGGTCGCCCGCATCCGCGCGGTCCTGCGCCGCCGGTCCGACGCCGAGCCGGCGTCCGAGGAGGGGGTCCTCGAGGCCGGCCCGGTCCGCATGGACGTCGAGCGGCACGTCGTCTCCGTGGACGGGGAGGCGGTCGCCCTGCCCCTGAAGGAGTTCGACCTGCTGGAGTTCCTGTTGCGCAACGCCGGCCGGGTGCTCACCCGCGGTCAGCTCATCGACCGCGTGTGGGGTGCGGACTACGTGGGCGACACCAAGACCCTCGACGTCCACGTCAAGCGGCTGCGGGCCAAGCTCGAGCCCGACCCCGCGACCCCCAAGTACCTGCTGACCGTGCGCGGGCTCGGCTACAAGCTGGAGGCCTGAAGTCGGCGCCTACTGGCTCTTCAGCTCGTCGATCTTCTGCGACGCCTCGGCCTTGGTCAGGTCCTCCGGCACGTCCTCGTCGGTCTGCCGGGTGAGGGTCTCCAGATAGCTCTTCTGGGCTCCGGTGGCCGGCTCGTTGCCGGTCACCCAATCGGCCGGGTCCTTCTCGGGGGAGGCGGTGTCGGGCTGGGAGTCCGGCTGCGGTTCGCTCATGTGTTCGAGAGTAGGTCGGGACCGCGGTCGCCGCACCACGGCCGCGGGTTCAGCCCGCCGGACGGCGGCGGTGCAGCTCGACCGGAACCGGGCTGGCCGGATGTGGGGCGACGAGGCCCTGGTCGAGGCGCAGCTCGGTCAGCCGCCGGAGCTCGGTGTACGCCGCGAGGCCGATCAGCTCGGTGAGCTCGGCCGCGTAGGTGTCGACGAGTGGTTCGGGGGAGACGTGCGCAGCCGGGGCGCCGGTGCACCACCAGTGCAGGTCGTGGCCGCCCGCGCCCCAGCCCCGGCGGTCGAACTCGCCGAGGGTGGTGAGCAGCACCCGCGTGCCGTCGGGCCGGTCCACGTGCTCCTCCTCCCTGCGCACGGGCAGCTGCCAGCAGACGTCCGGTTTGGTGGTCAGCGGATGAACGCCGGTCCGCAGCGCCATCGCGTGCAGCGCGCACCCGGTCCCGCCGGCATGCCCGGGCCGGTTGAGGAAGACGCAGGCGCCGTCGACCACCCGGGTGCGCATCGACCGGACCCCTCCCTCGTCGTCCTGGCCGTCCTGCTCCGTCCACGCCTCCCGCCCGACGGGCGCGAGCTGCCAGTCGGCGTCGGTGAGATCGGCGACCGACGCCGTGACCCGCGCCAGGTCGTCGTCGTCGGCGAAGAACGCCCCGTGGCTGCAGCAGCCGTCGTCGGGCCGCCCCTCGACGACGCCGGCGCAGCCGCGACCGAAGATGCAGGTCCAGGCCGAGGCCAGCCAGGTCAGGTCGGCACGCACGATGTGATCGGGATCGGCGGGGTCGGCGAACTCGATCCACTCCCTCGCGAAGCCGAGCGGGACCTCATCGGGCGGGGCGTCAGGCACCCGCTCAGCGTAGAGAAAGGACCCCTTCCCTCTCAGGCCTCGCTCCGCTCGGCGCGAGCCTCCGGAGGCGGCCAGGCAGACTGGACCCATGCGCCTCGGGGTACTGGACGTCGGATCGAACACCGTCCACCTGATCGTGGTCGACGCGCATCGCGGTGCGCACCCCACTCCGATGCACGACGACCGCTCGGTCCTGCGGCTGGCCGAGCACGTCGGCCCCGACGGGCTGTTGTCCAAGACGGGGGAGAAGGCGCTGCTGCGGGCGGTGCAGAAGGCCTGCGACCAGGCCGAGGAGCAGGGCTGCGACGAGCTCATGGCCCTCGTGACGTCGGCGATCCGCGACGCGGACAACGGGCTGGAGGTGCTCGCCCGGATCCGTGAGCGCACGGGGGTGGACCTCCAGGTGCTCACCGGGGAGGACGAGGCCAGGCTGACGTTCCTCGCCGTCCGCCGCTGGTTCGGCTGGAGCGCGGGAAAGCTGCTCGTCCTGGACATCGGCGGAGGCTCCCTGGAGCTGGCCAGCGGCGTGGACGAGGACCCCGACGTCGCCCTGTCGCTGCCGCTGGGCGCCGGCCGGATGACCCGGCGGTTCCTCCCCGACGCCCGCGACGGCGGCCGCCCGGACCTGGCCGCGCTGGCGGAGCTCGACGCGTACGCCGCCGACCTGCTCGGCCCCGCGGCGAAGCAGCTCAAGTCCGTCGGCCGCCCCGACATCGTGGCCGCCACGAGCAAGACCTTCCGCACCCTCGCGCGGCTCACCGGCGCCGCTCCGTACTCGGCCGGACTGCAGGTGCCGAGGGAGCTGACCCGCGCCGGGCTGGGTCAGCTGGTCGGCTTCGTGTCTCGGATCGAGTCCGCCGCGCTGGCCGAGCTCCCCGGCGTGTCGCCCGACCGCGCGCACCAGGTTCCCGCTGGAGCTGCTGTCGCTGCAGCAACCATGCGCCTACTCGACGTAACGTGCGTTCGGATCTGCCCGTGGGCGCTGCGGGAAGGTGTCATCCTGCGCAGGTTGGACTCGTTGGGAGGAGCGTGATGGCCGAACCGGACTGGAACCCCGACACCGGAGGGCGGTCGCTGGCCGAGATCCTCCGCGAAGCCGGCATCGAGTCCGCTTCCCGCCAGAACCGCCGTCGTCGGTGGGACGACCCCGAGGAGACCGGTCTCCGTCAACGACGCGCGGAGGCGGCCGCCGCCGAAGGTGCGGCCGCGCGGGCGGGCCAGGGCCGGCGGAAGAGCGACGTCGACGATCCGCCGCCCCCGCGCCGGGAGCGGGAGCTCCGCCGCGAACAGGACGCGCCCCGCGCCCCGGCGCCGCGCCGCGAGCCCTCCCGCGGCTCCCTGCCGCGCGACCCTGGACCGCTCCGCGACCCAGCACCGGCGCGCGAGTCCGGGCCGCCCGTGGAACGCCGGCAGAAGCCCCGCCGGCCCCCCGATCCGTCGACTGCCGCGATCCCGGGCCTCCGGCCGGACCGCAAGCCGGGTGTCCCGTCCGGTCCGGCGCACTCCGGTCCCGTGCCCTCCGGTGCCACCGCCTTCGGGGCGGAGCCGTTCGGTGCGATGCCCTCGGGTCCTGCGCCGTTCGTCGAGCGGCGGAGCCGCGAGCGGCCACCCCAGAGGGCGGTCGAGCACGGAGCGGGAAGCGCACCGCAGCGCGCGGTGTCCGTGCGGGGGCGGCCCGAGGAGGGGCATTTCAACACCGGGCCCATCCCGGTGGTGCGGCCCGACGACATCGCGGACGCCGAGGAGCTCGACAGCACCCCGCGGGAGAGCGCGCTCGCGTGGCTGCGGTTCGCCGGCGAGCTGCTCATCGCCCTCGCCGCGGGGGTCGGCATCTACTTCACCGCCACCCTGCTGTGGGAGAACGTGCCCTACCTCGCCGTCCTGCTGGTTCCGCTGGCGGTGACCGGTCTGGTCGCCGGCGTGGGGGCGTGGCGCCATCGACAGGGGCGGGAGCCGGTGGGACCGCGGCTGCTGGCCGTGCTGGTCATCGCCGGCACCCTGCTCACGATCGCCCCGGCCGCCGCTCTGCTCGCGGCCTCCTGACCTCAGGCGGTCGCGTCGGCGGCCTGGTCGTCGGACTCGCGGGCGAACTCCTCGACGATGGCCGAGCTGAAGGCGTCCAGATCGTCGGGGTTCCGGCTGGTGATCAGGTTGCCGTCGACGACGACCTCCTCGTCCACCCACGTGGCCCCGGCATTGCGCAGATCGGTCTGCAGCGAGGGCCATGACGTCATGCGCCGGCCGCGGACCACGCCGGCCTCGATCAGCACCCAGGGCGCGTGGCAGATGGCCGCCACGGGCTTTCCGGTGTCGAAGAAGGCCTGCACGAAGGCCACCGCATCGGCGTCGGCGCGCACGAAGTCACCATTGATCACGCCGCCCGGCAGGACCAGCGCCGCGTAGGTGTCCGGGTCGGCCGAAGCGAGCACGGTGTCGACCCGTCGGTCCTCGCCCCTGTCGATGTGGTCGTAGGCGGTGATCGTGCCGGCTTCGAACGACACCAGCTCCGGTTCCGCGCCGGCCTCCTCCAGCGCCTGCCAGGGCCGGTCGAGCTCGACCTGCTCGACGCCGTCGGTCGCGAGGACCGCCACCTTCATCCCGCTCAGTTCTCCTGCCATGAGCCGCCGCTACCCGGGCCCCCGACACGGCACACCCCGGAGCACTACGGTTTGTGCGTGCCCGGACCCGCTGCGCCTGCCCGCGCGCTGCACCGCGTCCTGGCCGGCTCCCGGCTGGCGGTAGCGCAGGTCGAGGACCCGGTGCGGGTGGCCGCCGATCTGCTCGGCAGTGGGTTCAGGGTGGCACTGGAGCACCGGCCCGGCTCCGGCGACGACGCCGCGGACGCGTTCGGCGAGTTGATCCGACAGGTGGGTGCCGCCGGCCTGGCACCGGGGTGCGAGCTCACGGTGCCGGTCGATCGGCTCGGCATCGCCGTCGCGAGAGCCGTAGCCGCGGCGGCGGACGGGCAAGGTCTGGGCGTCGTCCTCTCCGGTGCCCCCGGACCCGTCCGTGCGGCGGCCGAGGGGCTCTCCGGCGTCGGCGTCGTCGTCCGCGCGGGGCAGCCGGCCGCCGAAGCGCTGTGCCGGGAGCTCGTCGGTGGACGCGTCCGCCTCGCCAGGAGCCGCGGTGCCGACGCGGATCTCGCATTCGTGCGGTGCCTCAACGTCCTGATGGCCGGCACCGGACGCCCGGCCGTCGCGGCCGACGATCCCCGCCTGGTCGCCATCGCCGGAGAACGCGCGGCCTGGAACGACCGCACAACCGACAGCTGGGAGCACGTGATGACCTACGGCGTCCGTACCGAGCAACAGCGGCGCCTGGTGGCGGCCGGTGCCACCGTGCGCGTCGCCGTGCCGTCCGGGTCCGGGGTCCGCGCCGTTCCGCGCATCCTGGTCGGTCGCCGGTGAGCGCCGACGGCCGCCGCGGCCTGGCCATCGTCGGTGGCGGGAAGATCGGCGAGGCACTGCTGTCGGGACTGATCCGCCGGGGTGGCACCGACGGCATCCTGGTGTGCGAGCGCAGTCCCGAGCGGGCCACCCAGCTCGCCGAGCGCTACGGAGTGCCCTCGGTCGACCTCGGCGAGGCCGCAGCGCGCGCCCGGGTGCTGCTCCTGGCGGTGAAGCCTCAGGACATCGACGTACTGCTGGAGCGGCTGGCCGGCTTCGTCGACGAGGGGCACCTGATCGTCTCCGTCGCCGCCGGCGTGCCGACGGCGCGGATCGAGGCGGCGCTGCCCGCCGGGGTCCCGGTCGTCCGGGTCATGCCCAACACGCCTGCCCTCGTCGACGAGGGCATGAGCGTGCTGTCGGCCGGCGCGCACGCGGCCGAGGCGGACCTCGACGAGGCCGAGGCGCTGCTGGCCGCGGTGGGGCGGGTGCGGCGGGTGCCGGAGTCGCAGCAGGACGCCGTCACCGCGCTGTCCGGCAGCGGACCGGCCTACTTCTTCTTCCTGGTCGAGGCGATGATCGACGCCGGCATCCTGCTGGGCCTGCCCCGCACGCTGGCCGCGGACCTCATCGTGCAGACCGCCCTGGGCGCCGCGGTGATGCTGCGGGACACGGGGGAGCACCCGGTGCAACTGCGTGAGGCGGTGACCAGCCCTGGGGGGACGACGATCGCCGCCATCCGGGAGCTCGAGCGGCACGGCGTCCGTGCGGCGCTGATCGCCGCGATCGAGGCGGCACACGATCGCTCGGTGGAGCTCGGCAAGAGCGAGTCCTGACGCGAGGGGGCCGTGGGGCGGCTGTGCGCCCCTGGGCCCACTGCGACGGCGAGCCGGGCACGATAACCGACAAGTCGACGAATGTCGTAGACGCTGTGTGACCGACTCGTGACCGTGTCGGGAGAACCGCCGTTTCGCGTGGGATGCGTGTTGCATAGGTGGAGTTCTGCCTAGGACGGACCGGTCCGCCTGTGGACTTCAACCGTCGCACCAGTCCCGTCGGCCCCTTACGCTCTGTATCAGCGCATGCGTGTTCAGTTGCCGGTGGGGAAGCCGGCGCCACGACGTGAGCTAGGCCCGGAGACGAAATCATGACCATGCCCCAGCGCACCGCCACCATCGCCCGCCCGGGAATCCCCGGCCCCCGCCCGATCGGCCGTCCCATGGCCTCCTCGGTCGCCCGCCCCGTGCCCGGCGCCCACCCCGCCGCGATGCCGGTCGGCCAGCGCCCGCAGGTTCCGACGCCCCGCGCGGCCGTGACCTTCCTGACCGTGGCCGAGGTCGCCGCGATGATGCGTGTCTCGAAGATGACCGTGTACCGCCTCGTCCACGCCGGCGACCTCTCCGCCGTCCGCGTCGGCCGTTCCTTCCGCGTGCCGGAGCGGGCCGTGCAGGACTACCTGCGCGACGCGTACACCGACATCGCCTGAAGTGTGGCTGGCGACAACGTCGTCGCCCGTGCGTGAGACGCCACCGCGTGCAGTGTCGCGCCGAGTGGGCCCCGGAGGGGTCCGCGCAGGCGTGACGGGCCGGCTCCACCCGACAGGAGCCGGCACGTGGCCGCGGTGTCGCCCGGAGGGTGACGGTGTCACCGCCGCGGGGCGGCCGGTACGCTCGGTCGCCGGGTGATCCAGGGGCTGCGCATTCCGGCAGACCCCGAGGGCACCATCCGAGCTGATTCTTTTCGTCACGACGTCGGGAGCACCACGTGGGTTCGGTCATCAAGAAGCGCCGCAAGCGGATGGCGAAGAAGAAGCACCGCAAGCTGCTGAAGAAGACCCGCGTCCAGCGGCGCAACAAGAAGTGAGCTGAGGCTCGTGCCGCCGTCCGTCGTCCTCGTCACCGGAGTCAGCAGGTGGCTGGGTGGGGCGTTGGCGGCCGAGCTCGCGGCCGATCCGTCGATCGGGCGGATCATCGGGGTGGACACCGTTCCGCCGGCCCCGGCCATGCTCCGTCGGCTCGGGCGCACCGAGTTCGTGCGGGCCGACATCCGCAATCCGCTGATCGGCAAGGTCATCGCGGCAGCGTCGGTCGACACGGTCGTGCACATGAACATCAGCTCCACCCCCGTCGGGTCCGGTGGGCGCGGGCCGATGAAGGAACTCAACGTCATCGGCACGATGCAACTGCTCGCCGCGTGCCAGCGGGCACCGTCGGTGCGCCGATTCGTGCTGAAGTCGACCAGCGCCGTCTACGGCGCCTCGTCCCGCGACCCCGCTGTCTTCACCGAGACGATGCAGGCCCGGCGCGTGCCGTCGGGCGGGTTCGCCAGGGACAGCCTCGACATCGAGGGCTACGTGCGCGCCTTCCAGCGGCGCCGGCCCGAGGTCGACGTCGCGATGCTGCGCTTCACGAACTTCATCGGACCGCGGATCGACTCGCTGCTCACCGGCTTCTTCCGCATGCCCGTGGTGCCCACGGCGCTCGGCTACGACGCCCGCGTGCAGCTCCTGCACTAGGCCGACGCCCTCGTGGGGCTCACCCGCGCCACGACCGGGAACTTCGTCGGCACGGTGAACGTCGGCGGGGATGGCACGGTGCTGCTCTCCCAGGCGATCCGGCGTCTGGGCCGCATCGAGGTGCCGCTGCCCACGCCGACGCTCGGCTCGGTGGGCCGGCTCTCGCGGCGCTTCGGGTTCGTCGACTACTCGCCGGAACAGATGCGCTTCCTCAACTTCGGCCGCGTCGTCGACACGACGGTCCTGCGCACGAAGTTCGGCTACACGCCGCGCTACACCACAGAGGCCGCCCTGACCGACTATGCCCGCACCGTCGATCCGGTGGTCTCGCCCCGGCTGGTCGAGGCGGTCACGTCACGCGTCCGTGCGGTGGTGGAACGCGTCGGCGACACCGCGGACTCGGTCGGTGAACGCCTGCGGCCGACGCCACCGGCCCCGGGCCTGCGGGCGGTGCGTGATGCCTGAGGCCCGCGTCATCCCGCTGCGGCCCGACGACGACGAGCCCTACGTCCCGCCGGTGACCCCGCCCGACTGGGAGGACCAGTTGGCCGGCGGCCTGGATTTCCTGCGCCGGCGGGTGACCGGCGGGTACGAGACCGACGAGTTCGGCTTCGATCCGGACCTGACCGACCACGTCCTGCTCCCGCTGCTGCGCCCGCTGTTCTCGAAGTGGTTCCGAGTCGAGAGCCAGGGCCTGGAGAACGTGCCGTCCTCCGGCGGAGCGCTGCTCGTGGCCAACCACTCGGGCACCCTGCCGGTGGACTCGCTGATGACCGCGGTCTCGCTGCACGACCAGCACCCGGCCCGGCGGCGGCTGCGCCTGCTCGGCGCCGACCTGGTCTTCGACATGCCCGTCGTGGGGGAGCTGGCCCGCAAGTTCGGGTCGACGCTGGCCTGCAACGAGGCCGCCGAGCGCCTGCTCACCGACGGCGAGCTGGTCGGGGTCTTCCCCGAAGGGTTCAAGGGGACCGGCAAGCCGTTCCGCGAGCGCTACACGCTCCAGCGGTTCGGTCGTGGGGGATTCGTCACCGCTGCATTGCGCACCGGGGTGCCGATCATCCCCTGCGCGATCGTCGGTGCGGAGGAGATCTATCCGATGATCGGGAACGCGAAGACCGCCGCCCGGCTGCTGGGGCTGCCCTACTTCCCGATCACGCCGACGTTCCCGCTGCTCGGTCCGCTGGGGCTGGTGCCCCTGCCGTCGAAGTGGCTGATCGCGTTCGGCGAGCCGATCGAGACGGCGTCCTACGGGCCGGCGGCCGCGGAGGATCCGATGCTCGTGTTCAACCTGACCGACCAGGTGCGGGAGACGATCCAGCACTCGCTCTACCAGCTGCTGCTCCAGCGCAAGAGCGTCTGGGGCTGACCTGACGAGTGGGGGCCGAAGGCTCCCCGAGGAAGGTCAGAGGTGCGCCCCGCGAGGGTGCCGGGACGAATGGGGCCGAAGGCTCCATGAGGAGGGGCAGGACTCGCTCAGCGCTCAGCGGGCACGGCTGCCGGCCGCGGTGTCGGCCGGAGGCCGACAATCAGAACGGGAACTTGTTCCTGCGTCGCAGCGCGATCGCGCCGCCGACCACCCCGCCGGAGACGGCGGCGGCGGCCACCGTCGGGATGCCGATCTTGGCGGCCTTGCGACCGGTGCGGAAGTCGCG
This sequence comes from Blastococcus sp., assembly GCA_025965795.1. Taxonomy (GTDB): domain Bacteria; phylum Actinomycetota; class Actinomycetes; order Mycobacteriales; family Geodermatophilaceae; genus Blastococcus_B. The sequence continues at coordinate 14,567 of JAOPWH010000196.1, forward strand.
GATCACCCAGCCGCGTGACCGGGCGACGGCGCGCAGTTCGGTGTCGGGGTTGACCGCCACGGCCGTCCCGGTCAGCGAGAGCATCGGCAGATCGTTCGCCGAGTCGCTGTAGGCGGTGCACCGGCTCAGGTCGAGCCCTTCCCGCTGGGCGAGGGCCAGCACCGCCTCGGCCTTGGCGGGGCCGTGCATGAGCTCACCCACCAGCCGCCCGGTGTAGTGCCCGTCGACCACCTCGGCGACCGTGCCCAGGGCCCCGGTCAGGCCCAGCCGGGAGGCGATGATGGCGGCGAGCTCGACTGGGGTCGCGGTGACCAGCCACACCCGCTGCCCGGCGTCGAGATGCTGCTGGGCGAGCGACCGCGTGCCGCTCCAGATGCGGGCGGCCATGAGCTCGTCGTAGATCTCCTCACCGGCCTGCACGATCTCGGCCACCGGCCGCCCGGCGACGAAGGCCAGCCCGTTCTCGCGCATCGTGTGGAGGTCCTCGGCGCTGCTCTCGGTCCCGGCGATGCGGAACTTGGCCTGCTGCCAGAAGAACCCCGCCATGTCGCGGGTGGTGAAGTACTTGCGGGCAGCCAGTCCACGGGCGAACCAGAACAGCGAGGCCCCCATCATCATCGTGTTGTCGACGTCGAAGAACGCCGCGGCGGTGGGGTCGTACCGCACCGCCGGAGGTCCGCCCACCTCGGCGGCGGCAGCGGACGCAGCTCCCGCGACGTGTGCCCGCGTCTCCTCGTCCGGTTTCCCGGGAGAGGGCGTCGACCGGAGGCCGCGTATCGACAGTCGCGGCACGAAGACCTCCCCTGCACTGGATCCGCCTCGCGGCGACGTCAACGACGCCTCCGACCCTAGTGGGGTCGATCGGCGCCTCCCCCCGTGGTCAGATCGCCGTGCTCAGGTGCTCGGGCAGGGGCCGATGCTGATCGGGCCCAGGCAGACCGAAGGCGCCAAGCCGGTCGGAGTGCTCGGGAGGGCCGGGCTGATCGAGACGCCCGAGCCGGGCAGGGTGACGCCGGGCAGGGTGACGCCGGGCAGGGTGA
>JAOPWH010000208.1 GCA_025965795.1 Blastococcus sp.
GGCTGGTTGTCCAACTCTACGCCGGTTTCCAGCACCCCCTCAGGGGGCCGGTCCGGCGGCCCTTGCGGACCGCGCGGCGCATGGAGAACCATACACGGCCCACGAGGGGTCCTGCACGGGGGTCACCGACGGGGTCAGGCCACGCCGGCCGGACGGAACTGAACGCTCACCCGCGGCCCGACGGGCTTGCTGGTCTTGGGGATGCAGTGCTCCCAGGTGCGCTGACACGAACCGCCCATGACCACCAGATCGCCGTGACCCAAAGGGAACCGAAGGCTGGCCGCGCCGCCCCCGGTCGGTCGGAGCAGCAGCGGACGCGGCGATCCGAACGACACGATGGCGACCATCGTGTCCGACGAGCGCCCCCGGCCGAGCCGGTCCCCGTGCCAGGCGACGCTGTCCCGGCCGTCGCGGTAGAGGCACATACCGGCACTGACGAACCGCTCACCCGGCTCCGGCCCGTAGTAGCGGTTCAGCGCGGACCGCGCCTCGGTGAGCAGTGGATGCGGCAAGGTCTCGTTCCCGCCGAACCAGCGCAGCAGGCGAGGGACGGCGACCTCCCGCTCGTACATCTGGCGGCGGTCCTCCCGCCAGCCGATGTCGCCGAGGAGGACGTCCAGCACGTCCTCGGACCCGGCGACCCAGCCGGGCAGGTGATCCACCCAGGCGCCGCGACTCAGCTCGCGCCGCACGGCCCGTCCGGCGAGCGGCGTGAGTTCGGCTTCCTCCGCGAGGTCCCACATCGACGGCTGGTGCGCGAGCGTCATACCGGCACGGTACCGGCAATTCGTACAGATGTGCGAACGATTCGGCGCTCGGGAGCGCGACGGCCATTGTGCGGTCGGAGGTGGCGCGCCAAGGTTCACCGGGGGAGCTGGGGAAGGACGCGTCATGCGGAAATTCCTGACGGCAGTCGTCGTCTGGCCGATCGCCCTGGTGACCTTCGCGGGACCGGCATCCGCCAACGGCGGGCCGCGTACGCAGGTGTTCGGGGTTCGTTTCCAGGGCCTGGTCGCCGAAGCGACGTGGACGACCTGCCCCTCGCTGCGGATCGGTGCGATCTGCACGGACACCACCGTCATGGCGTTCGACGCCACGACGACCGAGTGGACGGGTGCCGGTCCGCCGATCCGCTCGCGAGGCCCGGTGTTGCGCACCCTGACGTTCGTCTACCGAGTCGTCGGCGGCGAGTTCGGAACCGTCCCGGTGGCCGAGTGGTTCGGACGCACCGAGACTGCGGCCGTGTCCGGGACACCCCGGTTGACGCGGTCAACGGCTGGGGGGACGGTGCCCATCTCGGTCTGCACGGTCTCCGATCCGGACGCGGGGGTCGACTGCCCCCCGCGCCTGTCCGTTGACCTCACCTGGTCAGGTACGGGGCCGCTCACCCGGGTCTCCACCCACACCGTGGACCACGGCGGCTCCCAGACCCGGATGACGTGGCTCCGCGGCCGGGAACGCGTCGCGACGGTCACGGGCCGGGTGGGTGGAACGGATCTCGGCACGCTGCAGGACTCCGGCCTCGCGCGCGTCGACCAGGGAGAGACCGTGGTTCAGCATCCGGTGGACTGAGCGGGCGGGTCAGCCGACCGTGACCACCACATCGACGGCTGGGCCGGCGCCGTCCGTGGGCTCGTCGCGAGTGGGTGAGTTGCGCGGCTGGGCACCACTGGGCCGGAGCCATTCCCGCACGGCCGCTCCCGGGGACCGCCCTGTGTGCGAAACCTGTGGGCGGGCGCCTCGGGTGCCGCAGTGATCATTCCGCCTAGGGCGCGAACGTGAACGAGGTCGTCGCGATCCCCGATGTGTTGGTGGAGCGCAGGTACCAGTTCGCGCCGCGGTCCACGCCGATGGTCGTCGTCCCGTTGCCGTCCCAGTCGCCTGTGATCGGCCGGTCCGAAGGACCCCCGTAGCCGAAGCCGGCCATGCCGGGGCCACTGCTGTTCGAGTTGCGCAGGTACCAGTTGCTCCCGCGGACCACCCCCACCGTCGTCGTACCGCTGCCGTCCCAGTCGCCGGTCACCACACGGTCCGAGGGCCCGCCGTAACCGAAGCCCGCCAAGCCGGGACCGCTGCTGTTGGAGTTGCGCAGGTACCAGATGTTCCCGCGGACCACCCCCACCGTCGTCGTACCGTTGCCGTCCCAGTCACCGGTGACGACCCGGTCGGTAGAGCCGCCGTACGTGAAGCTCGCCAGGCCGGGACCGCTGCTGTTGGAGTTGCGCAGGTACCAGGTGTTCCCGCGGACGACGCCGGGGGTGGTGGTGCCGTTGCCGTCCCAGTCGCCGGTGACCACGCGATCGGTCGGACCGCCGTACTGGAAGGCCATGTCCGGCGGCCCGGAAGTGTTGGAGTTGCGCAGGTACCAGGTGTTCCCGCGGACGACGCCCGGCGTGACCGTGCCGTTGCCGTCCCAGTCACCCGTGACCGGCCGGTCGGCCACCTGGCCGTTCAGATCGACGAACTGATAGCCGTGGTCCCGGTAATAGCTGATGATCGACGGCAGCGCCGAGACGGTCGCCGGGTTGCCGCCCGGCTGGTTGTGCATCAGGACGACGGGGTGCGACTGGCTGCCGCCGGCCTGGGCGAGGCTGATGATGCGGTTGACCCAGGACGAGGACCCGGAGCCGGCCGCCTTCCAGTCCTCCGTGTCCACCGACCAGTTGAAGACCTTCATGTTGCGCGCCTGGGCGAGGGCGAGCGTGGTGCTGTTGTACGAGCCGTACGGAGGGCGGAAGAAGCACGGCGGGCTGCCGACCAAGCTGACCTGTTCCGCCGTGGTCCGGTCCATCTCGAGGGCCTGGGCCGACGAGGACAGCGTCGTCAGGTCGGGGTGGCTCCACGAGTGGCTGCCGAGCAGGTAGCCGCGGGCCGCCTCCGCCCGAACAGTGGACGGCCGGACCGTCTCGTTGACCCCGATGTTGAAGAACGTGGCTGCGACCCCGGCGCTGTCCAGGATCTGCAGAATCGCGTCGGTGCTCGCCCCGGGGCCGTCGTCGAAGGTGAGGGCCACGGTCTTGCCGCTTCCGGGCGCGGAATTGTTGACCCCGTACCCGGCGGCCGGACAGGCGGTCGCCGCCTGGGTGCCGACCCGCGGGGCGGCGACCGTCGCCGGGTCCGCCGCCAGCACCTCGGACGGCGGCCAGGGACCCTCCGGCAGCGGTGGCGACGGTTCCTGCGGCGCCGGCGACGTCGCCGGCCCGGCCTGCGCGACCGGAGCTGTCAGCGCCATCGCCGCGACGAGCAGCGCGGTGACCAGAGACCGACCGGAACGACGCTGTCCGTTGACCATGCTGAACACGTCCCCACTGCGCTGCGCGGCCGTTCGGCTCGCACCGACCACTGTCGCGAACTCGCCGGGTTCGGAACAGAGTTCCTCGCACGGCTGGTGAGAACGCGAGCGACGACGGACGGTGGCCTTTCGCACAGGTGTGCGAAAACCTGTGGAGAACTTCCCTCAGGCCGTGAGGGCCAACGCGAAGGGAAGCACCGCGGCGGCCCCTGCCCGACGGAGCTCGCGCCCGGCCACGGTCATGGTCCAGCGGGAGTCGGCGAGGTCGTCGACGAGAAGGACCGGCGCGGATCCCGCCTCCGCCAGCCGTTCGCGGAGATCGGGCCCCACGACGATGCGGTCCCAGACCGCGGACAGCCGGAATGCGCTGTTGCCCCCTGGCTGGCCGGTGGGTCCGCCGTGCTGCAGCGACATCTCACCCAGGTACGGCAGCCTCCCCAGCCGGGCAAGGCCCTGCGCCAGGCCGGTCACCAGCTGCGGACGGCGCCGGGACGGGATGGCGACGACCGCCCCCGGCCGCTCCTTCCAGTCCCACGTGGCCAGCACGCGGGCACAGGCGCGGATCAGCTCCTCGTCCGGTGGGACGTCGGACACCGACCGGCGTACCGGGACGTCGAAGGCAGCGTCCGGGTCCTCCTCGATGCCGGGGGCCTCGAGGTCGAGGGTGACCACGCCGCCCACGCCGTCGTCCCCGAGGAGGGTGCGTAGCCGCTGGCCCCAGCCGAGGTCGGTGAGCCGGGCGACGGCCCGGCCGGGCTCCAGGGAGTCCGACGTCGAGATCTTGCCCTTGACGTCCACGCCGAGCCGGTCGGCCCCGGTCGGCCACTGCGCCCGCGGGGGGAGCTCGACACCGGGCCGGTCGAGCGCCGCCGATGCGGCCGCGGCGGCGGCCTCCGGGACGTCGGCGGAGTACCAGACCCCGGCGCAGACGTCGCACCGTCCGCAGGGCGCAGCGGTGGGGTCGTCCAGCGCCGACTGCAGGAACGCCATACGGCACTCGGCCTCGTCCACCGGCCGGGCGTAGGCGATCATCGACCGCTGCTCGGCCTCCCGGGTGCGCGAGACGCGGGCGTAGCGGTCGGCGTCGTAGATCCAGGGGCGCCCCGTCGACTTCCAGCCGCCCTGCACCCGCTCGACCGCGCCGTCGACCGCGAGCACCTTGAGCAGCAGCTCGAGCCGCGAGCGGCGGACGTCGGCCACCGTCTCCAGCCGGGCCACCGACCACGCCTTGCCGTCGGCCATCGCGGTCAGCACCGCGGCCGCGTGGTCTTCCCGCGGCATGGAGGACGTGGCGAACCACTGCCAGATGGCCAGGTCCTCCGGCCCGGGCAGCAACAGCACGTCGGCGTGCTCGACCGCGCGCCCGGCGCGGCCCACCTGCTGGTAGTAACTGACCGGCGACGACGGGGCTCCGAGGTGGACCACGAAGCCGAGGTCGGGCTTGTCGAAGCCCATGCCCAGGGCCGACGTGGCGACCAGGGCCTTCACCTCGTTGTTGCGCAACGCCTCCTCGGCATCCTTGCGGTCGGCGTCGTCGAGGCGACCGGTGTAGGACCGCACCTCGTGACCGGCGTCGCGCAGCAGGGCCGCTGTCTCCTCCGCCGCGGCGACCGTGAGGGTGTAGACGATGCCGCTGCCCGGCAGGTCGCCGAGGTGTGCCGACAGCCAGGCCAGCCGGGCCCGGTCCGACGGCAACCGCAGGACGCCGAGCCGCAGGGAGTCGCGGGAGAGCGGGCCGCGGACCGTGGTCACCTCGACGCCCCCGGCGCCGAGCTGCTCGGCGACGTCGGCCACGACCCGCTCGTTCGCCGTCGCGGTAGTCGCCAGCACCGGCGTCCCGGCCGGCAGCGTGGCCAGCAGATCGCGGATGCGGCGGTAGTCGGGCCGGAAGTCGTGGCCCCAGTCGGAGACGCAGTGCGCCTCGTCGACCACGACGAGACCGCAGCGGGCGACCAGGCCCGGCAGCTGCTCCTCCCGGAAGCGTGGATTGGTCAGCCGCTCGGGGGAGACGAGAAGGACGTCGACGTCGTCGGCGGCCAGGCGGGCGGCGATGTCGTCCCACTCGGTCATGTTGGCGCTGGAGATCTCGACGGCGCGGATGCCGGCCCGGGCGGCCGCGGCGACCTGGTCGCGCATCAGCGCGAGCAGGGGGCTGACCAGGAGGGTCGGCCCGGCGCCGCGGCGCCGCAGCAGCGCGGTGGAGACGAAGTAGACGGCCGACTTGCCCCAGCCGGTGCGCTGGACGACCAGGGCGCGCTGGGAACGCTCGACGAGCGCGGCGACCGCGGCATCCTGCCCCTCCCGGAACTCCGCATCGGGCCGGCCGGTCAGCTCGCGCAGGATCGCGAGGGCCTCATCAGTGATCTCGGACGGCGGGGCGGCGGTGCTCATGGGCACGACACTAGGCAGCCGCAGCGACAGAACCGACCGCCGCGCGGCGCCTGGGGACAACGGGGGACAATCCACAGCGATGCGACCTCAGGAGTTCCGGCCAGCCGACAACCATGTGCACAGTCACTGGTCATGGGACACCTCCGACTCGAGCACGATGCGACGGGCCTGCGAGCGGGCGATCGCCCAGGGGCTCCCTGCCATCGCGTTCACCGAGCACCTCGACTTCACCGTGTGGCACGAGGACGACGCGGCGACGTCCAGAGGTCTGATCGATCGCCACCCCGCGCACCAGATGCCGATCGACGTGGAGGGCTACTTCGCCGAGCTGGCCGAGTGCCGTGACCGGTTCCCCGAGCTGCGCATCCTCTCGGGCGTCGAGGCAGGTGAGCCGCACCTGTTCGCCGCGAGCGTGGCCGAGCACCTGCGGAACTCCCCCGTCGACCGGGTGCTCGGCTCCCTGCACTCGCTGAGCCTGCACGGGCGGCTGGTGGGCGTCGGCCGGCTGCTCTGGGACGACGCCGACGTCACCATGCGCCGCTATCTGACCGAGATCGTCCGGATGATCGAGCAGAGCGACGTCTTCCAGGTGCTCGCCCACGTCGACTTTCCGCGCCGCTACTGGCCCGGCGGCAGCGACCAGTACGTGGAGAAGGACTACGAGGACGAATACCGCGCGGCGTTCCGTGCGCTGGCCACCACCGGCCGCGCCCTGGAGGTGAACACGAGCAGTCCGCTGGCCTCGGTCGACCAGGTGCGCTGGTTCCGCGAGGAGGGCGGAGAGGCGATCAGCTTCGGCAGCGACGCCCACCAGCCCACAGCGGTCGGCCAGCGCTTCGACCTCGCCGTCGACATCGTCGAGGCGGCCGGGTTCCGCCCGGGCCGGGATCGCTTCGACTTCTGGCGCCGCTGACCCTGGCCGTCGCCAGGGACGCCGGACCGGAGGACGGCGGGGCCTGCGGCGATCTACGCCCCGTACGTCACCGACACGGCGATCACCTGCGAGAGCGGGCCGCCGACGGCCGCCGACATGGCCGTGCGGGTTGCCGAGGCCCTGTTCGCCCGGCCGGCCGACCGCGGGTTCCCAATCGCGGTGGCGAGCACGACCCTGCCGGACGACGCGGGCGAGGGAGTGCACCGTGCCCCGGGGTTCGGGCCGGTCGGCGTCTACGGGCGGATCGGCTGGAAGCAGGACGCGTGGTGGGACGTCGCCCTCTGGCAGCGGTCGCTCCGGTCCGGGGACGAGCCTCCGGCCGAGCCGCCGTTGATCACCGGAATCCAGAAGGCCAGGTACTTCACCGCTAAGGCACTTCCCAGTAGGGTCGGGCAGATGAAGTCGTCCCGTCGCGCGGTCATCGCCCTCGGAGGCAACGCCATGACCGGGCCGGACGGCTCGGCCACCCCCGCGGCACAGCGGGACGCGCTCCGCCAGGCCTCCGCCCACATCGCCGACGTCGTCGCGACCGGGGTCGAGGTCGTCCTGACCCATGGCAACGGCCCGCAGGTGGGCAACCTGCTGGTCAAGAACGAGCTGGCCGCGCACGTCGTGCCGCCGGTCCCGTTGGACTGGTGCGTCGCGCAGACCCAGGCCACCATCGCCTTCACCCTCACCGACGAGCTCGACGCCGCACTCGCCGCCCGTGGGCTCTCCCAGCGCACCGCGGGCCTGGTCACCCGCACCCTCATCGACATCGACGACCCGGGCTTCCGGGAGCCGACGAAGCCGGTGGGCCGGTTCCTCCCCCGCGACGAGGCGGAACGATTCGTCTCACTCGGTCAGGTCTGGGAGGACCGGGGTGAGAAGGGCTGGCGCCGCGTCGTGGCGTCGCCCGAACCACGGTCGGTCGTGGACTCCCCAGCCATCCACGCCCTCGCGGCCGCCGGTTTCGTCGTCGTCTGCGCGGGCGGCGGTGGCATCCCGGTGACCGACGACGGTCGCGACGGCGATGCGCTGCGCGGCGTCGAGGCGGTCATCGACAAGGACCTGACCGCCGCGATCCTGGCCCGGGAGGTCGACGCCGACACCCTGGTGATCGCGACCGACGTCCCGAACGTGATGGTCGACTTCGGCAGGCCGTCCGCACGGCCCCTCGGTCGCGTCACGGCCGCCGAGCTGCGAGACCTCGCGGCGGCGGGCCAGTTCGCCCGCGGCAGCATGGGTCCGAAGGTCGACGCCGCTCTGCGCTTCGTGGCGGCGGACCGATCCGGCGGCACCTCGCCCCGCCGCGCAGTCATCACGTCGTTGGAACACATCGCCGACGCCGTCGCCGGCAACGGCGCCGGCACCGTCCTGACCGAATCCTGAGAGGAAAGACACATGCCCGTACCCATCGAGGTCCGCAAGGTCCCGCTGCACAACGTGAGTGATGCCTCCGAGCTGGCCAAGCTCATCGACGACGGCGTCATGGAGGCCGACCGGGTCGTGGCCGTCATCGGCAAGACGGAGGGCAACGGCGGCATCAACGACTACACGCGGATCATCGCCGACCGCGCCTTCCGGGAAGTCCTCCTGGAGAAGGGCAGCCGCTCCCTCGACGAGGTCAAGCAGATCCCGATCGTGTGGTCCGGCGGCACGGACGGCGTGATCAGCCCGCACGCGACGATCTTCGCGACGCTGCCCGAGGACTCGGTCGAGAAGACCGACGAGCCGCGCCTCACCGTGGGCTACGCGATGAGCGAGCAGCTGTTGCCCGAGGACATCGGTCGCATCACGATGGTGGAGAAGGTCGCCGAGGGCGTGCGCCGGGCCATGGCGGAAGCCGGCATCACCGATCCGGCCGACGTGCACTACGTGCAGACCAAGACCCCCCTGCTGACGATCGACACCATCCGCGACGCCCACGAGCGCGGCAAGACGACGTACATGGAAGAGCCGCACGGCTCCATGGACCTCTCGAACGGGACGACGGCCCTCGGCATCGCCGTTGCGCTCGGTGAGATCGAGATGCCGACGCAGGAACAGGTCATGCGCGACCTCTCGCTGTTCTCCTCCGTCGCATCCTGCTCGTCGGGCGTCGAACTGGACCAGGCGCAGATCGTCGTCGTCGGCAACGCCCGCGGGCACGGCGGCAACTACCGGGTCGGCCACTCGGTGATGAAGGACGCGCTCGACCAGGACGGCATCTGGGCGGCCATCCGGAACGCGGGTCTCGAGCTGCCCGAGCGGCCGCACCACACCGATCTCGGCGACCGGCTGGTGAACGTCTTCCTCAAGTGCGAGGCGGACCCGACCGGCAAGGTGCGCGGCCGCCGGAACGCCATGCTCGACGACTCCGACGTCTCCTGGCACCGCCAGATCAAGGCGACGGTCGGTGGCGTGACGGCGTCGGTGACCGGCGACCCGGCGGTGTTCGTGTCAGTGGCCGCGGTGCACCAGGGACCGTCCGGCGGCGGCCCGGTCGCCGCCATCGTCAAGGCATGAGGGCCGGTCCCGAGGTTCAAGCGAGGCGGCCCCAGAGCCCGCCGGACACCGAACCGGGGACCGGGACGACGAGCGGCAGCGGCCCGGTCTGATCCGACGGCACCAACGTCAAGACCGGCGCCGGCGCCGGCGCCTCTGCCGGCGCCGGCGCCTCTGCCGGTTCCGGTGCCTCTGCCGGTTCCGGTGCGGCCACGTGCGACGAGGCCGGCACGGGTGGCTTTCCGCGCCGGCGGTCGGGCGTCCCGGGCACCACGTAGCGGTAGGTCGCATCCAGGTCCCGGACGACGAAGACGTCCTCGTCCGGACCGGCGTGGTGCAGCACGATCGTGTCGAAGCGCTCCGCCACCCGGTGCAGGGACTCGGCGTCGGAGACGTCGATGACGGCCGGCCCCGGGGTGAACGCCGCGACCGGGACGATCCGGTCGGCATGCCGGACGAGGAACTGATCGGCGGCGTCCCCGCGGCCTCCGCGCCCGATCCAGGCAGCCACTGCGAACGCCAGCAGCGCGAGGACGAGAACGGCGATCGTGGCGGTCCGGGTGGCGGCAAGCGGGATGGACGCGGTCAGCACGGGAAGTCGACGGGGGACGATCTCCTCGATCTCGACCGCGGTGGAGGAGCTCGGCGTCAGAACATCCGCCACGTTCCCCATCGGCTTCAGGGCGACGGCGTCCAGCGCGAATTCCATCGCGGCGGGTGACCCGGCGGTGAAGGCCCGTCCCTCCACCAGGCCGGTCGTCACCGCGACGGGGCTGATGGTGAGCGTCGCTCCGCCGCCGGAGGCGCCGATCTCGGCGTTGTGCCGGCTCAGCAGGGCTGCGGCCGCCGACGTGTCGACGACCACCGAAGCGGTGCCGGTCCCACCCTCCAGCGCCGCCTCCGGGCCACTCGCGAGCGCGGCGGTCCAGCCGTCCACCGCGGTGATCGAGACGTCGAGCCGCATGGCACCGCGCACCTGGGTCAGGTCGGGGCCGGTGACTCTGTTCCGGAAGGACACGGTCAGCTGCTTCGACAGCTTCGTCCAGACGGTGTCGCCGGTCTTGATGACACCCGCGGGATACGTGGTGCCGGGGACGGCGGAACCGGTGTAGGAGAACTCGCCGCCCTGGGCCACCTCCACGGTTCGGATGTCCGTCTGCGTGGACGGCAAGGCGAGCAGCACCCCGCTCCCGGCGAGGGCGACCAGGGCGGCGGCGCCAGAACCCA
>JAOPWH010000213.1 GCA_025965795.1 Blastococcus sp.
CGTCGTGAAGAGCGTGTGCCCGTACTGCGCTGTCGGCTGCGCGCAGAACGTGTACGTGAAGGACGAGAAGATCGTCCAGATCGAGGGCAACCCCGATTCGCCGGTGAACCGCGGCCGGCTCTGCCCGAAGGGCAGCGCGAGCAAGCAGCTGGTCACCAGCCCGACACGGGTCACGAAGGTCCGGTACCGCCGTCCCAACGGGACGGAGTGGGAGGACCTCGACCTCGACACGGCGATGCACATGATCGCCGACCGCGTGCTCGACGCCCGTCGCAAGACCTGGCAGGACGAGGACGACGGACACCGCGTCAACCGCACCATGGGAATAGCGAGCCTCGGAGGGGCGACCCTCGACAACGAGGAGAACTACCTCATGAAGAAGCTCTACAGCGCCCTGGGCGCCATCCAGATCGAGAACCAGGCGCGCATATAGCACTCCTCCACGGTGCCCGGTCTGGGCACCTCGTTCGGTCGTGGCGGTGCCACGAACACCCAGCAGGACCTGGCGAACTCCGACTGCATCGTCATCCAGGGTTCGAACATGGCCGAGTGCCACCCGGTGGGTTTCCAGTGGGTGGTCGAGGCCAAGGCGCGCGGCGCGAAGGTCATCCACATCGACCCGCGGTTCACCCGTACGAGCGCGATCGCCGACCTGCACGTGCCGCTGCGCGCGGGCAGCGACATCGCCTTCCTCGGCGGCCTGATCAACTACGTGCTCAGCAACGAGCTCGACTTCCGTGAGTACGTGGTGGCCTACACCAACGCCGCGGCGCTGGTGAGCGAGGACTTCCGCGACACCGAGGACCTCGACGGCCTCTTCTCCGGCTACGACCCGGAGATGAGGCACTACGACCAGAAGAGCTGGCAGTACGAGCCGGAGCAGACCGACACCGTCAGCCCGGACGATCCGGCCGGCGCCAGGGAGCAGGAGCAGCTCTCGCAGCAGGAGTCGGTGAAACGGGCCGACCAGTCCCACGCCGCAGGCTCGGGCGGCCCGCCGATCCACAAGAAGGCCAAGCGGGACGAGACGCTGCAGCACCCGCGCAGCGTGTTCCAGATCCTCACGCGGCACTTCGCCCGTTACACGCCGGAGATGGTGGCCGGCGTGTGCGGGATCGAGCCGGAGGTCTTCCTCAAGGTCGCGGAGTGGGTCACGGCCAACAGCAACCGCGAACGGACGACGGCCTGGGTGTACTCGGTCGGCTGGACCCAGCACACCGTGGGCGCGCAGTACATCCGGACCGCCTCCATCCTGCAGGCGCTGCTGGGCAACATGGGCCGGCCGGGTGGGGGAATCCTGGCGCTGCGCGGACACGCGAGCATCCAGGGCTCGACCGACATCCCGACGCTGTTCAACCTGCTGCCGGGCTACCTCCCGATGCCGCACGCCCACCAGCACCGCTCACTGGACGACTACTGCGCCGACGCCGCCGGCACCGGCGGGTTCTGGGGCAACAAGCGCGCCTACATGGTGAGCCTGCTGAAGGCGTGGTGGGGCGACGCCGCCCAGCCCGAGAACGACTTCTGCTTCGACCACCTGCCCAGGATCAGTGGCGACCACAGCTCCTACCGCACGGTCAGCGACATGATCGAGGGCAAGGTGCCGGGCTACTTCCTGGTCGGTGAGAACCCGACGGTCGGCCACGCCAACGGGCGCATGCAGCGCTTCGGGCTGGCCAACCTGGAGTGGCTCGTCGTCCGTGACCTGCAGATGATCGAGTCGGCCACCTTCTGGGAGGACGGGCCGGAGATCGCCACCGGCGAGCTGGTCACCGAGGAGATCGGCACCGAGATCTTCTTCATGCCCGCCGCGACGCACGTGGAGAAGGAGGGCACCTTCACCCAGACGCAGCGGATGCTGCAGTGGCGGGACAAGGCGGTCGAGCCGCCGGGCGACGCCCGCAGCGACCTGTGGTTCTACTTCCACCTGGGCCGCATCCTCCGGGAGCGGCTGAAGGACTCCACCGACCCGCGCGACCGGCCCCTGCTGGACCTCACGTGGGACTACCCGACGCACGGCGAGACGGCCGATCCGGACGCCACGGCGGTGCTGCGGGAGATCAACGGCGTCGGCCCGGACGGCCGTGCACTGTCGAGCTACATGCAGATGAAGGACGACGGCTCGACCAGTGGTGGCTGCTGGATCTACTCCGGTGTCTACGCCGACGAGGTGAACCAGGCCGCCCGGCGCAAGCCGCGGCAGGAGCAGAACTCCGTCGCCCCCGAGTGGGGCTGGGCGTGGCCGCTCAACCGCCGGATCCTCTACAACCGCGCCTCGGCCGACCCCGCCGGAAAGCCGTGGAGCGAGCGGAAGAAGTACGTCTGGTGGGACGAGGAGGCCGGCAGGTGGACCGGTGAGGACGTGCCGGACTTCGAGGCGACCAAGCGACCGGACTACGTACCACCGGAGGGCGCCAAGGCGCAGGCCCTGATCGGTGGTGCCGACCCGTTCGTCATGCAGAGCGACGGGAAGGCGTGGCTGTTCGCGCCGAAGGGCGTGCAGGACGGGCCGCTGCCGACGCACTACGAGCCCGCCGAGTCGCCGGTGGAGAACGCGCTCTACGGCGTCCACTCCAGCCCGACCAAGGAGGAGATCCGTGCGCCGTGGAACCGGGGCAACCCGGTGCGAAGTGACGTCTTCCCCTTCATGTTCACCACCTACCGGCTCACCGAGCACCACACGGCCGGCGGGATGAGCCGCACGCTGCCCTACCTGGCCGAGCTCCAGCCGGAGTTCTTCGTGGAGGTCAGCCCGCAGCTGGCGGCCGAGCGGGAGCTCGTGCACGGCGACTACGCGACGATCGTCACCGCCCGGTCGGCGGTGGAGGCGCGGGTGCTGGTGAGCGAACGGATCCGACCGTTGCGTCTCAAGGACGGCCAGATCGTGCACCAGATCGGCCTCCCTTATCACTGGGGAGAGCGGGGGATCGCGACCGGCGACTCGGCCAACGACCTGCTCGGCGTGGTGATGGACTCCAACACCCACATCCAGGAGAGCAAGGCGGCGACCTGCGACATCGTGCCGGGGCGCCGTCCGCGCGGGCCGGAGCTGGTGGAGTTTCTCGAGGACTACCGGACGCGCGCGGGGATCGACTCGGGGCTGGTGCCGACCGGCGGCCGGGCCGCGGTGGAGAAGTGATGCGCGAGCCGTCGACGAGGGAGCGGGCATGACCACGGTGAGCTCGGCGAGCCCGGCCTTCACGGGCAACGATCCGCAGAACCGGCTGTTCGGGCCGCTGCCGGACGTCTCGGCGGAGGCCGGCTACGAGCCCGAGCACCCGAAACGGGTCGGGTTCTTCACCGACACCTCGGTGTGCATCGGGTGCAAGGCATGCGAAGTGGCCTGCAAGGAGTGGAACACGCTCCCGATGGACGACTCGCACGGCACCCGCGACACCCTCGGGCTGTCGGGGATGTCCTACGACAACACCGGGATGCTGGGTGCCAACTCCTGGCGGCACGTGGCCTTCATCGAGCAGGCGCGCACGGTCGACCTGCCGATGCCCTCGGTGGGCCTGCCCGGTGCGAACGCCCGCCAGGAGACGGCGGAGCCGGACATCGACGTGCGTGGCGAGGACACCCTCGCCCGGGCGCAGGCCAGCGTGCTCAACGCCGAGGCGCTCTCGGAGTTCGACCCGCAGACCGGGCACTCGGCCGACCGGGAGATCCGCTGGCTGATGAGCTCGGACGTGTGCAAGCACTGCACGCACGCCGGCTGCCTCGACGTGTGCCCGACCGGGGCGCTGTTCCGTACGGAGTTCGGCACCGTCGTGGTGCAGCAGGACATCTGCAACGGCTGCGGCTACTGCGTGCCGGCCTGCCCGTATGGGGTCATCGACCAGCGCAAGGGCGACGGCCGGGTCTTCAAGTGCACGATGTGTTACGACCGCCTGACCGACGGGCTGATGCCGGCGTGCGCGACGGCCTGCCCGACCCAGTCGATCCAGTTCGGCGACCTCGACGAGTTGCAGGAGCGGGCCGACGCGCGGCTGGCAACGCTGCAGGCGCAGGGCGTGGAGTCAGCGCGGCTCTACGGGCGGGACGAGAACGACGGCGTCGGGGGAGCGGGTGCGTTCTTCCTGCTGCTCGACGAGCCGGAGGTCTACGGCCTGCCGCCGGACCCGGTCGTGACCACCCGTGACCTGCCGGCGATGTGGCGGGCCGCCGCCACCGGCGCGGCGATGATCGTCGGGGTGGCGCTGTCGGCCGTCCTCGGATCGCGGAAGCGGTGAGCATGACTGAGGGAGTTGCCACGGCGGGTGCCGGCTGGCGTCGCGC
>JAOPWH010000253.1 GCA_025965795.1 Blastococcus sp.
CGTCGGTGTCCTGGGTGTCCAGGCAGATCGGCCACGCGTCGATGTTGGCGAACCGCTTGAAGAGGGCTGCCTTGCCCTCCATCACCGGCATCGCGGCACCGGGGCCGATGTCGCCGAGACCCAGCACGGCCGAACCGTCGGTGACCACGGCGACGGTGTTGCCCTTGATCGTCAGCCGCCGGACGTCCTCCGGATGGTCGGCGAGCGCCAGGCAGACGCGGGCCACGCCGGGCGTGTAGGCCATCGAGAGGTCGTCGCGGGTCTTCAGCGGCACCCGGGACGTGACCTCGATCTTGCCGCCGAGGTGCAGCAGGAACGTGCGGTCGCTGACCTTGCGGACCGTCACGCCCTCGACGTTCCGCAGCGCGTCCACCATCTCCTCGGAGTGCGCGGCGTCGGCGGCCGAGCACGTGACGTCCACGGTCAGGCCGTCGGACCGGGAGTCGACGACGTCGATCGCGGTGACGGCGCCGCCGGCGCTGCCGACCGCGGTGGCGATGCGGCCGATGCTGGCCGGGTCGCCGTCGGCGGTCAGCCGCACGGTGATCGAGTAGGAGGCGGAGGTCACGGGACCGCGGGGCGTCGCCCCGGTGGTCACGGGCTCGCCCAGGGCTGTGTCGTCGGCGCCGGCAGCAGGCGCGGTGTCAGTGCTCATGGCGATCGCCATCGTCTCATCGGTCGGCCCGACGGCGCTGCACCGCCCGAGTGATCTGCGTCAGCCCGACGGGGAAGACGCCCGCCGCTCGGTCAGCTGCCTGATGCCCGCACAGAACTGCCGGAAGAACGGGTTCAGGTCCGGCGTGCTGCGGCCGAGCACCCCGGCGAGCGGGCCGCTGTGGTCCTCCCGGACGGTGAGCACGGATCCACCCTCGACCTGTGCGTCGAGGTGGTAGGTCCGTTCGATGACCGCCAGACCGGCCGGCAGGCCGCCCCGCCAGCGCATGGCCTCACCCGGCCTCAGCTCGGTGACGATCACCGAGAAGGGGCGATGACGGATCATGGTCGCGTAGACCGTGAGCCGCTCCCCGAGCGCCACCGTGCCGTCGACGCGGTCCACGCCGGAATCCCAGTCCCGCCAGCCACCGACGTCGACCAGCGCCGCCCAGACCTCGTCCGGGGCGGCGTCGATGCGCGCGGCGGCCTCGAAGCTCCTCATCGCGCGCAGTCTGCTCCGGGGCCGTCGTGCGCGCCACGGTCCACGACGCCGTCGGCCGAGGTCAGGTGCGGAGGCGGGGCGGTCGCCGGTCGAGGTCCTGCCCGGCGGTGGCGGCCGCCGCCAGCGCGCGTCCCCAGCTCACCAGCGCGGGGACGGCGATCCCGTGCGGCGGGTCGCCCGCGTAGGCGGCCAGGTTCCCGGCCCCGCGGTCGAGCAGCGTGGCCGCTCCCCGGCCGTTCCCGCGGGCGGCGTGGGTCAGGCCCACGGCGAGCTGTGCCAACCCCCGCCACAGCTGTCGCTCGTCCTCGGGCGCGCTCTTCCACGCGTCCTCGAGCACTTCGTGGGCGTGGAAGGGGCGGCCGGCGTCGAGCAGCTCCTGCGCCTCGGTGAGCGATCGGTCGGGAGTGCGGACGACGCCTTCCGGTGCCCGCTCCTCGCCCTCGGTGCCGTAGGGCAGCGGGCGGCCCAAGGCGTCCCGCGGACGCGCATTGCGAGCCCGTCCCCCCGCATCGCGGTCCCGGTCGGTGGTCACCCGGCGATCCTCCCCGATCGGGCGGTCTCCGGGTCGTACCCGCATCCAATCGGGTGGGCGGCGGGGAAGAGGAGGTGTCACGCGCCAGAGGGCAGCCCTCCGGCCGGGCCCGGATCCGCCGAAGGAGGTGTACCGATGACCGTGCTGCTGCCCATCCGGCGGCGGCGTCTCGGTACCGTCCTGGACGTGGACTCCGTGACCGCCCTGGGGGGCACCCCGGAGCCGGACGATCGGGAGGTCGCTCGGCGCTTCGCCGAGGGCGAGGAACAGGCGCTCGCCTGGGCCTACGAGCGGTGGGCCGGACAGGTGCACGGCATGGCGGTGCGCGCGTTCGGGCCCGGCCCGGACGCCGAGGACGTCACGCAGCAGGTCTTCCTGTCCGCCTGGACGGGACGGGCCGGCTACCGGGCCGAGAGCGGTCCCCTGCCCGCCTGGTTGGTCGGGATCTGCCGGCACAAGATCGCCGACACGTGGGCACGCCGGGACAAGCAGCGCCGCGAGAACGACGCCGCCCTCGTGGACGCCCAGGGCCGGCCAGGGGGTCCGGTCACCGCCGGCGTCGACACGGCGGTCGCCGACCGGGTGCTGCTGCTCGACGAGCTGGACCTCCTGGGCCAACCACAGCGGGGGATCATCGAACTGGCCTTCTTCGAGGACCTGACCCACGCACAGATCGCGGCCCGCACCGGGCTGCCGCTAGGAACGGTCAAGAGTCACATCCGGCGCACGTTGGAGCGCCTGCGAGCACGGTTGGAGGTGGACGGTGGAGCACTCACGGCCTGAACGGCACCCGATGCCCGAGCAGCTGGCCCTGGCCGCTCTCCGCGAGCCACTGCCGGCCGAAGACGCCGCTCACCTGGCCTCCTGCGCGGAGTGCCGGGCAGAGGTGGCGTCCCTGCGGCGCGGGGTCGATGCCCTTGCCATCCCCGAGTTCGCGTCCCAGGGCGCTTCGGTGGCGCCGCCGCCGCGCGTCTGGGCCGCCATCGCGGCCGCGACCGGCGTCACGGCGTCGCCGTCGGTGGACCCGGCCGTCGGAACCCA
>JAOPWH010000246.1 GCA_025965795.1 Blastococcus sp.
GCACGCCGGTCGCGCCGGTCGGCGGCGCGCGCCAGGACGGCGATGCCCGCGCCGGCGACGGCGAGGACGGCGCCGACCCACATCGGCGCGGTGTACCCCAGGCCCGCGGAGAGCACGGCCGCCCCGAGCGCCGCACCGAGTGCGTTCGCGAGATTGAAGGCCGCCTGGTTGGCCGCCGACACGAGGCTCCCGCCCGGCACACGGGCTGCCTCGATGACGCCGTTCTGCACCACCGGGCCCATCGCGAAGCCGACCGTCCCGAACGCGACGAGCAGGACCACGGCGGCCGCGGGCGTGCGGGCGAGGAAGGCGAACGCCACGAGGATGGCGGCCATCCCGAACATGCCGGCGACGACGAGGGAGTAGCCGTAGCGGTCGCCGAAGCGTCCGCCGGCAAGCGTGCCCACCGTCGTCCCCACCCCGAAGAGGGCCAGCACGGGGGTCACCCAGACGGTCGGGATGCCGCCGAGCTCGGTGAGGATCGGGCTGACGTAGCTGTAGACGGCGAACATCGCGGCGAACCCGATCATCGTCAGGCCGAGCACCAGCCAGACCTGGCCGCGCCGGAACGCGTGCAACTCGGCCGACAGGCTGCCGCGCTCCTCGTCGTCCCGGGGCAGCCAGGCCAGCAGTCCGGCGATGGTGATCAGGCCGATGACGGCGACGCCGCCGAGGACCAGCCGCCAGCTGGTCTGCTGCGCGACGAACGTGCCGAGGGGAACGCCGACCACGTTGGCCAGCGTGAGGCCGACCATCATCTTGGAGATGGCCTGCGCCCGTTGCCCCGGCGGGACGAGCCGCCGGGCGGCGACCGTCCCGACGCCGAAGAAGGAGCCGTGCGCGAGCGCGGTGAGCACCCGGGCGGCGGCCAGCGTCTCGTAGGTCGGCGCGAGGGCCGACAGCGCGTTGCCGACGACGAAGACGGCCATCAGCCCGATCAGCGTCTGTCGCGCCGTGAAGCGGACGCCGAGGGCGGTGAGCGTGGGCGCGCCGACCACCACGCCCAGGGCGTAGGCGGAGATCAGCAGGCCGACGGCGGACACCGAGACACCGAGCCCGTCGGCGATCTCGGGCAGCATGCCCATGACCACGAATTCGGTCGTGCCGATGCCGAAGGCACCGATGGCGAGGGCGAGCAGAGCGCGGGGCACGAGAGGAGCTCCAGGGGACGCGGGCGGGAAGAGGCGGGCGGACTGCGTCGTCCTGGGTCTGGGCTCAGACCCTTCCTGGGGCAAGCCGGGTCGGCGGGCTGCCATGCCCGCCGACCCGGGTAAGGCTGATCACACGGTCACATCGGGAGTCAGGGCTGCAGGAGCACCTTGACCGTGCCGTCCTTCTTCTCGCGGAAGTTCATGTAGGCCTGTGGGGCCTCCTCGAGCGGCACGCGGTGCGTGGCGAAGTCGTCGACACCGAGGGGGTCGCCGTCGAGGAGCAGCGGAAGGATGTCAGGCACCCAGCGCCAGACGTTGGCCTGCCCCATCCGCAGCTGGATCTGCTTGTCGAACATGGTCATCAGCGGCATCGGGTCGGTCGCCCCGCCGTAGACACCCGACAACGAGATCGTGCCGCCGCGCCGGACCGCCTCGATCGCTGTGTTCAGGGCAGCCAGGCGGTCGACGCCGACCACCTGCATGACCTTCTCCATGATCGCGTCGGGCACCACGGCGGTGGCCTTCTGCGCGAGCGAGGCGAGCGGCGATCCGTGCGCCTCCATGCCGACGGCGTCGATGACGGCGTCCGGGCCGCGGCCGTCGGTCATGTCCCGCACCCGGGCGACGACGTCGGCCTGCGTGGTGGTGTCGATGACCTCGATCCCGTTGCGACGGGCACGGGCCAGCCGCTCGGGGACGACGTCGGAGGCGATGACCTGCCCGGCGCCGAGGTGCTTGGCGATGCGGGTGCACATGTCACCGATCGGCCCCAGCCCGAGGACCAGGACGCTGCCGCCCTGCGGGATGCCCGCGTACTGCACCGCCTGCCACGCGGTGGGAAGGACGTCGGAGAGGTAGACGTAGCGATCGTCCAGCGGAGCGTCCGGAACCTTGATGGGCAGGGTGTTGCCGAACGGCACCCGCAGGTACTCGGCCTGGCCCCCGGGAACCTGGCCGTAGAGCTTGGTGTAACCGAAGAGCGAGGCGCCGTACCCCTGGTCGCGGTTCTGCGTCGTCTCGCACTGGGACTGCAGTCCTTGCGAGCACATCCAGCAGGTGTTGCAGGAGATGTTGAACGGGACGACGACGCGGTCGCCGGCCTTGAGCGCCGTGACCTCGGACCCGACCTCCCGGACGATGCCCATCGGCTCGTGACCCATCACGTCACCGACCGACATGAAGGGCGCCATCACCTCGATCAGGTGCAGATCGGAGCCGCAGATCCCGCTCGACGTGATCTCGACGATGACGTCGGTGGGGTCCTGGATCGTGGGGTCCGGGACGGTGTCGACCCGCACGTCGGCTCGGCCGTGCCACGTGACTGCGCGCATGAAGGGTCTCCCTCGATAGGACCGGGGTCGGGCCCTGTTCAGGGCTCTTCGACCCTTCGTGACCCGGACGGCCGCACTTTCAACCTTGGGCGGCGCGCCCGTCACACGGTGTAGTTCAACGTTCACCCAACGCGGAATGACAGGCGTGCAGCTTTGTGGCCCCGGACACAGAACTGCAGGTCACCACCCCTGTGGACAGATCACGAATTGGTCACGTCGTGTTTACATGGGTCCCGCCTCCTCTCCCCGGGGGGCTCTGGAACGCCCGCCAACGGAAGTCAGGTGTATGAGTTCGCTCCACCAGGACCGCCCTCTCGTCGAGGACTCCCAGTCCCCGGAGGCCGGGCTGCCGCAGCCCGCTGAGGGCACGGCTCCGCAGACCTCGACGCCGCGCCCGGGGAAGGCGCAGCGATCGGGGGCGACCGTCGAACCCGCTGCCGTGAACCGGCCCGCCAGGACCGGCCGTACCGCGACAGCGAAGGCTGCCGCGAGCACCGGCGCCGGTTCGCTGGCCGCCAAGGCGAAGGCCGCTCGAACCGCCACCACGAAGGCTGCGACCAAGGCGGCCGCGAAGGCCGCGACCTCGACCGCCGCATCGGCGAAGGCAGCTACCCGGAAGGCCGCGACCGCCGGCACCGCGACGGCACGCGCTGCGACGGCTCGAGCGGCGACCGCGACGAAGGCCGCCGC
>JAOPWH010000255.1 GCA_025965795.1 Blastococcus sp.
TTGTGGTCGTATTCTCCTTCGCCTTTGGCCAGCTCACCGCTGGATGGCTTCTCTACCGGTCGAACCGTCGCGCAACCTGAACAAGCAGTGATCTGCGTCACCTGAGTCGACCCGTACGACTAACCGATCGGGTGTGTCCCTGAAGCCGCCTTCAGGGACAGCCTGGCCGGCCGTCCTGACTCGACCCAGTTCAGGTCACGCGACGGCTGCGCTGGACGAGCATTCGTTCGTCAGCGATGTGCCCACGAACCATGCGTAGGGGCGGTCGCCCCGTTCCGTCAGTCGGCAACGAGTCCGCAGAAAGTCCGCAAGACGTCCGATGTTGGTCGAACGCAGTCATGGGCGCTCAACGGCGAATATGCAGGTAAGCGGCCCGACCCACCATCAGTCGAGGAAGATCAAACACCCCGGGGACGTTCCGCGTCAACGTGTGATCCATACCGACGCGCGGCCCCGCCGAGGACGTCGTCCAATGGACGACGCGACCGGATGGAGGGCCCGATGGAGGACGACGCCGCGGAGCGCCGCCGTGAGCTGACCGAGCGTGCCGAGTACCACGTCGCGGCGCAGCGCCGCCGGAGCGGGGAGGAGTCGGCGAAGGCCCAGGTGCTGATCGATCGCTTCGTGGAACAGGCGACGCAGGCCGGCGTGCCGACCGAGGAGCTGACCGCCCGCCCCTGGTCGGGAGGCGGTCGCTACCGGACGGGTGTCGTCGGCTGGTACCTGCGTGCCAACCGCTCCGTCGGAGTGAGCACGGATGGCGGCTTCTACGTGCTCAACGTCGCGCCCGTGCGGTTCGGCCGATGGCGCAGCGTGCGGGTCGATCCCACCCCGCCGCCGCTCGTCGTCGGGAAGGGCGCCGGCGACGGCGAGGTCTTCGACCTCGGCGTCCTCCTGCAGCAACGGCTGAAGTGGTCAGGTCCCGGACCGGCCTGACCGCACGTCAGCCGGCGCTGGCGGCCCGCTCGTCACGGAGGGCCTGGAACACCCGACGGCGCAGCCGGTCAGCGGCCTTCTCGGACACGTCGACGAACTTCATGGCCAGCAGCCACTGGGCGCCCCGGATCGACGTCCACACGACCTCGCCGTGCAGATGCAGGAGGGCGTCGTCGAGATCGAGGCTCACCTGCGTCGGGGTCCCGGACTCGGGCGGCAGTCCCCACCCGTCCATGAGCGCACGCATGCCGCTCTCGCTGAGGTCGACCGTGGAGCCGTTCATCTGTGCCCCGGCCCACGGGATGATGACCGGAACCCCGACCCGGGCACGCACGGCCTTGCGCCGCTGACTGCGCTCGGCCTGACCGGAGACCTTGAGGTGCCACCGCGGCTCGGGCCCACCCTCGACCTGGGAGACGGTCCCGGCCAGCGTGCGCTCCTCCTGTCCGCCGACCCAGTAGAGCTCCACAGCGTCGCCCAGCTGGATCTCGGCGCTGTCCCAGCCGGGACCGCCGCCGGTCGGCCGGACCACCACGACCGAGGTCTCCGATACCTCGACCTGGGCCGTGATGGTCAGTCCACGCGAGATCACGGTGACGTCGGCCGAGGCGCTCTCCTCCGGCCGGTCGGTGAAGGGGTCGAGATCCGGGTTCGTCATGGGGTGCCTTCCGCTCGGTGAGTCCGCTGGCCATCGGCTCCCTGCCGTCGGCGCAAGGTATGCCACGCCCGAAGGATTGCGGGGCATCCATGGCGTGTTCGACGTGAATCGCTCCAGCGACCGGAAGCACGGTCGGTCCCTGCACGGCGCTTTCGTTCCGCCCTGTGCTGCGCGGCGCGGCTGCGGTCCCCCTCGCCGGTGGCCACCCGTCAGGGCGTCCACCGCTGTCCCCCCAGCGGGCCGGAGTACGCCGGCCGTCGGCGGATCCCACGAGTCACACCGGCCCCAAATGTGTCGTTCGAGTCGATGACGGCGCCTCGACCTCCGTTGTTGTCCGCGTACGGCCCTGCAGCACGGATGCGGCAGGGGTGCAGTACGCCCCGACACCACGGAGGTCGACATGGGGCTGAGTGTCATCAACAACGTCGCTGCGCTGATGGCCCACCGCAGCCTGACGTCGGCGGACGACGCCATGACGAGGTCGTTGGAGCGGCTCTCGTCGGGCAACCGGATCAACCGGGCGGCCGACGACGCCGCGGGGCTGGCGATCTCGCAGAACCTGCGGGCCCAGATCACCGGGGCGGGCCAGGCGATCCGCAACACGCAGGACGGCATCAGCGTTGTCCGGACAGCGGACGGCGCGCTCTCGGCGGCGACCGATCTCCTGCAACGCATGCGCGACCTCGCGGTGCAGGCGGCCAACGACGGGGGCCTGAACGGCCCCGCGAAGCAGGCGATCCAGCTGGAGATGTCCCAGCTGAAATCGGAGCTCACCCGGATCGGCAGCACGACCACCTTCAACGGTCGCGCGCTCCTGGACGGCAACTACCAGGGCACCTTCCAGGTGGGTGCGAACTCGGGGGAGTCGCTGACCGTCGTCATCGGCTCGATCGGTCAGGGCATGGAGACCGCCGGGCTCGGCCTCACGTCGGTGGACGTCACGGGGACGACGACCCTCGCCTCGACCGTCACCGGCGCGATCGCCGACGACCAGGGCGCGCCCACGGGGGGCCGGGTCGACCTCGCCGGCGACTTCACGACGGCGGCGGTCTACCCCGCGAGCTTCACCGGGCTCGCCGGATCGATCTCCTACGACGGCAAGACCTTCGACCTGAGCACGGTCGACTACACGGGGGCGGTGACCGCGACCGACTACCTCAACCGGCTGAATGCCGCGGCCCAGCCGTTCTTCGGCGTCCCGTTCACGCCCTTCACGGGTTCGGCCCTCGGGCTCACGTTCAGCGGCGCGGTTCCGGCCGTCGGATCGACCGCGGCCGACGCCGTCCGGCTGACCCCCACCTACGCGGGACAGTCCGGCGCCAGCGGCGCGATCCCGCTCATCGACGACGCCGTCGAGGTGCTCTCGTCGATGCGCGCCTACCTGGGTGCCTTCGAGAACCGCTTCGAGCACGCGATCGCAGGGCTCAACACGACGATGGAGAACACCATGGCCTCGGTGTCGCGGATCAGCGACACCGACATGGCCTGGGAGATGGCGGCCTTCAGCCGGAGCCAGATCCTGTCCCAGGTCGGCACGGCCATGCTCGCGCAGGCCGACAAGTCACCCCGGGGCGTCCTCGCGCTGTTGAGGTGACCCCGCACGCGAATGCCTCCGCGGCGGCCGTCGTGGAGGCCAGCGGGTCGTCGCGGCAGGACGAGCGCCCTGGTCAGCGTGACACGGCGCGGGTGATGGCACGTGGGCGGTCGCGGCCGGTCGAGTGGATCGGTGGCCCGCCGGGCACGGCGGGCCTTCAGTGGGCGGTCCTCGGGGAGCGAGTCACATCTGTCCCACGTGTGTCAGATCACCTTCGCCGTGGACGCGTTCTGGCGCGGCGGGAGGCGCCGGTCGACCGTCGAGGTCAGCACGGCGTGTCGACCCAGAGTCATGGCAGACCCGCACAGAGCGACCGAAGAACAACTGTGTAGTTTTTTTCCGTGACCCTTCCGTTACCAACCGTTGCGGGTTAGCTTTTCCCCGGCTCGAGCGAGGCGTCGCCCCGATACACGGGAACTCGCCGGGCCTCCGCTCAATCCGTCGTCGCACCCACCGGGTGCACGCGGAGCCGGGGACCCACCAGATCCATGGGGTGAGTCGGCCATGTGCCGTAGGGCCAGTCTTCCGGCCCGAACCCGTCAGCTAACTCGGTCAGCGGCTTTCTGGAAGAAGGAGTAGCTCAACAATGCCCTTGTCCTCATCGGCGTCGAGTGCGGTCCGCAAGGCCCTCTTCGTGACCGCCACCGGCACCGCGGCGGTCTCCCTGGCCTTCGCCGTCGTTCCCTCCGTGTCCACGGAGCCCACCGCTTCCTCCGTAGCGCGCCAGGTGACCGGCTCCGCCCCTGGCGCGGCCGGCGGCTCCATCGGGTCCCTGGCCGGCCCCGACGCCGAGGCAGCCACCGGCGGCGGCGCCCACCCCGGCGGCGCGACCGGAGCGCCGGCCGACGGGTCGGGCGGCGGCTCGGGCAACGGCTCGGGCAACGGCTCGGGCAACGGCTCCGGAGGTCAGACCCCCGCGCCGGCGCCGGCGCCGGCTCCCGCCCCGGCCCCCGTCGGCCCTGGCGGTGGCCGCATGTACATCGGTTCCGTCGCGGGTGGCTACGAGCAGGCCCTGGCCGGCACGGGCGTCCCCCTGGCCAACCACGCCTACGCCAAGTTCGGCGGCGGGGTTCCGAAGGCCGCCATGATCACGGTCAGCGCCGGCGGCACCAAGTGGCGCGACGTCGCCAATGCCGGGCCCGGCTCGGCTCTGTACAACCAGATCGTCACCTGGGCGCAGACGATCAAGGCCCGCGGTGGGAACCCGATGGTCGCCTACAACCACGAGCCCGAGGCCCACGACCGCCTCTCGCTGGGCACCGCCGCCGAGTTCATCGCGGCCTACCGGCACGTCGAGACCATCTTCGACCAGCAGGGCGCCACGAACGTCGTCTGGACCTGGCAGATGACCGCCTACGCCTTCCGCGTCAATCCCAGCAGCGACCAGGCGGCAGCCAAGTGGTACCCGGGCGACGAGTGGATCGACAACGTCGGGGCCGACGCCTACAACTGGATCTCCTGCGGCGCCACGGGCACCGGCAAGTACAACGAGCTCCAGTACCTCGGTGACCCGGTCGTCGCCTTCGCCCGTGCCCACGGGAAGAAGGCCTCGTTCCCCGAGTTCGCCGCGCACTCCAACGTGAACCGCGTCCAGTGGCTGAACAACGCACAGAAGTACCTGATCGCCAACCGGGATGTCTTCACCGCGGCGTTCTACTTCAACCGGCCGCCGACGATCGCGTCGAACGCCGACTGCAAGTGGGGCCTCACCTCGGCCTCCGAGTTCGGCGCCCTCCGTCAGATGGCGCAGGACACCGCGAACTTCCGCGTCTGATCGGCAAACCGCACCCTGCGACCGCGGGTCCCGAGACGTTCTCGGGGCCCGCGGTTCGTCGTGGGTCAGGCCCGAGGCTGAGCCAGGGACGCGAATCCCGCAGCCGCCCCGGCAAAGATCAGCCCGATGAGGACGGCAGCGATGGTCGCCGTGCTGGAGTAGTTCGCCAAGGCGTCCATCCCCAGATGGTTCGTGACGCGCAGGGACGCGAAGCTGCACGGTGGATCGGTGATCGACCCACCACAGGTCGTCCAGTGACCGTTGACGAGGGTCTCCCGATGGGCGGGGTAGGCCAGGATCCACGTGATCAGCCCGGACCCGCCGGCGCTCATGAAGAATCCGTGCACGCTGGTGAAGAAGTCCGCTACGTCCTTCATGGCCGCCCCCGCCGTCTGTCCACCGCCCTGGGACGCGGCTCGTGCGCGGTCCCGTCAGACAGCCGGCATGTTGGCACCCGGCCGGAGGACATGGCAGTGGTTCTGTCGTCGCACGCATGTCCGGCGGCACCCAGGGCTCGTACCGTGCCGCGATGGATCTGGAGTTCAGCGGTGAGGTGTGGTTCTGGAAGGGGCCGGCGCCCCATCACTTCGTCACGGTTCCCGATGAGGAGTGCGCTGCGCTCGAGGCGGCAGCCGCCTTGGTCAGCTACGGCTGGGGCATGATCCCGGTCGCCGCCGAGCTGGGCACGACCGCATGGACGACGTCGCTCTTCCCGAAGGACGGGCGGTACATCGTGCCGCTGAAGGCGTGGGTGCGGGCGGCCGAAGCCGTCGAGGTCGGTGACGTCGTGACCGTCCGACTCGCCGTCGACGTGTGACGGCCCAGAAGCGGCTCAGTCTCCATCGATCGTGACCTGTCGTGGCGCTACGCTCGCCGCCTCGCCTGGGCGCCGTGAGGGGAGCCTGCATGGACGCCGGTGCCGACACCCTGCAGAAGGCTCTGCAGATCAACCTGGACCTGCGCTGGTACGGCACGATCGCCGAGATCGGGGCCGGTCAGGAAGTCGCGCGCTGGTTCTTCCGGGCCGGTGGCGCTGCCGGCACGGTCGCGAAGTCGATGTCCGCCTACGACATGGCCGTGAGCGACGCGGTCTACGGCAAGGCCGATCGCTACGTCTCCAAAGGCCGCCTGCAGGCGATGCTCGACCGCGAGTTCCAGCTCAACCTCGACCGGCTCGGCGACGAGCGCGGGGACGAGACGGCGTTCTTCGCCTTCGCCAACACCGTTGTCGCCCGCAGCTATCTCGGCGGCAACGAGTGCCACGGCTGGATCGGCGTGAAGTTCCAGTCGCATCCGCGCGACGAAGCCAGCCAGATCGTCGTCCACGTCCGGATGCTCGACGCCGAGGCCGCGCTGCAGCAGGAGGCGCTGGGCGTCGTCGGGGTGAACCTGTTGCACGCCGCCTTCTTCCTGCACCACGAAGCCGAGCGACTGGTCGAGAGCCTGCTGGACCGGCTGACCACCGGACGCATCGAGATCGACATGATCGAGTTGACCGGCATCGAGTTCCGATCGGTGGACAACCGGTTGATGGCGCTCAAGCTCGTCCAGGTCGGACTCAGCGGCGCGGCGATGTTCGGACCGGACCGTCAGGTGCTCCAACCGAGCGAGGTCCTGCGCAAGAAGGCGATCCTGGTCGAGCGGGGCAGCTTCCGTCCCCCCACCGTGGTCAACATCGACATGCTGGAAGCGGCCAGGAAGGCCTTCGCCGCCGATCCCGCGGTCGCCGGGCGCGAGATCCTGACCCTGACCGAGCTCACGATGGCCAACCTGCGCGCCGGCGGGGACGTCGTCGACCGGCGGGACTTCCTGGCCCGGGCGGACCTGCTGGCCGCGTGCGGGCTGACGGTGCTCATCTCCGACTACCTGGCCTACCACCGGCTGGCCGCCTACCTGGCGTGGCGTACCGACGGCCGGATCGGGATCGTCATGGGGGTACCGAGCCTGCTCGACCTCTTCGACGAGTCGCAGCACGCCGAACTGCCGGGCGGCATCCTGGAGAGCTTCGGCCGCCTGTTCAAGAACGACCTCCGGCTCTTCGTCTATCCCATGCTGCGCGACGAGCGGGTCGTCACCGTGGACACCGTGCGGGTCTCCGACGAGCTGAAGCCGCTGTACGACTACCTGGCCGGGCGTGGCAGCTTCGTGGGCCTGGACGACTACAAGCCGGACTACCTCCCGATCCTCAGCCGCGACGTGCTGAAGCGGATCCCCTCCGACGACTCGTCGTGGGAGGCGATGGTGCCTCCCGAGGTCTGCGACCTGATCAAGAGGCGCGGCTTCTTCGGCTACCAGCGAGAGCGGTGATTCCTCGGCGGGTCAGTTCGGGAGGGGCGCCGCCCAGGCGGGTCGCGGGATGAGGCAGAAGGGGTGCCCGGCGGGGTCGGCGAACACGCCGTCCTCGACCATGACGTCGAGGTGGATCTGCTGCGGCACCGCCAGGTCGGGGCGCGATGGTCCGGTGCCCGCTGGAACGCCAGTCCCGATGTGGTGTCGTCGGCGGCCACGACCACGAAGTCGGCGCTGTCGTAGGTGACGGGCTGGTCGAGGAGCGCCGACCAGAACTCCGCCGGCACCCGGGGTTCGGAGCAGTCGAGGATCACGTGATGCAGTCGTCCGCGCACGTCCGTCACGATCTCCTCCGCACGACGAGCCGAGGCATCACCCTGATACGGAACCAGGGACGGATCCGGGCGTTCCCCGATGTGGCGGCCGGCACGGGCACGACAGGCTCGTACCCATGACGAACGCGATGCCCTCCACCCCGTCCGACCAGCCGAACGGCGACCAGCCGCCCCGGTCGGTCCAGCCACCCCTCCGTCCCGAACTGCGCCGCAGCGGCAGCGACAGGTTGGCCGGCGGCGTCTGCGGCGGGCTCGCCGAGTACAGCGGGATCGACTCGCTGCTGTGGCGGGTCGGCTTCGTGGGCCTGACCGTCGCGGGCGGAGCCGGCATCCTGGTCTACCTGCTGCTGTGGGTGCTCATGCCGCCGGCGTCGGCGACCCCCGACGAGCCGGTCAGCGCCCTCGAGCAGCTCGCCCGGCGCCTGCACGACGCCGTCTCCGGCAGCCGGTTCAGCTCTCCAGGGCGCTGACTTCCGGGGTGTCCGGGACGGAAGAGTCGTGGCCCCTCGTGCAACGACGGCGAATCGGCCAGACTCCGGAGGGGGAACGCCGACGGGGACACGGACAGGAGACGCGGAATGGCGGACAACTACATCGCTGAGCTGCAGTTCGGCGCGCCGAAGATCGATCCGGAGGCCTTCGTCGCGCCGACCGCGGTGGTGGTCGGTGCCGTCACCCTCGAAGCAGAGGCGAGCATCTGGTACGGCGCGATCGCACGCGCCGACGAGGAGGTCATCGTCATCGGCCCCGGCACCAATGTGCAGGACGGCTGCACGCTGCACTCCGACCCCGGTTTCCCGCTGCTCATCGGCCGCGGGGTCACCATCGGCCACCGGGTGGTCCTGCACGGGGCGCGGGTCGACGACGACGTCCTGCTCGGCATGGGCTGCATCGTGATGAACGGTGCGCACATCGGCACGGGGTCGATCGTGGCCGCCGGCGCCGTCGTCCCGCCGGGCATGACCGTGCCGCCTCGGTCGGTGGTGGCCGGCGTCCCGGCCAAGGTGGTGCGCGCGGCGACGGACGACGACCTGACCCACATCCGCGGCAACGCCGAGAGCTACACGGTCCGCCTGCCCAGGGCGCGCAAGGTGCGCCCGGTGATCCGCCGTCCGTTGCCCGCCTCGGGTCCCGTCTTCGGCGACGGCATGCCGTGACCACCGACCCCCGGCCCTCGGAGGAGGACGTCCACCCCGACGACGGCCAGGCGCTGTCCCGCGCGACCGGTGGCGGCGACAGCGACGCTCCCGACGCGCGGAGCACGACGGGGACCGGCGAGTCCGAGGAGTTCGTCGGCCGGGTGGCCGGCCAGGACGTCGGCTACGCCGGGGAGACCGGGGCCGAGCGACGGCAGGCCGTGCAGCAGCAGGACTGACGGCCCCGTCCGGAGGCTCGCTGCGAGCTTGCGAGCGGTGAGGAGGACGGGGTCCTTTCTCAGTCCTTCGGACGGCGGCCGATCCGCGAGCCCAGCCAGGTCAGCGGGTCGTACTTGCGGTCCACGACGCGCTCCTTGAGCGGGATGATGCCGTTGTCGGTGAGGTGGATGCCCTCTGGGCAGACCTCGCTGCAGCACTTGGTGATGTTGCAGTAGCCGAGGCCGAACTCGTCCTGCGCCGCGTCCTTGCGGTCGACGACGTCGAGCGGGTGCATGTCGAGCTCGGCCAGCCGGATGAGGAAGCGGGGCCCGGCGAACACGGCCTTGTTCTCCTCGTGGTCACGGATGACGTGACAGGTGTCCTGGCAGAGGAAGCACTCGATGCACTTGCGGAACTCCTGCGAGCGCTCGACGTCGACCTGCTGCATCCGGTGGGTGCCGTCCTTCTCCCGGGCCCGAGGGGTGAACGCCGGGATCTGGGCAGCCTTGTCGTAGTTGTAGGACACGTCGGTGACGAGGTCCCGGATGACCGGGAACGTGCGCAGGGGAGTGACGGTCACGGTCTCGCCCTCGCCGAACGTGCTCATCCGGGTCAGGCACATCAGCCGCGGTCGGCCGTTGATCTCCGCGCTGCACGATCCGCACTTGCCGGCCTTGCAGTTCCACCGGACGGCGAGATCGCCGGCCTGGGTGGCCCGCAACCGGTGGATGATGTCGAGCACCACCTCGCCCTCGTTCACCGCCACGGTGAACGTCTGCAGGTCGCCGCCGGTCGCGTCCCCGCGCCACACCCGGAACGTCGCGTCGTAGGTCATGCCGTCTCCTCGAAGATCTCCGCGAGCTCCGGTGGCATCTGGGGGAGCGGCTGATGTCGCACGGCCACCCCACCGTCGGCGGTGGGCGTGCAGATGAGGTTGGTCCTGGCCCACTCGGCGTCCGAGGCGGGGAAGTCGTCGCGGGTGTGCCCGCCCCGGCTCTCCTGCCGTTCGAGGGCCGCCCGGGCGATGCACTCGCTGACGATCAGCATGTGCGGCAGGTCGAGGGCGAGGTGCCAGCCGGGGTTGTACTGCCGGTGCCCCTCGACCGACAGGTTCGCCACCCGCTCCTTGAGCGCGGCGATCCGCTCCAGCGCCTGCTCCATCTCCGGTGCGGTGCGGATGATGCCGACGAGGTCGTGCATCGTCTGCTGCAGGTCGTGCTGGACGGTGTAGGGGTTCTCACCGCCCTCCCGCTCGAACGGCGCGAGTGCCGCGCGGCCGGCGTCGGCGAGGGCGTCGTCGTCCAGTGACACGTGGCCGATCCGGCGCAGCGCGTGCTCGGCGGCGGCGAGCCCGGCCCGGCGGCCGAACACCAGCAGGTCCGACAGCGAGTTCCCGCCGAGCCGGTTCGACCCGTGCATGCCACCGGCCACCTCACCGGCGGCGAACAGTCCCGGCACGCGGGCAGCGGCGTTGTCGGGATCGACCTCGACCCCGCCCATCACGTAGTGACAGGTCGGGCCTACCTCCATGGGCTCCGCGGTGATGTCGACCTCGGCCAGCTCCTTGAACTGGTGGTACATCGACGGCAGTCGCTTGCGGATGTACTCCGGCGACCGCCGGGAGGCGATGTCGAGGAATACGCCGCCGTGCGGGGAGCCGCGGCCGGCCTTCACCTCGCTGTTGATCGCGCGGGCGACCTCGTCACGGGGGAGCAGCTCGGGCGGGCGCCGGTTGTTCTTCATGTCGTCGTACCAGCGGTCGGCCTCGGCCTCGGTCTCCGCCGTCTCCTTGCGGAAGAAGTCGGGGATGTAGTCGAACATGAAGCGGTTGCCCGCCGAGTTCTTCAGGATCCCGCCGTCGCCGCGCACGCTCTCGGTCACGAGGATGCCGCGCACCGAGGGCGGCCAGACCATCCCGGTCGGGTGGAACTGGACGAACTCCATGTTCACCAGCGTTGCGCCGGCCTGCATCGCCAGGGAGTGCCCGTCGCCGGTGTACTCCCACGAGTTCGACGTCACCTTGTAGGACTTGCCGATGCCGCCGGTGGCCAGCACGACCGACGGCGCCTGCCAGGCGACGAACCGGCCGGACTCGCGCCAGTACCCGAAGGCGCCGGTGATCTCGGTGCCGCCGCCCGCACCATCAGCCTGGACCGGTCCGGTGAGGAGCCGGGTGACCGTGCACTCCATGTAGACGTCGATGCCGAGGGCGACCGTGCGCTGCTGCAGCGTGCGGATCAGCTCGAGGCCGGTGCGGTCGCCGACGTGCGCGAGTCGGGCGTACCGGTGGCCGCCGAAGTCGCGCTGGCTGATCAGTCCGTCGGGGGTGCGGTCGAAGAGGGCGCCCCAGTCCTCCAGCTCGCGGACCCGGTCCGGCGCCTCCTGGGCGTGCAGCTGCGCCATGCGCCAGTGGTTGAGCATCTTCCCGCCGCGCATCGTGTCGCGGAAGTGCACCCGCCAGTTGTCCTCGGGGTAGAGGTTCGCCATGGCCGCGGCGATGCCGCCCTCGGCCATGACCGTGTGCGCCTTGCCGAGCAGGGACTTGCACACCACGGCCACGCGAGCACCGTTCTCGTGGGCTTCGATCGCGGCCCGGAGGCCTGCACCTCCCGCCCCGACGACGACGACGTCGTACTCGTGCCTCTCGAGCTCCATCAGAAGGGCCCCATCATCAGAAGAACCGGAGGTCGTTGATCGTGTCCGTCGCGAGGAGGAAGACGTAGACGTCGGTGAGGACCACGCTGAGCAGCGAGGCCCAGGCGAGCTGCATGTGCCGGCCGTTGAGCCGCGACACCTGCATCCATGCCTTGTAGCGCAGCGGGTGCCTGGAGAAGTTGTTGAGCCGGCCGCCGACGATGTGCCGGCACGAGTGGCACGACACCGAGTAGAGGAAGAGCAGCACCGCGTTGGCCAGGAGGATCAGCGTGCCGAGGCCCATGTGCCCCCACGCCCCGGTCTCGTCGCGGAACGCCAGCACGGCGTCGTAGAACAGGATGACGTTGATGACCAGCGCCGCGTACAGCGCGTACCGGTGGATGTTCTGGCCGAGCAGTGGCAGCCGCGTCTCACCGGTGTAGCGCTTGTGCGGCTCGGCGACGGCGCACGCCGGCGGCGACAGCCAGAAGGACCGGTAGTAGGCCTTCCGGTAGTAGTAGCAGGTCGCCCGGATCCCGAGTGGGAAGATCAGGACGTACAGCGCCGGGGAGATCCAGCTCGGCCCCGTGAACAGCTCCGGGAAGGAGCTCCCCTCGCACGCCGTGGTGATGCACGGCGAGTAGAACGGCGAGATGTAGGGCTCGGAGAAGTAGTGCGCGTTCTGGAACGCCCGGAACGTCGCGTAGATGGTGAACAGCACCAGCGCGAGGACGACCAGCAGCGGCTGGATCCACCACCGGTCGGTGCGCAGCGTCCGCGCGGCGATCGCCGCGCGCCGAGGCGCCGGCATCCCGTTGCCGTGCCCGGGGGCGACCGCCCCGGTCCTGCGCGGAGCGGTGGCGGTCACCGCGCCGCCCGATCCGACGGCACGTCCTGCATGCACGACATTCCTGCCTCCAGATGCTGCGACGCCGTCGGCGCGGCGGAGGAGCGCAGTCGATCACGGACGTCGGCCGGAGGGAAAGAGCCTGGACGGCGTTTCTGTGCACCGCGTCACAGGGCGCGTCGGATCGGACTCCGGTCGCCGTCGCGGCAGCCGGTCGCCGGCGACCTGCTCGTCAGCCCAGCGGCCGTCTGGCGGCGAGGCCGTAGTGGCCGTGCCAGGGACGCAGGCGTTCGAAGGCGGCGCTCGCGGCCAGCACGTCGGCGTCGCCGTAGCGGCGGCCCGCGATGTGCATGCCGACGGGCAGCCCGTCGACCAGGCCGGCCGGGATCGAGGCGGCCGGATGACCGGTGAAGTTCTGCAGGTACGTCAGGCACCAGCCGATCAGTGGGTCGACGTCCACGCCCTCGATGGACCGCGGCCCCATCGTGTTGCCGTCGTCGGCGTTGTCGACCGGCAGGCAGCCCAGCGTGGGAGAGACGAGCAGGTCGTGGGAGCGCATCACGTGCTGGATCTGGTCGTAGACGTGCGTGCGCATCCGCTGGTCGGCGAGCAGGTCCTGGGCGGTGAGCCGGTAGCCGGCGTCGATCCAGTGCAGGTACTCCGGCGGGAAATCGTCCCGATGCTCCCTGAGCAGGTCGACGCCCTGAGCCGCCAACCCCTCCAGCCCTTCGATGTTGAGCGGGATGATCAGCCGGCACCAGAGATCGCTCAGCTCCTGCTGGTCGTACCGGAAGTCGAAGCTGACCTCCTCGACCACGGCACCGGCCTCCTCGAAGGAACGCACGGCCTCGGCGACGACGGCGGTCACCCGCCGGTCGACGGGATAGATGCCGAAGTCGGGCGTGTAGGCGATCCGCTTGCCCTGGATCGACTGGCGGGTGGCCCCGGCAAACGTGCGCGGGTCGTCGAGGGAGAACGGATCGCGATCGTCGTACCCGGCCAGCACGTCCAGTGCCAGGGCCGCGTCGTCCACGGTGCGGGTGAGGGCCCCCTCGAAGAGGAACGGGTTGAGCGAGCCGAAGGCGTTCGGGCGGGCGATCTGGGGAACCCGGCCGAACGAGGCCTTGAAGCCGTACAGGTTGCCCCAGGCAGCCGGGATGCGGATCGAACCCCCGCCGTCGGTGCCCTCGGCGAGCGGCAGCAGACCGTCGGCCACCGCGGCCGCGCTCCCGCCCGAGGACCCGCCGGAGTTCTTGGACGGGTCGAAGGGGTTGCGGGTCGGCCCGAACAGGTAGTTGTCGCACGTGCCCCGGAAGCCCATGACAGGGGAGTTGGTCTTGCCGACGAGGATCGCCCCGGCGTCCTCCATCCGCTCGGCGTAGGTGCAGCGGGTCGGCACGCTGAAGTCCTTCAGGGCGCGGATCCCGCCGAAGGTGGCCGGCCAGCCGGGCTTGAAGTCGAACAGGTCCTTCGTCGCTGTGGGGACGCCGTGCAGTGGTCCGAGTTCCGCCCCGGACATGAGCCCCTTCTCCGCCGCTCGAGCCTGGTCCCGCGCCTCGTCGAACGCCGTGAAGACCAGCGCGTTGAGGCTCGGGTTCCGCTCCTCGATCCGGGCGAGCACCGCGTCCATGACCTCGACGGGCGAGATGTCCCGCCGCCTGATGCGCGCGGCGATGTCACCGGCCGCGGCGTAGGCGAGCTCCTCGGACAGATCCATGGTCCCCTCCTCGTGCGTCTCCTGTCCCCGCCCGTCATAGCGCACTCGGACGGCGCTGGCAGCCGGAACCAGAGAACCGGGACGTGGCGGGCGCGAAACCCCTCGCCGCACGGGCACGATGGGCCTTCGCATCGTCCGACCGAAGGGGACCCCCACCCGTGAGCACGCCACCTGCATCCCAGCCCCCCGTCGGCATGGTCGTACCGGCCTTCTTCGTGAAGCAGCGGATCACCCTGATGGTCAACCGCTACGAGATCCTCGCGGCGAACCCTGACGGCACCGAGGGCCATCTGCTGGCGTTCGCCGAGCAGAAGCGGATGAAGCTCAAGGAAGAGATCGTCTTCTTCGCCGACGAGTCCCGCAGCCGTCGGGTCTTCTCCTTCAAGGCCCGCCAGCGGCTCGACGTCTCGGCCGAACACGACGTGTTCGACGAGAACGGCACGGCCATCGGCATGTTCAGCAAGCAGTTCGGGGCGAGCCTGATCCGGTCCACCTGGAACCTGTCCGTACCGGGACTGAACGCGATGGGGCGGGAGCGCCGCCCGGTCATCGCGGTCCTGCGCCGCGTCTGGGGCTTCCTGCCGGTCGTCGGCGACGTCTGGGTTCCGTTCATCTTCCACTTCGACTTCGTCGACACCGAGTCCGGTGCGATCGTGCTGGTCAGCGAGCGGCAGAAGGCCATCCGGGACCGGTACACGGTCACCGTGCCCGACCCGCGGCTGGACTTCCGCGTCGCGGCGTCGATGGCGGTGGCGCTGGACGCACTGCAGAGCCGCTGACGGGCGTGAGCCGCCGGAGGCGGGGTAGGCGTCGACGATGGCCCTTCCCCGCATCCTCGTCCTCGTCCTCGCCGGTGGAGCGGGCGGTCGCCTCGAACTGCTCACCGAGCAGCGGGCCAAGCCGGCGGTCCCGTTCGGAGGCGTCTACCGGCTCATCGACTTCCCGCTGAGCAACTGCCAGCACTCCCAGCTCGCCGACGTCTGGGTGTCGGTGCAGTTCCACCCGACGTCACTGTCGGACCACCTGGCCAATGGCCGGCCGTGGGACCTGGACCGCACGACCGGTGGCCTGATGATGCTGCCGCCGTTCCAGGGGACCGACCGGGGTGGCTGGGTCACGGGGACGGCGGACTCGCTGTGGCGTCAGGCCGACCTGATCCGCGAGTTCGCCGCGGACGCGCTGGTCGTCGTCAGCTCCGACGCCGTCTACAAGCTCGACTACCGCGACGTCGTGGAGACGCATCTGGGCTCCGGGGCCGAGGTCACGATGGTGACCACCGAGGTCGCCGAGGACGACGCCTCGCGCTACGGCATCGTCGAGCTCGGGGACGGAGACAGCGTCGCCGGCTACGCCTACAAGCCCGACCAACCGGCCACGACCACCGCCACCAACGAGGTCTTCGTCTTCACGCCCGGCCCCACGCTCGACAGGCTCGAGGCACTGAACGACGACGCGGGGGAGGACGGCTTGGAGGACCTGGGCAGCCGGCTGCTCCCGGACCAGACCCGCGACGGCGCGGCCCGCGCCTATCCGTTGCAGGGCTACTGGCGAGACGTCGGCACGGTGCCGGCGTACTGGCAGGCGCACCGCGACTTCCTCTCCGCCGAGCCGCCGATCGACCTCGACGACCGCGACTGGCCGGTGCACACGCGGGGCGGCCGGCACAGTGCCGCGCGGATCATGGCCGGCGCGGTGGTCGATGAGAGCCTCGTCTCCGGAGGCACCCGCGTGGCCGGGGAGGTGCGCGGCTCGGTGCTCTCGCCCGGCGTCGTCGTCGAGCAGGGCGCCACCGTCGTCGACTCGGTCCTGCTGCCGGGTGTCCGCGTGCGGGCCGGCGCCACGGTGACCCGGGCGGTCCTCGACGACCGGGTCGAGATCGGCAAGGGCGCCTCGGTGGGCGGGGACGGCGAGATCACCCTGGTCGGGCGGCAGGCGCGGATCGATCCGGGGACCGAGGTGCTCGCGGGAGCCCGCGTGCCCGACACCGACCCGGAGGACTGAGACGCGGTCTCACCGGTCCAGAACGAGGCTCTCGATCAGCTCGAGGGACTGCGGCGGAGCGAGCGCCAGGTCGCTGAGCAGGTCCTGTGCCTGCGTGCAACGGTGGACCTCTGACTCGGAGTCGGGTGAGGAGGGCCCTCGTCCTGTTCTCGAGGTAGACCACGTCGGGCGTTCCGGGGCCCGTGACTCCAGGACGGAAGAGGACCCGGAGGTGTCCTGCGGCGGTCCCGCGTCGAAGGGGAGCACCCGGACGGTGACGGTGGGGCGGGCAGCCACGGCGGCGAGCCGCTCCCACTGGCCGCGGACGGTCGAGGCGCCGGATCCATGGCCCGGCGCGACCGCAGCGCGGCGGAGCTCCCACTCGTCGACGCAGGTGGCGACGGAAGCTGCTGACCGCGCCGGAAAAGGATTCCCGGCGTCACCCCGTGGCCCAGATGCCGGCGAGGGCGTGCGCGTCGGCGGCGTTGCCGAGGGGCGGCAGGCCGTACAGATCCTCGAGGGTGCGCAGGACGTCGTAGTGGTCGATGCGCTGGTCGCTGTGACTGGCCCGCACGCCGGCACCGGCCACGATCGTGGCGATGTGGTTGTCGCTGCTGCCGCTGTCCTCGTCGAAGGTCACGATGAGCAGGCTGTCGTTCTCCGCCGCCCATTCCACGAACGGCGCGAGGTGCTCGCGCGCCCACGTGTCGCCGGCCGCGACCCCGCAGTCGTGCATGTCGTTGCACAGGTCGGGGACGACGAAGGAGACGGTCG
Organism: Blastococcus sp.; assembly: GCA_025965795.1. GTDB lineage: Bacteria > Actinomycetota > Actinomycetes > Mycobacteriales > Geodermatophilaceae > Blastococcus_B. Next base: position 16,894 of record JAOPWH010000255.1, read on the forward strand.
GCAGCGCCGAGTAGTCCGCCGGAAACGCGCTGAACGGCTGGTTCACCGTGGCGGGTAGGTCGCGGAAGTCGACCCAGGGGTTGTGCTTGCGTGCGTACCGGCCCTCGTTGCAGCCGCTGTACCCGGGCTCGGGCAGACCCTCGGAGTAGCCGGTGAACGTTCGCCCGGCCGCGAGCAGCTGGGCGGCCAGATTGTCGCCGGCAAGATCCACCGGGCACCGGTCGTCGGTCACGCCCTGCGTCGATCCCGAGAACAGCGCCAGGTAGTTCGGCTGGCTCGGATGGGTCACCCCGTGTGCGTCGTCGAAGGTCGTCGCCGAGGCCGCCAGCGACGTGAGGTACGGCGCGTCGGCCGAGCCCACGACGTCGGCGGCGTCCTCGTTCTCGAACACGGCCACCAGCACGTGGGCAGGCGGCGGAGGATCGCCGGTGGGAGAGCTGCCGGTCAGGGAGCCGGTGGTGGGGGAGCCGGTGGTACGGGAGCCGGCGGAGGGCGCCGCGTCGTCCGACGAGCACGACGTCAGGAGCGTCAGGCTCAGGATGAGGGTCAGGGTCGCCGCACGGCGACCGCGACTGCGGTCAGGGCGCGCCGGCTCCGAGGAGCTCGGCGAAGGCGACGAGATTGTCACGGTAGCTGTGCGCCTCCTTGTCGAAGCTCCCGCCGCAGGTGATCAACCGGAGACCAGGATGGTCGATGTCGGCGTAGACCGCCTCGGTGGGGAAGGCGTCCTTCGGGAACCGCTGGACCGACCGCACCCGGAAGACGGCGGTGCTGCCGTCCGCCCGGTCGACGCTGACGTCCGCGCCGGGCTTCAGGTCCCGCAGACCGTAGAAGACGCCGGGCTGTCCGTTCCAGTCGACGTGTCCGGCGATGATCGCCGGGCCCAGCTCCCCGGGCGTGGGAGCTCCGGTGTACCAGCCGGCCGGAAAGCCTTCCGGCGGCACCTCGAGCGACCCGTCACCCCGCAGTCCGAGGGCCATGAGATCGGAGTCCACCCCGATCGAGGGGATGCGCAGGCGGACGGGCGGCGATACGGGCATCGCGTCGTGCGCTGCGGCCGGCTCGGCCGCCGGTGGAGCGGTCTGCGTCGACGGGGCGGCCGCGGCGTCCCGGACGGCCGGGTCGGTCGAGCAGCCGGCCGTCCCGACGGCGACCGCGAGGGCCAGTGCGGCCAGCCCGGCCGTCCGCCGGTGACCCGACGGCAGGAGTCGCCTGCGGGGGCGGTGGGCCGGCGGGCGGTCGACGGGCGCGGGCACGCCGGCCGTCAGCGTGTCAGGGACGGCCAGAGCCGTCCGACAGCGGCCGATCCGCCACCGCCGGCGGCGACCGCACCGACCGGGATACGAGTGACCTGGCCGCCCGAGCCGTTGGCGGGGCCGTTGCCCGTCGTCGGGCCGGTGGGGGTGACGGGGGGCGTGACGGGAGGCGGAACGAAGGGCGTCGTCCCACTATTGGTGATCATCCAGGTCCCCCCGCTCGGGGGAGTGGCGCACGCCGGACGCTTGATCGTGTTCGAGTCCATCGTGACCGCGCCGTTGCGGGACAGCACCGAGCCCTCGAGCGTGGCGCCGGTGTCGAGCGTGCTGGACCCCTTGGTGAGGATGTTGCCGACGAAGACCGAGTTCACGCCGAGCGTGGTGTCGCTCCCGACCTGCCAGAAGACGTTGCATGCCTTGGCGCCGCGGATCAGCTGGACCTTGGTGTACGGCTGCGTGATGAGGGTGCTGACGGCCTGGAAGACGAACACCGCGTTCGGGTCGTTGTTCGCGTCCAGTCTCAGCGGAGCTGTCCCGTTGATCGCGAGGCTCGAGCCGGAGGTGTAGACCCCGGCAGGGAGCAACTGTCCGGCGAGGTCGGCACTGATGACGCGGGCGCCTGCGGGCTGACCCGTCTCTGCCGCGTCGTACGCCGTCGTCAGGGCGCCTTTCGCCGACGCCGTCACGCCGTCGCCCTGATGGTTGGTCCCGGTCAGCAGAATCGAACCGGTCACGGTCATCACCGCGTTCGGCAGGGAGCCGATGTCGCCGGAGATCGTGGTGATGCCGGTGTTGGTGATCCCGGTGCCGGCCAGCACGGCGAACGGCTCCGCGGTGCCCATCGGGACGGGGTTCGCGATCGTGTCCGCGCTCGCGCTGCCTGCGGACGCCAGCACGGTGGCGGCGATGGCGACCACGACCGCCGCCGACCTGGCGCCGTAGTGGGCGCGGCCGAACGGTCGGGCGCGAGGGGTGAGGCATGGATCGATGCAGCGGACCGAGGTCATGTCGGCGCTCCCGTCTCTGGCCCGGAACGGGCCGGAAGTGGTGGTGCTGAAGCAGACGCCGGCATGGTTGCCGGAACGCGAGGTGTCCTTGGCTTCCCAACCTATCGCGCTGAGTAGCTGTGCCTTTACAATCCGTGCGAGTGGCGCGTCGTGCGGGTCCGGCGTCCTCAGCGAGGGACGGCGGTGAAGGTCAGCGCCAGCGCACTGCGCTGTCCCTGGAAGGCGTCTCCGGCCGCGGCCGGCAGGGTGACGGCCACCGCGAGGTGGTCCGCACTACCGGGCAGCAGACTGGCCGGATCGTCGAGCGCCTCGGTGCGGATGACCGGACCGGAGGCCAGCAGCATCCGGCGCGCACCGGAGCAGAGCCCCTCCACGGTCCACGGCACGGTGCACGACTCGACCGCCGTGCGGAGGCCGGTGAGGCGGTCGGTGTCGAGCGCGCTCGACGTCGTCGCCACGGTGCTCAGCACGATCGACGCGAGCTCGGAGGCGCCGTCGTTGGTGAGGGTGATCAGCCGGGTCCGGGTCGCGCCCGGCACCAGCCCCGCCACGGAGAGCGACAGCTCCTGCCCGAGGTCGGTGGCCCGCAGGTGCAGGACGGCCGGATCGTGCCGGATGCCGATCGGTCCGGACGGCGGTCCGTCGGAGAAGGTGCCGAAAGTCCCGAACCCGACGAGCGAGGCCCAGGCGGAGAGCGCGCCTACCGACTGAAGGACCTTGGCGGCGGTGCCCCGCGACGGTCTCACGAGGCCCAGTCGGCCGGCCGTGCGCACGCCGCACGTGCCATCGACCCCCGCATGCCGGCGATCCTTCCGGTGCGATGGTCACCCACGGTCACCTTCGGTCCGCCGTTCACCCAGGCCGGTGAGCGCATTCACGCTTCCGTGCGGCCGGATGGTCGCTGCGAGTATCGACTCCCGCGTCTTGACCAAACTGGTTTGTCATGCAAACCTAACGTCCTCATCGCATCGGGAGGTCAGCCATGCACGCTTCGGAAGCCCAGGAACCAGCCGAGAGCCCGGCCGTTCTGCTGCAGGAGGTCGAACGGCTGCGGCGGACGACCCGCTCCGCCGGCCGGCACTGGTGGTTCCCGCTGACCCTGTTCGGCGTCCTCGTCCTGCTGGCAGCCCCGCTCTACGTCACGGTCGTGACCGACGACACCGACGTGATCACCTACGAGATCGTGTCGCCCCTGGTGCTGGCCTTCGGCGGAATGTTCGCCACCTATCCGGTCGCCACGGCCGTCTACTGGTTCGCGGCGCTGATCGTCGGCTTCGTGGGCAGCGGCCTGTGGTACCGACGGCAGGGACAGCGGCTGGGGCTGCGCCGGCCGGTGCTCGCCTTCGTCGTCACCGGTCTCGCCCTGACGCTCGGCCTCGTCGTCCTCCAGCAGGTGCCGTTCGTCGACATCCCCCTCTTCTGGCTGACCGCACGCGGCACCGTCGCGACCGTGGTCATCGCCCTGGCGCTCCTGGTGCTGGCCCGTCTGGAACGCAGCGCCGCCCTGGCCTGGATCTCGGTCGCCTTCCTGGGTGTGGCGGTGCTGGTCAGCACGTACAACGTGGAGAACCTGCTGTTCCGCATGGGCATCCCCTCCGGGGCCTGGGCCGGAACGGTCGCCGTCGTCCTGCCGGGCCTGGTCCTGGTCGTCTCGGGCCTTGTCGCGCGGTCGCGCTCCGCAGCCGCGTCGAAGGCCCCGGTCGCGCCGTGAACCATCCGACGCGCAGCCTGTCCGAGGTGGTGCACCAGCGGCACCGACTGGGCATCCTGACGATCGCCCGCGAGGTGGATCGCGTGGAGTTCCAGTACCTGCGCGAGGCGCTGGAACTGACCGCCGGAAACCTCTCCCGGCACCTGACCGTGCTCGAGGACGCCGGACTCGTGGCGATCGACAAGGGCTACGCGGGCAAGCGCCCACGCACCTGGGTGCGCATCACCTCCGACGGGCGGGATGCCCTCGCCGCCGAGCTCCGGGCCCTCCAGGAACTCCTCGACGGCGCGCGCACGCCGCAGGCAGCCCCCGCGGCGGCTCCGGCGCCAGGGGCCTGACGGAGCCGACGGGAACGTCGCGAGGCGGAGGGTTGTTGTTCCCCGAAACCGACGGAAAGAGCTTCCCCATGCGCATCCCGCTGTCCATCCTCGACCTGGCGCCGATCGCCCGCGGCGCGACCACGGGCAGCAGCATCGCCGCCAGCGTCGCCCTCGCCCAGCGCGCGGAGGAGCACGGCTACGAGCGGGTCTGGTACGCCGAGCACCACAACATGCCGTCGATCGCGTCGTCGGCGACCAGCGTGCTGATCGCGCACGTCGGGGCGCAGACCAGCCGCATCCGGCTGGGTGCCGGGGGGGTCATGCTGCCCAACCACTCGCCGCTGACGATCGCCGAGCAGTTCGGCACCCTCGACGCGATGTATCCGGGCCGGATCGACCTCGGGCTCGGCCGCGCGCCCGGCTCGGACCAGAACACGATGTACGCGCTGCGCCGCGATCCGATGTCCGCCGACTCGTTCCCGCAGGACGTCCTCGAGCTGCAGGCCTACCTGGCCGGTGAGACGCGCGTCCCCGGCGTCGACGCCATCCCCGGCAAGGGCTCGCGGATACCGCTCTACATCCTGGGTTCGTCGATGTTCGGTGCCACGCTGGCGGCGGCCCTCGGCCTGCCGTACGCCTTCGCCTCGCACTTCGCGCCCGCGATGCTGGAGTCCGCCGTCGCCACCTACCGGCGGGAGTTCAAGCCCTCGCAGCAGCTCGACCAGCCGTACGTGATCGCCGGAGTCAACGTGATCGCGGCCGACAGCTCGGCGCAGGCCCAGGAGCAGCTGCAGGAGTCACGGCGGGTCCGTGCGATCGCACTGTTCGGGCGAGGTCAGGCGCTCTCCGACGACCAGGCCGACGAGCTCCTGGCGCAGGGTGCCGCGCACCATGTCGACCAGATGCTCACCTACGCCGCCGTCGGCGCACCGGCCGAGGTGGGGGAGTACCTCGACGGCTTCCGCAAGATCGCCGACGCCGACGAGTTGATCGTCGCTCACCAGTCGCCGACGACAGAGGGTCGCCTCCGGTCGGTCACCCTGCTCGCCGAGGCCATGGCCGCAGTCGCCGCCTGACTCGCCCGGCCGCGGGGTAGGTCGCCAGGATGACCGACCGCAGACATGTCGCCTGGCGGGACTTCCTGGTGACCAGGTTCCGTCCCGGAACCCCGCTGGGACTCGTGCTGACCGTGAACATGGCGCTGCTCCTCCTGCTGCTGAGCGCGTTCAGCGTGGTCACCGAGGACGTCGTCGCCGGCGAGGAACTGGTCGCGGCGGACGGCCCGATCGAGAGGTTCCTGATCGACCGGCGTACGCCGGCGCTGACGATGCTCATGCGGATCTGCACCCAGCTCGGCAGCGCGCCGGTCGTGGTTCCGCTGGTGGTCGGCGTCGCGCTGCTCGGGCACCGGCGACACGGTTCGTGGCGGCCGCTGGGTTTCCTTGCCTTCGCCGTCGGCGGCGCCACTCTCACGAGCACGGTCATCAAGCTGGTCGTGGCCCGCCCGAGGCCCGAGTCCGGAGCACTCGTCCACGCCCTGGGGTACGCCTTTCCCTCGGGACACAGCACGACCGCGGCAGCCGCCTGGCTCTCCACGGCAGTGGTCCTCGCCTCGCTCACGCCCAGGCGAGCCTGGCGGGCCGGCCTCGGCGTGGTGGCGATCGCCGTCGTCCTGCTGGTCGGCGTCTCGCGGGTCTACCTCGGCGTCCACGCCCCCACCGACGTGCTCGGAGGGTGGGCGCTGGGTGCGCTGTGGGTGGCCGGCGGGCTGATCGGCGGTCGAGTGTTGTTCCGCGACGACCCCGCAACGCGGCCGACTGATCGGGCGCACGCGGACTGAACTGGTTCCACGCAGAAGGACGCCGGGGATGCCGTAGCACCCGAGCACGTCCGGAATCCGCCCGTGTGCGGCGGGTTTCGACCGTTGGGCCCGGTCCTGGCGCCGACCGGTGCTCGGCCACCAGCCGGCGAGGTCCCAGGTCCCGGCACGCTCAGGCCTCGGTCGCGAGCTCGGTCGGGGATCGAGAGTCCAGCCGGTCGAGGCGGCACAGGCGGTCTTCGGCTGGGCCGTCGCATCGTCCGGCGGCGACGAGGGCCAGCACCTCACGCTCCCGGTGGGTGAGGCGCGCCGGGGCTCCGCGGCCGCGGCACGGCACGGGTTCGGCATCTGAGGTGCCTCAGGACGCCTCTCCTCCGGGACGACGGCCCCTGCGCGCCCGGCCGACCTCTGATCTGAGGTAGCCCGCCGGCCGGATCGCTGGATCCGGCGAGGCCGATGATCACGATGCCCTTGCAGACGATGTCGAGGTCGTTCATGCGATTCCTCCGGGGGTCCGAGAGCCGGTCGTTGATCCGTCCGGCGCTGGAACCAGCCTGGAGCTGAGGTGGGCCGCTCCGGATCGGGCGCTGGGAGCTCGACGAGGAGGTCTTCGCCCGCGCCTACGGGATCGCCCTCCCCGTCGTCATCAGCGGCATCGTGGTCGGCTCACTGGTAGCGGCACCGCTGGTCGGCCTCGTGGGCCTGTCCGGAGCGATCGTCGGTACGGGTCTGCTGTCGGGCGGCTACGCCCTGGCGGTGGCTCTGCCCCGGCGCGCGGCCGGACGGCACCGGGCGGCCCGGCAGGTCCCGGAGGCAGTGGAGGCGGTGCAGGCGGTGCAGGCAGCGGAGGCCGTGGAGGCCGTGGAGTCGATGGCCGCCTGACGCAGGTCAGACGGCGCGCAGGCCGCCGTGCGACCGCGTGCCGGACCGCGCGGCGAGCCAGCCGAGCAGGTCGTCGGTGGGCATCGGGCGCGCGAGGTGCCAGCCCTGCACCAGGTCGCAGTTCATCGAGGTGAGCAGGTCCTGGGTGGCGGCGTCCTCGACGCCCTCGGCGACGACCTCGAGCCCGAGGTGCCGGCCCAGGTCGATGATCGCCCGGACGATCGCGAGGTTCTCGCTCTCCTTGCCGAGACCGGTGATGAAGCTGCGGTCGATCTTGACCTCCTGCACCGGCAGGCGCTGGAGGTAGGACAGCGACGAGTAGCCGGTTCCGAAGTCGTCGACCGACAGCCGCACACCGAGGTCCCGGAGCTGGTGCAGCAGGGCGACCGCGCGGGCCGGATCGGCCATGACCGAGCCCTCGGTCACCTCGAGGGTGAGCCGGTCGGCCGGCACCCCGTGCCGGCGCAGCAGACGATCGACCTCCTCGACCAGGTCCGCGTCCTGCAGGCTCCGGGCCGAGAGGTTGACGGCGATCCCGAGGTCGCGCCCCGACTCACGCCATTCGGCGCAGGCGGCCAGGGAGGCGTCCAGGACACGACTCGTGAGCAGGCCGATGAGACCGCTGCGCTCGGCGACCGGGACGAACTCGTCCGGCGGCACCCAGCCGAGCTCGGGGTGCTCCCAGCGGACGAGCGCCTCCACCCCGACCACCTCGCCGGTCCGCAGCCGCGCCTTGGGCTGCACGTGCACCTGGACGGCGCCGTCCTGCAGTGCGGCGCGGAGCTCCGAGACCAGGGTCAGCCGGCGCGGGCTGTCGGTGTGCAGCTCCGGCTCGTACAGCCGGAGGCTGCGGGTCGAGGACTTCGCGTCGTACATCGCCAGGTCGGCCCGCTTGAGCAGGACGGCGGGATCGGAGGCGTGCGCCGGGGCGAGGGCGACCCCCACGGAGGCGCCGATCTCCACCTCGAGCCCCTCGAGGGCGATGGGCTGCTCGAGCGAGCGCAGCACGCGCCGTCCGATGCGGAGGACGCGGTCCTCGTCGGCGGTGCCGGTGACGAGGACAGCGAACTCGTCGCCGCCCAGCCGTGCGACGGTGCCGGCGCGGCCCACCGCCGCGGAGAGCCGTGCGGCCACCTCGACCAGGAGCTGGTCGCCCTGGTGGTGACCCAGGGTGTCGTTGACGGCCTTGAACTCGTCGAGGTCGAGGATCATGACGGCCGCACCGGGGGCCCGCCCCGCCGCGACGTCCTCGAGCGCTTCGGAGAGCCGGTGCTGGAGGTCCGTGCGGTTCGGCAGGCCGGTGAGCGCGTCGTGGAGGGCGTCGTACCGCAGGCGACCGATGAGCTCGCTGTTGCGCAGGGCGACCCCGGCGTGGTTGGCCACCGTCTCCAGCAGCAGGACGTCGTCGTGCTCGAACGTGCGGATCACGCCGAGCCGGTCGCCGACGGCCAGCAGGCCGCCCGTGCCGGTGCGGCCGTTGAGCGGAACGACGACCGCCTCGTGCAGTCCCCATGCCGCCAGGCAGCGCCGCGCCGCCGGGTCGGTGGTGTTGCGCGGGAGGAGCAGCGGCTTCCCGTCGTGGACCACGTGCTGCACGACCCATTCGTCGTCGAGCCCGGGCTCCTCCTCGGTCCGGATCAGCCGGCCCCCGGCGCCCAGGCGGATGCGGGTGACCGACCGGCCGTCGGGTGCGAGGAAGGCCGCCGACGCGTGCTCGGACCGCAGCAGTTCCTTCGCCTGGACGAGCACGTTGCTCATGACGTCGTCGATCTCGGGCCCGTTGCTGACCGCCTCGCTGAACCGGTAGAGGCGCTCGAGGTTGAGGTGGCGCTCGGCCAGGGACGCGTACGCCCGGAAGCTCATCAGCAGCAGGCCGCCGAACGGCAGCAGCAGCGCGGCGCTGACCAGGGACGCGGACAGGCTGGTGACGGCGAGCAGCGCGGTGGTCACCGCGACCGACGGCATCGGCTGCAGGATGCTCTCGCGGAGCGTCGCCCGGATGTCGAGCCCGCCCTCGTGCAGGGCGATGACCACCCCGACGGCGAGGGCGCTGAGGGCATCGGCGGTGAGGGCGCCCGCGTAGGCGGCCAGCCAGGAGAGGGGTCCGGCACCGCCGGACTCCGGCGCCAGGAGGTGGAAGATGGCCAGTGCGACCCCGATCTCCATCAGGCCGAGTGCCATGTTGAAGAAGCTCTTCAGCGGCGGGGAGCGCCGGATGACGGCGATCGTGATGATCGAGGCGAGCAAGCGTCCGGCGAACAGGTCGGTGGGGGTGGCGAAGAACAACCCCAGCACGAGCGGCATCTCGCTGAGGGAGAGCGTGTGCGCCTCGCGCCGCACCTGGATGTGCAGCACGAACGACTCGGTCACCAGGTAGCCGCAGGCCAGGGCCCACCACGGCAGCACCGGGTCCGGCAGGAAGGGCGCCGACTCGGCGAACGGCAGGCCGGAGAGCGTGGCGACGGTGAGCAGGAGCGCCATGAGGCCGAGGACGCACAGCTTCTGCTGGTCCACGCCCAGCCCAGCGGAAGGTTCTTGTTCCACCGCCGTCATGTTCAGCACCCCCCTTCCTCGTCCCCCTTCCTGTCGGCACGGCGGCGGGTGCGCTCAACCCCGGTCGAGCGGCATCCCTCGGGCGGGTGACCCCGTCGAGGGGGGGCTGCCCCTCCGGAGAGGTCAGGCGGTGGGCAACGGGAAGACGAGCAGTGAGCTGGACGCCGTCGCCACGACTCGGCCGGCCGCGTCGAGTACCTCGCCCTCGGCGAAGGCGACCCGCCGGCCGGGCTTGACCACCCGGCCCACGGCGGTCAGCGGGCCGCTGGTCGCGTGCACCGGGCGCAGGTAGTTCACCTTGAGCTCGATGGAGGTGTAGCCGAGGCCCTGGGGAAGCGTGGAGTGCACCGCGCACCCGACCACGGTGTCGAGCAGCGTGCACACCAGACCGCCGTGGACGACGCCGATCGGGTTGTAGACGGACTCGTCGAGGGTGCAGGCGAACTCCACGCGCCCCTCCTCGAGGACGCGGATGTCGAACTGCATCAGCACGGCGATCGGCGGGGGAGGGAGGATGCCGTCCCGGATCGCGGCCAGCGTCTCCAGCCCGGACCGCTCGAGCGCACCGGCGGCGGTGACCATCGGGTCGTGCCAGGACACCGTGCGGGAGCGCGGCTCGCCCCAGGTGTCAGGAGTGGTCCGGGTGGTCGGTTCGGCGGTCATGCCTCTAGGTTCACATGCCGAACCCAACCTGGGAACCCCGGTGCCGGCCAGGGGCCCGCCCCGAGCCCGTGAGGGAGGGGCGAGGAGGCCGAGGTCCTGTTCCTCAGCTCTTGGGGCGCGCTCCGGCCCGGAGGGCGCCGAGCAGGTCGTGGTTGAGGCGGGAGATCGTCTCCATCGAGATGCCCTTCGGGCAGGCGTGCGAGCACTCGCCGATGTTGGTGCAGCCGCCGAAGCCCTCGCGGTCCTGCTGGGCGACCATGTTGACCACCCGGTCGTTGCGCTCGGGCTGCCCCTGGGGAAGCAGACCGAGGTGGGTGATCTTGGCGGCGGTGAACAGCATCGACGACGCGTTCGGGCAGGCCGCCACGCACGCGCCGCAGCCGATGCAGGTGGCGGCGTCGAACGCCGCGTCGGAGTCCTTCTTCGGCACCGGCGTGGAGTGCGCCTCCGGGGCGGTGCCGGTCGCGACGCTGATGTAGCCGCCCGACTGGATGATCCGGTCGAAGGCCCGCCGGTCGACGGCGAGGTCCTTGATCACCGGGAACGGGCTGGCCCGCCACGGTTCGACGTCGATCGTGTCGCCGTCCTTGAACGAACGCATGTGCAGCTGGCAGGTGGTCGTCTGCTGGGGCCCGTGCGCCTCGCCGTTGATCATGACGCCGCACATGCCGCAGATGCCCTCGCGGCAGTCGTGGTCGAACGCGACCGGGTCGTCGCCGTCCATGATCAGCCGCTCGTTCAGCACGTCGAGCATCTCGAGGAAGGACATGTCGGGGGAGATGTCGCTGACCTTGTAGGTCACCATCTTGCCCTTGACCGTGGGGCCGTTCTGCCGCCAGATCCGCAGGGTCAGGTTCATGCCGCGCTTCTGCGACGAGTGGTCGACGGCGGAGTGCGGGCCGCCCTGGGTGATCGTCACTTGTAGCTCCGCTGGATCGAGGTCACTTGTAGCTGCGCTGGGCGAGGTGCACGTACTCGTACTCGAGGTCTTCGCGGTGCAGGACCGGCGGCTCGTTCTCCGGCGTCCACTCCCACGCGGCCACATAGGCGAAGTTCTCGTCGTCGCGCAGCGCCTCGCCCTCGGGGGTCTGGCTCTCGGCGCGGAAGTGCCCGCCGCAGCTCTCGTTGCGGTGCAGTGCGTCGACGCACATCAGCTCGGCGAGCTCGATGAAGTCGGCCACCCGGCCGGCGTGCTCGAGGGTCTGGTTGAAGGAGGCCTCGTCGCCGCTGACCTTCAGGTTGGTCCAGAACTCCTGGCGGATCTCGGGGATCCGGTCGAGGGCCTTGCGCAGGCTCTCCTCGGAGCGCTCCATGCCGCACAGGTCCCACATCAGCTTGCCGAGTTCACGGTGGAACGAGGCCGGCGTCCGGGTGCCGTTGATGCTCAGCAGCTTCTGCACCTGCGACCGCACACCCTGCAGCGCCTCGACCGCGGCCGGGTGCTGGTCGTCGACCTTGGGGAACGGGCCGTCGGCGAGGTACTCGGTGATGGTGGCCGGGAGGACGAAGTAGCCGTCGGCCAGGCCCTGCATCAGCGCGCTGGCACCCAGCCGGTTGGCGCCGTGGTCGGAGAAGTTGGCCTCACCGATCACGAACATGCCGGGGATCGAGGACTGGAGGTCGTAGTCGACCCACAGGCCGCCCATCGTGTAGTGGACGGCGGGGTAGATGCGCATCTGGACCGAGTAGGGGTCCTCGCCCGTGATCTGGGCGTACATGTCGAAGAGGTTGCCGTACTTGGCCTCGACGGCCGAGCGGCCGAGCCGCTCGATCGCCTCGGCGAAGTCGAGGTAGACGCCGAGCCCGCCGGGGCCGACGCCGCGGCCCTCGTCGCACACGTTCTTGGCCTGCCGGGAGGCGATGTCGCGGGGCACCAGGTTGCCGAAGGCGGGGTAGAGGCGTTCGAGGTAGTAGTCCCGCTCGTCCTCGGGGATCTCGCGGGGGTCGCGCTCGTCGCCGCGCTCCTTGGGCACCCACACCCGGCCGTCGTTGCGCAGCGACTCGCTCATCAGCGTGAGCTTGGACTGGTAGTCGCCCTTGACCGGGATGCAGGTCGGGTGGATCTGGGTGTAGCAGGGGTTGGCGAAGTACGCGCCCTTCTTGTGCG
>JAOPWH010000270.1 GCA_025965795.1 Blastococcus sp.
GAGCTGCCGGAGTAGGCGTTCTCGGTCAACGGTGCAGCGACCACGTGGGGCCTTCCTTTCGCGCAACCGGCGGCCCCCACCCCGTGTTCGAGACAGGGTGGAAATGAGCGCAGAACGGCGCTGAGCCGGTTGCAGGCGGTTTCTGCTGTCGAGGATACCGGGTGCTACGACAGGAATGCCGCCGTGCACGGCCCTGACGCCGTGTCTGCGCCACTTCCGGCACGTCCGCCACCACCGATGCTGCCCGGACCGATGACACGCCGTCCTCGGGCGGCTGGAGCGGATGCGTCCCCCGCGGTCCGGAGCCCGCCCCGGTTCCGGGGTCCTCCGGGGTCCTCCGGGGCCCTCGCCCGTGAGGTGGCCACGGTCGATCCGGGGTGGGCGCCGGTGCGCGACCTGAGCACGATCGCGTTCCCGGTCGGACACTCGGGCCATGGCCGACCCCCGCGATGACCGGAAGACCTGCCTCGTCACCGGTGCCACCGGCTACGTCGGCGGACGCCTCGTGCCCGAACTCCTGGCCGCCGGTCACCGGGTGCGCGTGATGAGCCGGTCGCCCGAGCGGCTCCGGGACCACCCGTGGGCCGGCGACGTCGAGATGGTCCGCGCCGACGCGGGGGACGCCGACCAGGTCGCGGCGGCCTGCGCGGGAGCCGACGTCGTCTACTACCTCGTCCACGCCCTCGGCGCGGGGCCGGAGTTCGAGCAGACCGATCGGCACACCGCCCGTGTGATGGCTCGGGCAGCCCGCGAGGCAGGGGTCGGGCGGCTGGTCTACCTCGGTGCCCTCGTGCCCGAGGAGGAGGACCTGTCGCCGCATCTGCGGTCGCGCACCGAGGTGGCCGACATCCTGCTCGACTCCGGGGTCCCGACGGTGGTGCTGCGGGCGGCCATCGTGCTCGGCTCGGGGTCGGCGTCGTTCGAGATGCTGCGCTACCTGACGGAGCGACTGCCGGTGATGGTGACCCCGCGCTGGGTGCACAGCCGCATCCAGCCGATCGCCATCCGGGACGTGCTGCGGTACCTCGTGGGTTGCGCCGCGCTGCCGCCCTCGGTGCACCGCTGCTTCGACATCGGCGGGCCCGACGTCATGAACTACGCCGAGATGATGCAGCGCTACGCGGCCGTCGCCGCCCTCCCCCGGCGCCGGATCCTGCCGGTTCCGCTGTTCTCGCCGTCGCTGTCCAGCCACTGGGTCGGCCTGATCACCCCGGTGCCGGCCGGCATCGCCCGTCCGCTGGTGGAGTCGCTGCGCAACACCGTCGTCTGCAGCGAGCACGACATCGCCCAGTACCTGCCCGACCCGACAGAAGGCCTGCTCGGCTTCGACGAGGCTGTGCGGCTGGCCGTCCAGCGGGTCCACGACTCCGCGGTGGCCACCCGGTGGGCGTCGGCATCCGTACCGGGTGCTCCGTCCGATCCGCTGCCCACCGATCCGGACTGGGCGGGCGGAACCCTCTACGTCGACGAGCGCACGCGGGAGACCGCTGCCACGCCCGAGGCGGTGTGGCGCGTCGTCGAGGCCATCGGCGGGGAGCGCGGCTGGTACTCGTTCCCGCTGGCCTGGCGGGTGCGGGGATGGCTCGATCGCCTGGTCGGCGGGGTCGGCCTGCGCCGGGGACGGCGGGATCCCCGGCGGCTCTACGTCGGCGACGCCCTGGACTTCTGGCGGGTCGAGGCCCGCGAGGACGGCCGGCTGCTCCGCCTGCGGGCGGAGATGCGGCTGCCCGGGCTGGCCTGGCTGGAGTTCCACGTGGAACACGGCGGGGACGGCAGCAGGGACGACGGCGGGGACGACGGCGGGGCGGGCGGCCGCACCGTGCTGCGGCAGCGGGCCACCTTCGCCCCGCACGGTCTGGCCGGGCACGCGTACTGGTGGGCGATCGCCCTCTTCCACGGCATCGTCTTCGGCGGGATGGTGCGCGGCCTGGTGCGCGAGGCCGAGCGGTCCGGAGGCGACCGACCGGAGTCCGACGCCGCCGTCCCTGCCCTACGCGCTGCTCAGACGACCGGATCCACGCCGTAGCCGGCGCTCAGCGCGGCCACGATCGCGGACAGCAGGCGGGCGTGGTGCTCCAGCAGTTGCGGCCGGTGGCCGTCGGGCCGGATCGCGGCGACGTGCCCGGCGGCCGACCAGAACTCGTCGCCGTCGTCGGTGCCGAGCAGCAGCGCCTGCACCGTCGCGTCGCCGACGAGGCGGTGGATCTGGGGCGTGTCCTCGGCCGCCAGGAGGAGCCAACGGGTGTCGAAGAGCTCGTTGCCGCTGGCGATCGGCAGCAGGCCGCCGGTGCGGTGCTTCCAGAAACGGGCCGGCGACAGCCGGAACCCGGGGACGGCGCCCAGCACGGGTGCCGCCGTCACGGCGTACTCCGCCACCAGATAGCGGCCGGAGGCATAGACCACGTCGAAGGCCACCAGCTCCAGGTTGCCGGCGCGGCCGCGCAGCACGCTCGCCGGACGGTGGTCCTTGGACGCGCGGACCGGCGCGGAGGTGACCAGCTCGCGGAGGACGGCGTCCTGCGGAGCACTCCCGTCCGACACCGTCCAGCCGTTCTGCAGCGCCCAGCCCTGGACGCCGACGAGGTCGCCCTCGTACGTGAAGGCCCGCGCCATCTCCGGGTCCCGTGGCCGCCGAGGCGAGCCGAAGAGGCCGCCGCGGGCGAGCGTCGGCTCGGCCGTCATCGGCGGGGGCGGCGCCTCCCCGGGCCCCTCCCCGGACCCTCTCCCGGGCCCCTGTCCGGAACCCTCGGCGCCCTCCGGTCCGCGTGGACCGGCCGCCGGCAGTTCCCAGCCCGGTGGCTGCCAGGCGTCCCGATCGGCCGGCTGGTCGTCGCGGGGCTGCCGACGGCGGTCGGCGACGTTCGGCTCGTCCTCCGACCCGTCGCCCCCGAGGTGCTCGGGCTCGCGCCAGCCACTGCCGTCGTCGTCCCCCGAGCTGTTCCGGTCCGGCGGGAAGCTCATCGCTGCGTCGTCCTCTCCTGCTCCTCCCGTGCGGGAGGAAGCGTCATCCGTAGGTGTCCCGGGGCCCGCGCCCGCGCACGGAGCGCAGGCCCTTCTTCCAACTGGGGGCCGTCGGTCCGACAACGCGCAGGCGGGTCACGACGTCCCCGCCCACCTGGGCGCGCAGCTTTCCGAGGATCGACGGGGCCAGCAGCCGCAGCTGGGTCGCCCAGGCCGTGGACTCCGCGACGACCAGCAGCTCGCCCTCGCTGAGGGACTGCGGAGCGCAGTGGGCCGCGATCTCCGGGCCCACCATCATCGACCACCGGCCGAAGACCGAGCCGACCTTGGTGCGCTCCGACCAGTCCTGCTCGGTCACGAGCGAGTCGACCAACTTGCCCAGCGGCTGCGGATCGTCGGCACCGGGGCCGGCGCCGGTCCAGGTGCGTCGCGGGCCCGCGATGCGACGACGGGTCGGCCGGGGCCGCGACGCCGAGGCGGCCCGCGCCGCCTCCAGCGCTGCCCGGGCGATGTCGCTCGGCCGTTCCGGCCGCTGGTCGCTCATGTGCTCTCCTCCAGCCGCAGGTGCCCGACCGCCGTTCCGTCGGGGCCCGTCCCGTCGAGGGACCCCTCGCCGCCCGGATCTTCGCCGTCCGGACTTTCGCCGAGGACCGTGGCCGTGCCGTCGCCGACGTGCACGCGGACGCCGCGCAGTTCGGCCGGCACGTCCTCGAGCACCGCAGCGGTGATCAGGGTCTGCTCGGCCCCGCGCGCCACCGACGCCAGCGCCGCGCGCCGTTCGGCGTCCAGAGTCGCGAAGACGTCGTCCAGGACGAGGATGGGATCCTCGCCCTCGGCCCTCAAGAGCGCGAACGTTGCGAGTTTCAGCGCGAGCGCCAGCGACCACGACTCCCCGTGACTGGCATACCCCTTGGCAGGTGCCGGGCCGAGGTGCAGGACGAGGTCGTCGCGATGCGGACCGACCAGCGTGACGCCCCGGTCCAGCTCGTCGCCGCGCCGCTCCGCCACCCGCTCGCGCATGGCCGCGGTGAGGGCGGCGACGCTCGGCGGCGTCGTTCCGGGGGCGGTCGGGCCGCCGTCGCCGGCCAGGGGCACGGTCGAGGAGTAGCCCAGCGCCGCGACGACGGCCTCCGCCCCGGCGACGTCGGCGTAGGCGCTCGCCATGTGAGGAGCGAGGTCGGCGACGAGCCGCAGTCGGGCGTCCAGCAGCTGCCCTCCGAGGTCGGTGAGATGGCTGTCCCAGACGTCGAGGGTCTCGATGGCCTTGCCCCTCGCCAGCCGGGCGGTCTTCAGCAGCGCGTTGCGCTGCTTGAGCACCCGGTCGTAGTCGGCCCGCACCCCGGCCAGCCGCGGGGTGCGGGTCGCCATGAGCTCGTCGAGGAAGCGCCGCCGCTCGGTGGGGTCGCCTCGGACCAGCGCGAGGTCCTCGGGCGCGAAGAGCACCGTCCGGACCAGGCCGAGCAGCTCGCGGGGGCGGGGCAGCGGCGCCCGGTTGACCCGCACCCGGTTGGCCCGCCCGGGGTTGATCTCGATCTCCACCAGCAGCTCGCGGTCGTCGCGGCGGAGCGCGGCCCGCACCACGGCCTGGGCGTCGCCGTGCCGCACCAGGGGTGCGTCGCTGGAGACCCGGTGGCTGCTCATCGTCGCCAGGTAGCCGACGGCCTCGACGAGGTTGGTCTTGCCCTCGCCGTTGCGCCCGACGAACACCGTGGGACCGGGACGCAGCGCCAGGTCCACCCGCTCCCAGTTGCGGAAGGACCCCAGCTGCAGGTGCCGGAGGTACACGTCAGCAACCCACCGGTGCGGTGGTGGAACGGCCACCCTTCAGGGGCCCACGCCGAGCCTGCGAGGCGTGCGGGGAAGGGTGGTCCTTCATCACGCGGGGTGCTCGGCCTCCTGGGCCCGGACGGCGTGCACCGCGTGGCCACCGAACTGGTTGCGCAGCGCCGCGACCGCCTTCATGGTCGGGGAATCGTCCTGCCGGGAGGAGAAACGGGCGAACAGCGACGCCGCGATCGCCGGGATGGGGACGGCGTTCTCGATCGCCTGCTCGACGGTCCATCGGCCCTCGCCGGAGTCCTCGGCGTAACCGGTGATCTGGTCGAGGTTCGGATCCTCGTCCAGCGCGCGGACCAGGAGATCGAGCAGCCAGGAACGGATGACGGTGCCCTGCGTCCACGACTTGATGACGCCGGGCACGTCCTCGATCAGGTCGACGGCGGCCAGCAGCTCGTACCCCTCGCCGTAGGCCTGCATCATCGCGTACTCGATGCCGTTGTGGACCATCTTGCTGAAGTGGCCGGCACCGACCGGGCCGGCGTGCACGAAGCCGGCATCGCCGGTGTGCTCCTGGCCGGACTCGTCGAGCTGCACCGGCGGCTTGAGGGCGTCGAAGATCGGCTGGACCTTGGCGACGTCCTCCTTGGTGCCACCCACCATCAGCGCGTAGCCGTTCTCCAGCCCCCAGACACCCCCGGAGACGCCTGCGTCGACGTAGCCGATGCCCTTCTCGCGCAGCATCACGTCGTGGATCTGGTCGTCGGTGAACTTGGAGTTGCCGCCCTCGACGATGACGTCGCCCGGGCTGAGCAGGCCGGCGAGCTCCTCGACGGTGGCCTTGGTCGGCTCACCGGAGGGGACCATCACCCACACGATCCGCGGCGCCTCGAGCGCATCGACCAGACCCTGCAGCGTGTCGACGTCCCGCTTGCCCGGGGCGCGGTCGTAGCCCACGACCTCGTGGCCGGCGCGGCGGATCCGCTCGGCCATGTTGCCGCCCATCTTGCCCAGCCCGATCAGCCCCAGCTGCACGACGGTCCCCTCTCAGCGCTCTACGGAATCGGTTCCCCATCGTGCTGGTCGGCGTTCCATCGCGCGACACCGGGGCTCAGCCCGGCAGACGCACCGGCATGATCAGGTAGCGGTAGGTGCCGGGGCGCTCGGCGGGACCGGCCGGCTGGTCGTCGGAAGCCGGTTCACCGACGCCGGACAGGACCGCCGGCTTGAGCGGACTGGTGAAGTCCAT
>JAOPWH010000274.1 GCA_025965795.1 Blastococcus sp.
GCGGCGCTCGGCGAGGTCGCCGAGCTCAAGGACAACATCAACCAGATGATCGCGGCGCTGCGCGAGACCACCGCGGAGAACGCCGAGCAGGGCTGGCTGGACTCCAACCTCGCCCGCATCGGAGGCCTGCTGCAGGGCCAGCGCGACCTCGGCGACGTGGGCCAGATGATCATGCAGGAGGTCGCACCGCTGGTCGGTGCCCAGGTCGGCACCTTCTTCCTGGCCGCTGATCCCGGCGACCTCGCAGAAGCGAGCGCACCCGCGTGCTGGGTGATGTGCGCCGGGTACGCGGTCCCGCTCCAGGATCCGCCGCAGGAATACCGCTTCGGCGAGGGCCTGGTCGGCCAGGCCGCGATGAGCAAGCAGAGCATCGTCGTCACCGAGCTGCCCCTGGGCTACCTGGATGTGCGCTCCGGCACCGGTACCGCCGCCGCCGGCGCGATCGTCGTGCTTCCCGTCCTGTTCGAGGGCGAGTCGCTGGGGGTGATCGAGCTCGGTGCCACCACGCCGTTCTCGGCCCTGCACCTGACCTTCCTGGAGCGGCTGGTCGCCACGATCGGCGTGGCCCTCGCGACCATCCAGGCCGGCCGGCGCACCGAGCAGCTGCTCGCGCAGTCCCAGCGGCTGACCACCGAACTGCAGGACCAGTCAGCCGAGCTTCAGCGCACGAACGCCGAGCTGGAGGAGAAGGCGCTGCAGCTCTCCGAGCAGAACCGCAACGTCGAGCTCAAGAACATGGAGATCGACGCGGCACGGCGCGGCGTCGAGGAGAAGGCGCAACAGCTCGCGCTGGCCAACCAGTACAAATCCGAGTTCCTGGCGAACATGAGCCACGAGCTGCGTACCCCGCTCAACTCGCTGCTGCTGTTGTCGCGACTGCTCGCCGACAACCGGGACTCCAACCTGACCCCGAAGCAGACCGAGTTCGCCAGGACGATCCATGCATCCGCGTCGGAGCTGCTGCACCTGATCGAGGACATCCTCGACCTCTCCAAGATCGAGGCCGGCCGGGTGGACATCCAGCCCGCCCCGGTGGAGCTCGCCGAGGTGTGTGCCGTTGTGGAACAGGCGTTCGGTGTGCAGGCCGAGGACAAGGGCCTGGAACTGCGAGTCGAGACGGCGGCGGAGCTGCCTGGAGTGATCACGACCGACGCCCAGCGGCTGCAGCAGATCCTGCGCAACCTCCTGGCCAACGCCATCAAGTTCACCGACGCCGGCAGCGTCACGCTGCAGGTCGGGCTGGCGCCGGCCGGCACGCTCCACGGGGTGCCCTCACTCGACGGCGCCCGTTCGGTCGTGACCTTCGCGGTGCGCGACACCGGGATCGGGATCCCGGGCGAGAAGCTGGCGATGATCTTCGAGGCGTTCCAACAGGCCGACGGCACCACCAGCCGCAAGTACGGTGGCACGGGACTCGGCCTGTCGATCTCCAAGGAGCTGGCCGGGCTGCTGGGGGGCAAGATCGAGGTGTCGTCCGAGTCGGGCGTCGGCTCGGTCTTCACCCTGCTGTTGCCCGACGAGTGCCCCGCGATGACTTCGGCGGCCGGTGTCCCGGCCCGGCGCCCGGTGGAAGCGCCGCTCGAAGTAGCCGAGCGGGGCGAGCCCATCCTGCGGGCCGCGTCGCGGTCGAAGGTGCCCCCGGCGCCGGACCTGTCCGGGACCACGGTGCTCATCGTCGACGACGACGTCCGCAACGTCTTCGCCCTCACCAGCGCACTGGAGATGCATGGCCTCGAGGTCCTCTACGCCGACAACGGCCTCGACGGCATCGCCCTGCTCACCGAGCACCCGGAGGTCCGGATCGTGCTGATGGACGCGATGATGCCCGACCTCGACGGCAACGCGACCACCCGCCGGATCCGGGCGCTCCCGCAATGGCAGGAGCTACCGATCGTGTTCCTGACGGCGAAGGCGATGCCCGGGGACCGGGAGTCCAGCCTGGCCGCGGGCGCCAGCGACTACGTCACCAAGCCGGTCGATCTCGACGAGCTGCTCGCGATCATGGCGTCGTGGGTGACCGGCAACGGGAATGCGGCGGCCCCCGACGACGGCCCTCCGGCATGACCATGCCGGTCCGGGTCCTGGCGGTCGACGACCGGCGGGAGAACCTGCTCGCGCTCCAGGCGATTCTGGAGGGACTGCCTATCGAGGTCGTACCGGTGACCAACGGCGAGGATGCGCTCAAGCAGCTGCTCGTCAAGGACTACGCGCTGATCCTCCTCGACGCCCGCATGCCCGGCATGGACGGCTTCGAGACCGCCAAACACGTCAAGCAGCGGGAGCGGACGCGGCACATTCCCATCCTGTTCCTCACCGCAGCGGACTACGACCCTCACATGGCTTTCCGCGGTTACCAGGCGGGCGCGGTGGACTACATCACCAAACCCTTCGACCCGTGGGTACTGCGGTCGAAGGTCACCGTGTTCGTCGAGCTCTACCTGCTGCACACCGAGGTCGCCGAACGCGCCGCCGAGCGCGACGCGCTGCGCAAGAGCGTGGACGAGGCGTTGACACTGCTCGACGCCGCCGAGCCCGCCGACGACACCTCCGCGCTCGTGGAACGCCTCCGGGGAGTCCTCCGCACCGCGCCATGAAGCAGCGCTTGTCGCCGGAGAAGCGGGACGCCCCCCTCGGCGTCTGCAGTGCGGGATGACCTGCCGGCGGTCGAACAACGCGGTAACGAGGTCTCGTGGAAACCGCGGTGAACCCGGTGAACGAGGCCGGGGGTCGCGGGGCCGCAGGTCACATCCGGTGAGCCCGACAGTGGGAAGCCGCACGGCAGGGGGCCGTATCCGGAGGTCCGGAACCGCCCCCGACCACTTCTCGAGGCGTGGTGGCCACCCGTCCGGCCGACGGCGCAGTGCCTTCGACCTGGACCCGGCCACCCGCGGAATGCCGTTGCGCACCGCATGGTGGCGTGCCATCGTTCCGGCGATCGTGATCCATCGGCAGGAGGTGAGACCCATGACGGCGTCATCCGCAGTGGGTGCTCCCCTGCAGTGCACGATCGCGCGACTGAGGTAGTCGTCGCCGGGAGCGCCCCAGGCCATCCGCGAGAGGCGACTCCCATGAACACAACACCCTTTTCAACCCTGCACGTCACCTCGACGACCGCCACCGGCCGGCCGACGTCCGACCAGGAGCAGCCCCGGATCGACGCCTCGAGTCAGGCGCCCGCTGCCGGCGAGCGCGCGTTGGTCCTCGGCGGTGGCGGATCGACGGGCAACGCGTGGTTGATCGGCGTCATCGCCGGGCTGTTCGGCGCCGGGTTGGACGTGACCGAGGCCGATCTGGTCATCGGGACGTCGGCGGGATCGACGGCCGCAGCGCAGGTCACCAGCGCGAGCCCGACCCGACTGCTCGCCGGCATCGCTGCCGTTGCGCCCCCGCAACGGACAGGCCCGGTCGGGTCCGGGGTCGCACGGGCTCCGAGCCGGTCGGCGGCCGACCACATGGAGAGAACGAGGCGGATCATCGCTGCCTCCGACGGTCCGGCCGACATGCGTCGCAGGATGGCTGCGGCAGCGCTCGACCTGGATGCCGCGGGGGACGCGACGTGGCAGACGGGCTGGCGCACAACGGTCGCCGCCCGGCTGCCCAGCCAGAACTGGCCGCAGCGAACGGTGCACATCACGGCGGTCGATGCCGATACCGGTGAGCCGGTCGTGTTCGATCGGGACAGCGGAGTGGACCTGGTGGACGCCGTCGCCGCCAGCTGCGCCGGCGGCCCTCCCTACGGCATCGGCCACCACCGATACATCGACGGCGGCTACCGGCGCAGCAGCGAGAATGCCGATCTGGCGGCCGGATTCGGGCGGGTGCTGGTGCTGTCACCACTCGGCGGCAGATCGCGGGCACCGCTGGACTGGCACATGCACCTCGCCGCACAGGTCGACGAGCTGCGCGCCCGGGGCAGCAGAGTGGAAACGATCGTCCCCGACAGCGACTGCGAGCACCTGTTCGGCGCCAATGCGATGGATCCGTCGCTGCGTCCGGCCGCCGCCCGAGCCGGATACGACCACGGCAGGGCGCTTGCCGAGGAGCTCGCCGGATTCTGGCGCTGACGGCCGATCCGGTGACGCCGACGAGTGGGGCGGGCGCCGGGCACCCGCGACCCGACGCGCGCAGTGTCGGCAAGCCGACAGTGGGTGCGTCGCCTGGACGACGGTCAGGCGTCCGGTGCGTTCCTAGCGTCCGGGGCATCGATTCCGCCCGACCTCGGAGCCCACCATGTCCCGCAGCATCAACCCCCGCATCCGCTTCTTCGGCCTGGCCCTCGCTGTTGCCGCCGGCGTCACCTTCGTGCCGGCCCAGCAGGCCACTGCCGCACCACCCGACGCGTCCGCGCAGCGAAGCGGTGCGGCAGCGATCGACGCACTCGGCAGCCGCATGGACGCGGCGGCGAAGAGCGCTCACCTGACGGTCCAGAAGCTCAAGGAGACCCTGCTGTCCGACGAGAGCCTCAAGGTCGACCGCGACGGCCATCTGCTCTACGTCGACGCGAAACCGCAGCAGAGCGGAACCAGCATCACGACCGGCTCGGCGACCACGCCGGTCTACGACATCAGCCAGACCTTCGCGCTGCACAGCAAGTCCAGCTCCCTGAAGATCTACCTCGACTTCACGGGGCACACCACGTCCGGGACGCGGTGGAACCAGAACTTCTCCGGCGGCCAGCCGTTCACCACCCCGGCGTACGACAGCAACGGCAACCGCGGCACGTGGTCCAGCGCCGAGCACGCCGCCGTCCAGTCGACGTGGCTCAGCGTGCGGGAGGACTTCGCGCCGTTCAACGTCGACGTCACCACCCAGGACCCGGGCTACGAGGGGCTCCGCTACAGCGGCGCCGGCGACACGGCCTACGGCGTCCGGGTCGTGATCGGCCCGAACACCTGGTACCCCTACAGTGCCGGCGGCGTCGGCTACGTCGACACCTTCGGTGCGGGAGACACCCCCGTCTACGTGTTCGGCGACGGTAGCGCGGGCACGAAGTTCATCGCCGAGGCCTCCAGCCACGAGACCGGCCACGCGTTCGGTCTCTCCCACGACGGGACCGCCACCGCCGACTACTACGGCGGTCACGGCTACTGGGCACCGATCATGGGCAACAGCTACGGCCGACCGGTGACCCAGTGGAGTGCCGGTGAGTACGCCGGGGCGAACAACACCCAGAACGACCTCAACCTGATCGCGCGCTACACCGGATGGACCGGGGACGACTACGCGGGGACCACCGCGACGGCGGGAACGCTGCCTGCCGGCACCCGCCGCTACGGCACGATCAACTGGACCGGCGAGGTCG
>JAOPWH010000275.1 GCA_025965795.1 Blastococcus sp.
GCGGCGCACCGCGCGCTCGGCGCGGCGGGTGGCCCGACGGGCCACGTAGAGCCGACGGGCGCGCGTGGCGGCCTCGGCCTGGATCTGCAGTTCCGCCATGTGCCTGCGGGACAGTTCGTACTCGAGCATGTTCACGGCAATTCCTTCGGGTTCGTCCTGTTTGGGTTGCCTGGTCACGCCGCCACGACCTTGCGGGGGCGTCCCCGGGGTCGCTTGCGCGCGATGACCACGCCTCGTTCGAAGATCTCGCCGCCCCAGACACCCCAGGGCTCGGCGCGATCCAGCGCGCCGGCCAGGCAGGCCGCCCGCATCGGGCAGTCGGCACAGAGGCTCTTGGCCAGCTCGAGCCGGTCGGGGCTCTCCGCGAACCACAGTTCGGGGTCCGCCACCCGGCAGGGCAGGGGACGCCGGACCGGTGCGGGCTGGACCACCGCCCGTGGCCGTCCGGATGGGAAGGCGCTGGTCGGGGGGAGCCCGGGTCGGCGGTGGGACGTCGATCGGTCGATCGTCTGCAACACAGCCGCTCCTCCTCTTTCTGTTCTGCGACGGCCGACGGGGTTCCGCCGACCGATGGTCGGAGCCGGGTGCCGCAGAGCAAGAAAAAGGCCGCGGATCCCGGGGTTCGGGTTCCGCGGCCTCGAGGAGGACCGGTCGAGCGCTAGCTCGCTGGTCTCCCCGAGGATCGGATCCCGAGGGTGGTGCCGGTGGTGGGTGCGATGGGCTTCTGGACGTGCACCTCGACGACGAGGCGGTTGCCGACCGGCGCGACGGACAGCTGCCGGTTGCGGCCGAAGGGCACAGCGGTGCCCGTGACGGCGTACGGACGCGCGTCGGAGCAGCCCAGGCCGAGGAAGCCGGCGGGGGCATCGGTCCACGTGGTGCTGATCATGTGCCCCCTCCTCTCGGTGCGGATTCCGGCCGGGGCGGCCGGGATCGACGGGGTGCAGCTCGTGTGGAACGGGACACTATGACCGCCGTCCCGGGGGGTCAATCGAATTAACGGCGAGTCCTCCGGATGGGTCCTTCCCGGTTCCGGATCCCGCCCGTCGTCGCGGTTCGCGGTCAGCCGGTCACTGCGGTGAGCACGTCCTGGCCGTACATCTCGAGCTTGCGCGCCCCGATCCCCGGCAGGCCGGACAGCTCGCGGAGGTTCGAGGGGCGGGTCTCCGCGATCGCCTGCAGCGTGGCGTCGGTGAAGACCACGTACGCCGGCACCGAGGCCGACTGTGCCGCCTGGCTGCGCCAGGTCCGCAGCCGCTCGAAGAGTTCGCCGGCCTCCCCCTCCAGCACCACCTTCGGTCGCTTGCCCGGCCGCCGCGCGGCAGGGGCCGTCGGGCCGGAGTCGGGGGCCAGGCCGGTGAGGAACCGGCTGCGCGGACGGGCACGCTTCGCCCCCGGATTGCGGGCCAGCGACCAGGAGAGCATCAGCTGCTCCCTGGCACGGGTGAGCGCGACGTAGAGCAGGCGCCGCTCCTCGTCGACGGCCAGGGGCCGGGACAGGGACTGCGCGATCGGGACCACGCCGTCGACCAGCCCGACCACGAAGACGACGTCCCACTCCAGGCCCTTGGCGGCGTGCATCGACGCCAGCGTGACGCCCTGCACCGTGGGGGCGTGCTGGGCGCCCGCCCGCTCGGCGAGGTGGGTGACGAAGCCGGGCAGGTCGAGCGCCGGGTCCTCCTCGACGAGGTCGACGGCGAGATCGACGAGCGCGGCCAGGGACTGCCAGCGGTCGCGGGCCGCTCCACCCGGCGGCGGCCGGTGCTCCACCCAGCCGGTCGAGGCGAGCACGTCGCGGACGGTGGGGACGAGCGCGCCGGGCTCGCTGCCGCCCGCTGCCGCACCCCGCAGGAGCAGCACGGCCTCACGCACCTCGGGGCGCTCGAAGAACCGCTCGCCTCCCTTGAGCACGTACGGCACGCCGGCGTCGGCCAGCGCCGACTCGTAGACCTGCGACTGGGCGTTGATGCGGAACAGCACCGCGATCTCGGCGGCCGGCATACCGCCGTCGATCAGCGCCCGGCACCGCGCCGCCACCGCGGTCGCCTCGGCCGGCTCGTCGGCGTACTCGGTGAACCGGGGCTCGGGACCCTCCGCCCGCTGGCCGTGCAGCTGCAGATCCGGCAGGCCCTTCCGTTTGGGCGCCTGCCCGATCAGCCGGTTGGCCAGCGCCACCACCTGCGGGGTGGAGCGGTAGTCCCGCTCGAGCTTGACGACCGCGGCGTCGGGATAGCGGTCGGCGAAGCCGAGCAGGTAGTCGGGGTCGGCCCCGGTGAAGGAGTAGATGGTCTGGTTCGGGTCGCCGACGACGCAGAGGTCGGCCCGGCCACCCAGCCAGGCGTCGAGCAGCCGCTGCTGCAGCGGGTTGACGTCCTGGTACTCGTCGACGACGAAGTGCCGGTACTGGCCGCGCACCTGCTGGGCGACCTCGCGGTGCTCCTCCAGTGCGTAGGCGGTGACCAGCAGCAGGTCCTCGAAGTCGAGCGCCCCGTCCCGCTGCTTGGCCGACTCGTAGCCGGCGTAGACGGCGGCGACCGCCGCGGCCTCGAAGGGGGTCTCCCGGCCGGCCGCCTTGGCGCGCTGCGGATAGTCCTCCGGCGTCGCCAAGGTCGTCTTGGCCCACTCGATCTCGCTGGCCAGGTCGCGCAGGGTCGTGCGGTCGGTGGACAGCCGTGCACGGGACGCCGCCGCCGCCACCAGCCGCAGCTTGTTCTCCACCAGCGAGGGCATCGGGCCGCCGAGGACGCGCGGGGCGAAGTACCGCAGCTGCCGCATCGCCGCGGCGTGGAACGTGCGTGCCTGCACCCCGCCGACATCGAGGCCGGCCAGCCGTCCGCGCAGCTCACCGGCGGCACGGGCGGTGAACGTGACGGCGAGCACCTGCTCGGGCACGTACATGCCGGTGTGCACGCCGTAGGCGATCCGGTGCGTGATAGTTCGGGTCTTCCCCGTACCGGCACCGGCGAGGATGCACACTGGGCCGGAGACGGCCTGGGCGGCCGCGCGCTGCTCCTCGTCGAGGGCGGCGAGCACCGCATCCGCCCGGGAATCGATCCGCGCGTCCGTGCCGAGTTGCGACATGCCGTCCCCCTCTGCTGTCGGTCGGTGTCCCGCTGATCCTCCCAGTCGCCGGGGACGGTCCTGGGAAGCATCCCCAGGAGGCCCGCGTTGGAAGAACCGGAATTGGCAAAGCACAGCGTCGTCGCGCACGCACCGCGCGCCACCCTCTCGGGGGGTGGACCGGCTCGGCACGACCAGGGAGGATCCACTCGATGACCGCCACCCCCAGCTCCGCGGTGACCATGTACACCACTCCGTGGTGCGGTTACTGCGTACGACTGAAGAAGCTTCTGCAGCGGGAGGGCATCTCCTACGCCGAGGTCGACATCGAGCAGGAGCCGCAGGCCGCCGACCTGGTCATGCAGGTCAACGGTGGCAACCGCACGGTGCCCACCCTGGTGTTCGCCGACGGCTCCGCGCTCACGAACCCGAGCATCGACCAGGTCATGGCCCAGCTGGGCCAGCAGGCGGAGGCCTGAGTCCCATGGTCCCCGGTCCCCGGCCCTCGGACGGGCATGATCGCCCTGCAGCGGGCCGCGACCTCGGCCACGATCGACTCCGGTCCCACCAACCGGGAACCCCTCGGGAGGTGGCCGGCGTGCAGGGAATCCACCAGGCCGATCTCGGGCATGTTCCGCCCGTCTCCCTCACCCGCACCTCGCGCGGCTGGACGGTTGTCTCGCCGGCCGGCGTCGAGGCGGTGGACGACCTCGTCGAAGGCCTGTCCCTGGCCGACCTGATCGCGGAGCAGTTCGGCGAGCTGCCCGAGCCCGACCGGACCGCCCGCCGGTCGGCACGCGGTCCCGGATCGGGACCGGACGAGGCCGCGGAAGCCCCTGATCCACGGGTGGCCGCCCTCGAACGGACCGTCTCCCAACTCGAGCACGCTCTGGCCGCCCGGGTCTCCACCGAACGGGCGATCGGCGTCCTGGCCGAGCGCCACGGGGTGAACCCCCGTGCGGCCTTCGAGTCGCTCCGCAAGGAGGCCCGTTCCTCCGGCCGACCGGTCGTCGAGCTGGCGCGGGAGGTTCTCGGCGCCCTGGCGCAGGAGACTCCGGACCCCACCGCCGTCCCTCGGCTCCCACCTGCGCCGCGCGACGCCAGGACCGTGTCCCCCTGCAGCTGCACAACCGTCGTGGCCCTCCCGGACGGCCGGTCCTGACCCGACCGCAGCCGCTCACCCCGGAGGCGCTGGCCGATCGTCTGGCCGCACTTCTCGCCGAACTTCCGCCACCCGCCGGGGCCACCGCACTCCGGGTCGCGGTCGACGGACCGGACGCGGCCGCACCCGGCGTCCTCGCCTCGGCCGTCGCCGGGCGCCTGCCCGTCCTGGGACGGACCGCGGTCGTCGTCCCGGCTTGGGGCTTCTACCGCCCCGCCTCGGTGCGCCTGGAGCACGGGCGCACCGACCCCGACGCCCGCTACACCGACTGGCTCGACACCGGGGCCCTCACCCGGGAGGTGCTCGGCCCCCTGGGGCCGGGCGGTTCAGGTGCCTACCTGCCGGTGCTCTGGGACGTCGGCCGGGACCGCGCCGCGCGTGCGCGGCCACGGGACATGCCCGACGGCGGGGTACTGCTCGTACCCGGGGCGCTCCTCCAGGGCGTGGGGCTGGCGTTCGACGTCGTGGTGCACCTGCGCATGTCACCGGCGGCGCGGCGGCGGCACACCGCCGCCGAGCACGCCTGGGAGCTCCCGGCGTTCGACCGCTACGACGACGAGGTCGACCCCGCGTCGCTCGCCGACGCCGTCGTCCTGGCCGACCACCCGGACCGCCCCGCGCTCGTCCTCGCGGGCCGGTTCAGCCGCTGAACGCCGTCAGCTGAACTCGCCGGCCACCCAGCGGTCGAGGATGTGCCGGGCGATCGAGATGCCCGGCGGCAGCGCCATCGGGCCGCCACCCGCCCGCAGTTCGTCGCGGGTGAACCACCGGGCCTCCTCGATCTCGTCGGGGTCGAGCCGGAGGATGTCCTCCCCCTCCGCCCGCGCCACGAAGCCCAGCATCAGCGACTGCGGAAACGGCCACGGCTGGCTCGCGACGTAACGGATGTCGGTGACGGTCAGCCCGACCTCCTCGGCGACCTCGCGGGCGACGGCCGCCTCCGCCGATTCCCCGGGCTCCACGAACCCGGCGAGGATCGAGAACCGGCCGGGCGGCCACACCGCCTGGCGGCCCAGCACCACGCGGTCGGCGCCGTCGTGGACCAGCCTGATCACGGCCGGGTCGGTGCGTGGGAAGTGCTCGGTACCGGTGGTGGGGTCGCGCTGCACCCAGCCGCCGCGCTCGATCGTCGTCGCCGCTCCGGTCAGGGGACTGAACCGGTTGCGCTCGTGCCACTCGAGGATCCCGATGGCCTCGACCAGCAGTCCGGCCTCGAGGTCACCCAGGTCGGCTCCGAGCTCCCGGAGGCCGGCCCATCGGTCGACGGCGCGACCGTTGACCGTCAGGGCGCGCTCGCCGCGGACCGACGCGAAGACGACGCCGTCGGCCTCACCGAGGAACACCGCCCCGACCGGAAGGCCCGGCCGCTCGTCCCAGATCAGCCGGGGGCCGTCTGCATGCTCGTGCACGGGGACCGCACCCTCGCTGTCGACGGTGAGCACGCGGACCGGGCGGCCCCCAGCGGGATCGTCCAGCTTGCGCGCCAGGTGAGCCCGGTCGTGCCCGGCGCGGGAGAGCACCGGGACGGCGCCCGTGGACGCAGGGCTGTCCTCCGGCCAGGCCGACGGAGGCACCGTCACGGCAGCCCGTCGACGCCGACGGGACCGAGCGCCTCGAGCTGGCTGAACACCTTGTCGGGGTCACCCACGACGACCGCGGTCAGCCCGGACGGAGCCAGGTAGCGACGGGATGCCTCCTGCACCTCCTCGACGGTCACCGCGGCGAGATCGCGCTGGTGGTCGTAGAGCCAGTCCGGGGGCAGTCCGGCCCCGACCAGCGCGGAGAGGGTCGAGGCCAGGCCGGCGTGGGTGGCGATGGAGAGCGCCATGCTGCCGAGGACGTAGCGGCGGGCGGCGTCGAGCTCGGCTTCGGTCACCGGGGCCAGTGCCATGCGCCCCAGCTCGTACCAGGTCTCGAGCAGGGCGGGACCGGTCACCTCGGTGGCGACGTCGGCTTCGACGAGGAACGAGGAGCCGGCCACCTGGTGGTCGACGGAGCTGCGCGGGCTGTAGCTGTAGCCCCGCCGCTCGCGGATGTTCTCCACGTACCGCGAGGAGAAGTAGCCGCCGAAGACCATGTTGGCCAGCCGCAGGGCCGCGAGGTCGGGATCGGTACGGCGAGGTGCCGGTCCGCCGAGCCGGATGTTGGACTGCACCGCGCCGGGCCGGTCGATCAGCGCCAGCTCCTGCGTGTGGCGCTCCTCCGGAACCGGCGGCGCCTCGAGCGCGTCACCGCTCTCCGTCCAGCCGGCCAGCGCCGTCGCGACGGCGTCGGTCGCGGCGCGGGGGTCGAGGTCGCCGACGAGGACGAGGCTGCTGCCCGACGGCACGACCCGCTCGCGGTGCAGCCGGCGCAGCGCGGGGGGACGGACGTCGGCCACCAGGTCGGGGTCGGGCAGCTGGATGGCGTAGGGATGGCCGTCGTAACGGCGGGACGCCAGCGCCGTCCTGGCGATCACGCCGGGCTGGGACCGGGCGATGACGATCCGCTCGGCCAGCCGGTCCCGCTCGCCCTCGACGGGTCCGGCCGGATAGGCGGCACCGGTGAGCAGCTCGGCGAGCATGCCGAGCACCGGTGTCAGTCCGCCGGCCAGCAGGGTGGTCGTGAAGAGCAGCCGGTCGGGGTCGGAGGACACCGACAGCTCGGCCCCGTGACCCTGCAGCAGCTCCGCGATGCCGTTCTGGTCGTGATCGCCGGTGCCGAGCAGCACCGCTCCGGAGAGCACCGAAGCGCGGGCGGTGTGGACACCCGCCCCGCGCGTCGTGGGCGCGGCGAAGGGCACGCGCAGCCGCAGTTCGATCAGCGGCACCCCGGGACGCGGGACGACGACCACCCGCAGCCCGTTGGGCAGGGTCGTCTCCTCCGCCGCGGGGACCGGATGAGGTCGCGGGTCGCCCAGGGGCGGGACGAGGGACATGTCGAGGGTGGCGCTCACGAACGGCCTCCGGTGGCGCGCAGCTCGAGCACCGCTGCGGTGTCCGGGCTCAGGGCCGCGGCGGCGGCCTGGACCTGCGCGGGGGTCACAGCGGCCAGCCGCGCGGCGGTCTCGCCGGCCAGTTCGGCGCGGCCGTGGATCAGCTCCGCGGCGGCGAAGGCGAGGGTGCGGCCCAGCACCGAGTCGGCCTGCTGCAGCAGCTGGGCCTCGGTGCGCGCCTGCACCCGTCGCAGTTCGTCGGGGCCGACGCCGTCCGTGGCGATCCGCGCCACTTCCTCGTGCACCGCCGCCAGCACCTTGTCCGGGGACACCGCCGTCGGATGGTGGACCTGGGTGGTGAGCAGGGTCGCGTCGCGGACGTCGAACGGGTCGCCGAACAGGCCCACGTAGCTGCTCTGCGCGATGGCGATGCGGTCGTCGTGCACCAGTCGGCGCTCCAGACGGGACGCGTCGCCCTCGCTGAGCAGCTCGGCGAGGAGCACGGTGCCCAGGTAGCTGTCGAAGTCCTTGATGGGGTCGGGTACCCGCCAGCCGATCGCGACCGCGGGCGCCGTCGCCAGCGGGTCCTCGACGACGGCCGCGCGGGCGGTGGTGGGCATCGGCTCGCCGGTGACCGGGACGGGCAGCACGTCCCGCGCCTCGACAGGGCCGAACCACCGCTGGACCAGCTCCTCCGTCTCCCCGACGACGAAGTCGCCGCCGATGCAGAGCACAGCGTTGCCCGGCGCGTAGTAGCGGGAGAAGAAGTCGGTGGCGTCCTCGACCGTCGACGACTCCAGGTCGACGAAGGAGCCGTAGCCGTCGTGGGTGTTGGCGAAGCTCTCGAAGGCGATCTGCGGCAGCTGCAGCCAGGGGAAGGCTCCGTACGGCCGGTTCAGCACGTTGACCCGGATCTCCTCCTTCACCACGTCGATCTGGTTGCGGAGGTTCTCCTCGGTGATCGCCGGAGCGGCCATGCGGTCGGCCTCGAGGAACAGTGCGCGCTCCAGCGCCTCCGAGGGCAGCGCCTCGAAGTAGTTCGTGTAGTCCTGATGGGTGGAGCCGTTGAATGTGCCACCAGCCGCCTGCACGAGCCGGGCGTGCTCCATCTTCGGAACGTTCGCCGATCCCTGGAACATCATGTGCTCGAAGAGGTGCGCGAAGCCGGTCCGGCCCTCGGGCTCGTTGCGCATGCCGACGTCGTAGAACACGCTGACCGCCACGACCGGCACACTGCGGTCGGGGGCGAGGACCACCCGCAGGCCGTTGTCGAGGGTGAACCTCTCCACCGGGTGCCGCAGGGTCAGTTCGGCACCGGCAGTCGTCACGCTCCCGACACTAACCGCGCGCGCGGCGGCGACCTGCCGGTGTGCCGGTTCAGTCCAGGTCCGGCCCCAGCGCCCCCGGGACCGGCCGGTCCGCCCGTAGCGCAGGAGCCGGCCGACCGGCAATCGCATCGGCCTCGAGCCGGGCGAGGGCGGCCTGTAGTTCGGCCTGGACCGCGGCCACCTCCGGCTCGTCCACGCGGTTGACCAGCTCCTCGGGATCCGCCGTCTCGTCGTAGAGCTCCCGCTCGCCGGTGTCCAGTTCGACGTACTTCCAGAAGCCCCCGTCGGAGGTCTCGGCCAGGACGCCCCAGAACTGCGGCATGCTGTCCGGCTTGCCGGGCAGGCCCTGCATGTCTCCCCCGGGCCAGTGCAGAAGAATGGATTTCCGCCACGGCACGGTCTCCCCGCGGATCAGCGGCAGGAAGCTCAGCCCGTCCTGCCTCACGCCGGGCGTCGCCCCTGCCAGCTCGCTGATCGTGGCTGCGATGTCCACGTTGGAGATGATGTGAGTGCCGTCATGCCGTCCGGCCAACCCCGGATAACGGATCAACATCGGCGTCCGGGCGCATTCGTTGTATTCGCACCGCTTGCGCTCCCAGCGGTGGTTGCCGAAGGAGTAGCCGTTGTCGGTCATGAAGATCATCACTGTGTTGGTGAAGACGCCCGCCGCCCGGAGGGTGTCGTCGATCTTCTTGACCGCGTCGTCGACCGACGCTGCGCCTTCCCATTCCCTGCGCCGCTCCGCGTCCATCTGCGTCCGGCTGAGCAGCGACTGCCCGCGCAGGTAGGCGGGCTGGTCGTCAGCTACGACGTTGAAGCTCGCCTGCGACGGCACGGGGGCGTTCGACATGGTCCCCGCCCGCGTGGGACTTCCACGCCAGGGGTCATGGGTCGACGAGGGTGTGAACATCGCATAAAAGGGCTGACGTGCAGCCACTTTGGCCCGGATGAACGACGTGGTCCGTGCCGCGAGGACGTTGACCTGGTAATCAGAAGGGGCACGCAGGAAGGACGTCGGTTTGCCATTCGCGTTGAGCTTCCAGTGATATTGCGAGTAGATGCCCCACTGCGAACCGTCGTTGTACGCGGCCTGCCACTCGCTCCAACCCGCAGGCACATAGTTCCCGCGGCCGAAGGGATAGGCATTCAGGTACTTGCCGAACA
The DNA here is from genome assembly GCA_025965795.1 of Blastococcus sp. GTDB lineage: Bacteria > Actinomycetota > Actinomycetes > Mycobacteriales > Geodermatophilaceae > Blastococcus_B. Next base: position 9,629 of record JAOPWH010000275.1, read on the forward strand.
GTCCCGTCTGGTACCCGGACCGGCGAAGCCATACGGGCAGCGTTTCCCGCTCATCAAGATTGCGGCCCTGCGCATTGTTCCCCACGCCGGTGTGCGTATCGTACTGACCCCGCAGAATGGTCGCCCGCGACGGGCAGCACAGTCCGTTGTTGATGTAGGACCGGTCGAAGCTGATCCAGTCCGTCCTGGATGACACATAGGGCATCTGGGCAACCGACTCCATCGTCTGGTCGTCGGTGAGGACGAGGACGATGTTCGGCCTGGTCGACGCAGCGGCGTCCGCCACGGTCACGGGGACGGATGCCGTCATGAGTCCCACCGCAACGAGTAGCGCAACAGCCAGCGTCGCGACTTGTCCGGCTGTCGATCTGCGCATGTACGTCATCGCCGCGTCTCCCGAGATGTCCAAGGAGTCTGAGGACGCGCCGGGGTGATTGCCAAGGTTCCGGAACGTCGGCCGCCCCGATCCGCGCGCGGCACACGTGCCGAGTGACTGATCCGCCACAGCCGGTGGAGGATCGCTGCGGAATGCGGACTTCCGGGCGCCAGACCGGAGTCAGAGCACGTCGACGTCCTCGATGACCTGGTCGATGACGCCGTAGAGCTCGGCGTGGGTGTTCGGGATGGAGATGTAGAGCAACGCGGGCGCCGGCCGGCCGGTGTCGATGAGCAGCAGCGCCGCACGCTCGCCGGTCGCGTCGTAGCCGAGCACGTCCCAGGACAGCTGGAACTCCAGCAGGTAGGCGGCGTGGCCGTCGACCGTGCGAGGTTCCTCGCGCATCACCTTGCGGTCGTTCGGACCGGGGTAGTACTCGCTGCGGACGGCGTTCCCGATGTTCGTCACCGTCGCCTGCAGCGTCGGGGCGCCGGCCCAGCCGTAGCCCTCTGCCAGGGGCCCGGAGGTGCACTGCGCGATGAACTTCTGGTTGTCCGGCGTCACCTCCTGCGTGGTGAAGAACTGCCCCGCCATCGAGGTGAACTCCTGCTGCCCGCCGAGGGACCACTCGTACCAGCTGCTGCCGAGGTACGGGTAGGAGATGCCGGCCTGCCTGTCGAAGATCCGGACGGTGCCCGGGGCGAACGTCGGCCCCGCGGGTGACTGCGACGCGACCGTCGGGTCGGCGACCTTCTCCGGCGTCCCCGACCGCCCGAGGAGGAGCGCGGCCACGACGGCGACCACGAGTCCGAGCACCGAGAAGGCCACGACCCACCCTGTGCGCGGAGCCGACCCCGACGACGTGGCAGGCGCCATGACCGGGCGTGCAGTAGCCGGGCGGGAGGGCGCGAGCAGCGGGGAGCGCTGCACGGGGACGCCCGGGCCGGCGGGGGTGGTCACGTCGGCCCACGCCGTTCCGCTCCACCACCGCACCTGGCCGGGGGCGCCGTCCGGGTCGGGGTACCACCCCGGCGACGGGTTCGGCGGGCCGGTTCCGGTCACGGGACCACCCTAGGACGCCGGGCTGACGACGCGGTGGCCTCCTCCACCGGCGCGGGTAGCGTCGCCGCGCCATGCCGAACATCCCTGACGCCGTCGTCGCCCGGCTGCGCTCCGCCGGATGCGTCTTCGCCGAGGAGGAGGCAGCACTGCTCGTGGCGGCTGCGACGGGGCCGGAACTGAGGCTGCTGGTGGACCGGCGGGTGGCCGGCGAACCGCTGGAGCACCTGCTGGGCTGGGCCGAGTTCTGCGGTCTGCGGATCGCGGTGGACCCGGGCGTGTTCGTCCCCCGCCGCCGCACCGAGTTCCTGGTCGGCCAGGCAGCGGCGCTGGGTCGTCCCGGTTCGGTCGTGGTCGACATGTGCTGCGGGTCGGGAGCGCTGGGTGTCGCCCTGGCGTCCCGGGTCGACGGGGTCGACCTGCATGCGGCCGATCTCGACCCGGTCGCGGTGGCGTGCGCCCGGCGCAACGTGGGCGCGGTCGGTGGCCGCGTGCACGAGGGAGATCTGTTCGACGCGCTGCCCGCCGGCCTGCGTGGACGCGTCGGTCTGCTGCTCGCGAACGTGCCCTACGTGCCGAGCGAGGCCGTCGCCTTGATGCCGGCCGAGGCGCGCGACCACGAGGCGCGGATGGCGCTCGACGGCGGTGCGGACGGCCTCGACATCGCGCGCCGGGTGGTCGCGGGAGCCCTGGGATGGCTGGTGCCCGGAGGCTCGCTGCTGTTCGAGACCAGCGAGGACCAGGCGCCGGACGCCGTCCGCATGGTGGCCGCCGCCGGGCTGGTTCCGGACGTCGCGACCGACGACGAGGTGGGCGCCACCGTGGTCATCGGGACGGCTGGCTAGTTCCGCTGCATCGCCGCGAGCTCCCGCCACAGGTGCGCGGCCGCCTCCGCCCCCCGGTGGAGCATCGACAGCAGCACGCGCTCGTTCGGTGAGTGGATGCGGTCGGTCGGCAGGCCGGTACCGAGGAACACCAGCGGCGCGCCGAGGATCTCCGCGAGGTCGGCCTCGGGACCGCTGCCCCCCTCGCGGGTCAGCAGCACGTCCTCCGGCGCGGTGTCGAAGGCCTGCCCGATGGCCCGGAGCAGGGCGTCCATGACCGGGGAGTCGAGGTCACTGGAGCAGGGGGCGACCCCACCCGGCGGGGCGTGCACCTCGGCCTCGATGCCCTCGGGCAGGTACTCCTCGACCCAGGCGCGCACCTGGTCGGCGACGTCCTCGGGCCGTTGGTCGGCGACCAGTCGGAAGGTCACCTTGGCGTGCGCCTCGGCCGGGATGATCGTCTTGTGCCCGGGCCCGGTGTAACCGCCCCACAGGCCGTTGACCTCGGCGGTCGGGCGCGCGCCCACCCGCTCGAGCGTGCTGAACCCCTCCTCACCGGTGGCCAGCCGGGATGCCGCCGGCCCCGCGAGCCACGCCTGCTCGTCGAAGGGCACCCGGCCCATGAGGTCGCGCTCGCGGTCGGTGAGGGGGCGGACCTTGTCGTAGAACCCGGGGAGCGTGACGCGGCCGTGCTCGTCGTGCAGGGCGCTGAGCAACTGGGCCATGGCGTGCAGGGGGTTGGGGACGCCGCCGCCGAAGGAGCCCGAGTGCAGGTCGACGGCCGGGCCGCGCAGAGTGATCTCGGCGTCGGCGAGGCCGCGCATCGCGGTGACCGCGCTCGGCACGTCCGGGGCGGCCATGCCGGTGTCGCTGACCACGACGACGTCGCAGGCAAGCCGGTCGGCGCGCTCCCGGAGCAGGGCGGCGAAGTTCGGCGACCCCGACTCCTCCTCGCCCTCGATGAGCACCTTGACCGTCACCGCGGGGGTGCCGCGACCGGTGGCGGCCAGGTGGGCACGCAGGCCGAGCAGGTGCACGACGAGCACCCCCTTGTCGTCGCTGGCCCCGCGGCCGTGCAGCTCCGGTCCGTCGGGACCGTCGACACGGGTCGGCTCGAACGGCGGGTGCTCCCACAGCTCGGGTGGGTCCACGGGCTGGACGTCGTGGTGGCCGTAGACGAGCGCGACGAGTGCGTCGGGGTCGGCGGACGGCCACTCGGCGAAGACGGCGGGGGCGCCCGGCGTCGGCCAGATCTCGACGGTGGGGAAGCCGGTGCGGCGCAGGGCGTCGGCCAGCCATTCGGCGCTCGCGGCGACGTCGGGCGCATGTGCCGGATCCGCGGAGATCGACGGGATGCGCAGCCAGGCCTCGAGGTCGGCGTGCAGGTCGTCGAGGTGGGCGGTCACGTAGTCCCGCTCTGCGCTGGTCACGGGCCGACGGTAGCGGCGCGGACGGCGGACCTCGTGCCCGGCCGTTAGCGTCGGTGCCATGCCGGAACAGCTGCTGCGGATCGACGTCGGTGACCTGACCTTCGACGTGCGGGCCGACGGGCCGGAGGACGGGCGGCCGGTGCTGCTGCTGCACGGCTTTCCGGAGACCTCGGCGTCGTGGGCCTCGGTCACGCCGCGCCTCACCGAGGCCGGGCTGCGGACGTACGCGCCCGATCAGCTCGGCTACTCCCCCGGCGCCCGGCCGGACGAGGTGGACGCCTACGCGATGACCAACCTGGCGCAGATCACCGCCGACCTGATGACGGCGATGGACGTGCCGCGTGCCGACGTCGTCGGGCACGACTGGGGCGCCAACGTGGCGTGGACGATGGCCGCCTGGCATTCCGACCGGGTGCGGTCGCTGACCGCGGTCTCGGTGCCGCACCCCGCGGCGTACACGGCCGCCTTCCGGGCCGATCCGGAGCAGAAGGAGCGGTCGGCCTACATCCGGCTGTTCTGGCAGGCGGGGAAGGCCGAGGAGGTGCTGCTCGCCGACGACGCCCGCCGGCTGCGCCGGATGCTGTCGGGCGGCGAGCAGGACTCCGGCGTGCCGGCCGAGGCGATCGACGAGTACGTGGCGCTGCTGTCGGCGCCGGGCGCGCTGACCGCGGCGCTGAACTGGTACCGGGCGATGAGCTCGGACACGCGGGTGGACCCGGTCGAGGTGCCGACGACGTACGTGTGGAGTGACGGCGACGTGGCGATCGGCCGGACGGCGGCGGAGGCGTGCGGGAACTACGTGCGCGGCGAGTACCGGTTCGTGGAGTTCCCCGGCGTGACGCACTGGATCCCCGAGCAGGCGCCCGAGCAGCTGGCCACGGCGATCCTCGACCGGATCGCGTCGTCGTGAACGGATGACCCGGCCGGCGGACCGCGTGCTCCTGCGGGTGCCGACCGCCGACGACGCCGCGACCTGGTGCGCGCTGTTCGACGACGCCGAGGTCATGCGGTACATCGGCGACGGCGAGCGCCGGGACCTCGCCTACTACGAGGGCCTGGTCCAGCGGCAGCAACGGCTGGCGGAGACCACGGGGCTCTGCCTCTTCTCCGTCCTCGTGGAGGAAGAGGTCGTCGGATTCGCCGGGATCCAGCCGTGGAGCCACGACTGGGGGCCGCTCGGGATGTCCGAGACCGGCTGGCGCCTGGGCCGGAGCTACTGGGGGCGCGGATACGCCACGGAGGCCGCTCGATCCACCGTCGACCGGGCGCACGGGAGTGCGGTGACGCACGTGATCGCGATGATCCAGGAGGGCAACGCCGCGTCGTTCGGAGTGGCCCGCGCGCTGGGGATGACCACCGAACGGGTCGTCCTGTCCCCCGAGGGCGCGAGGGTGCACCAGCTCGGGCTCAGCCTGAAGCCCTGAGTGCGGCGTCGAAGCACGGTGGAGCGGGTGTTCCTCGGCCGACCGGGACGTGGTCCCCGGGTCGGCTCACAGCCGCAGCGGATACCTCGGGGCCCGGGGCAGGATCTCGCTGCCGTCGGGCCGATACGTATGCCAGCGGGCGGTGCCGGAGCGGGCGGTGTCGAAACCGCTCTCGTGGACAGCTGTGTGATGCCGTTCGCACAGCAGGGCGCCGTTGTCGCAGGAGGCCGGGCCGCCGTACACCCAGTGTTGGACATGGTGACGTGGCATCACGACGCCGGTGCACTGCAGCCCGCGAAGACGCAGTGCCCGTCGCGGGCCTGGACCTCCCGGCGGATGGCCGTGGTGGCGGATGGCCGTGGTGGCGGTGCGGTGCTCGCGGCCCCCGGCTGTCTCTGAGTGGGCCGCCCAGCGACACCCGGTGCGATGGAGAAGCCCCTCGATGCGTAGGCGCCTAGGTGCCTGTGCCGGTGACCAGGGCCAGCAGGCCCGCCTCGTCCATGAGGTCGACCGGCCGGAGGGTCTCCTTCGCGCCGACGTGGTGGAAGCCGGCGCTGACCTGCTCCACGGGGACGCCGGTCAGCCGCGACCACCCGAGCCGGTACGCGGCGAGCTGCACCGCGGCGGCGGTCAGCTCGGCACCCGACGGCGGTGGTCCGGTCTTCCAGTCGATGACCTCGTAGCGCCCCTCCTCGTCGGCGTAGACGGCGTCGATCCGGCCGCGCAGGGTCAGCGGTCCGAGCGGCGTCTCGAAGGGCACCTCCACCTCGACCGGCTGGCGGTCGGCCCACTCACTGGCGAGGAAGGCCGCCTGCAGATCTGCCAGTGCCCCGTCCGGAGCGGCCAGCTCGTCGCCTGACCCCGGCAGCTCGTCGAGGTCGACCAGCTTCGCCGCACCGAACCGCTCCTCCAGCCACGCGTGGAAGGCGGTACCCCGCCGGGCCTGCGGGGCGGGTGCGGCCGGCATCGGACGACGGAGTCTCCGGGCCAGCTCGCCCGGATCGCGGCGGAGGGTGACCAGCGCCGACACCGACAGGTGCGAGGGCAGCGGGACGTCGACGGTGGGACTGGCGTGCCGGGCCCGTTCGCGCAGGAGCAGGTCGGCGTCGCGCACCCACTGCTCCAGAACCGGGTCGGAGCCGTCGAGCACGAGGTCGGGATCCAGGGGGTGCGGCGCCGCGGCCGTCAGGAGCTCGGCCGCCGCGGTCAGTGCGCGGCGCCGTCCTGAGGACAGCGGGTCGACCGGCCAGACGCCGACGGGCCATTCCTCGAGCGCGGGGTTGGTCGCGTCCTCGCCGGGCGCCTCGGCCCAGTGCACGACCTCGCCGGCGCCGGCCTCGACGGCGGCGCGGGCCGTGGTGAGCAGGGACGACGGCCCGCACGGCTTGATTCCGTCGCGCCACCAGCTGCCCGAGCACAGCAGCAGGTGGCGGGCGCGAGTGACTGCGACATAGCCGAGGCGGATCTCCTCGGCGACGCCGAAGTCCTTCCACTCCTGGACGTAGTCGTCCAGCGCCGCCTTCACCACCGCCTGGTCGCCGGAGCCGGGCACGGGCAACCGCAGCTGTGGAAGCTCCTCGCGGTCGGTGAGCCGGAGCTCGGCCGGCACGGCGCCCGGGTCCTTGACCCAGGAGTCGCTGGTGTCGGCCTTCGACGGGAACTGGTCCTTGGTCATCCCGGGCACCGCGACGACGTCCCACTCCAGGCCCTTGGCCGAGTGCCCGGTGAGCAGCTGGACGGCGTCGGGGTTGACCGCGATCTCGCCCGGCTCGAGGCCCCGCTCGCGCTGTTCGGCGTCGCGCAGGTACCCGAGGAAGGCCGGCAGTGAGGGCAGCTCGGCGAGCTCGGTGAACTCGGCGGCGACGCCGTGCAGGGCGTCGAGGTGGGCTCGTGCACCGGCGGGGCTGGCGCCGGGCGTGCTGGCCAGCTCCGTCTCCAGCCCGAGTGTGCGCGCGACCTCGTCCACCAGGTCGGGCAGCGACTCACTCAGCCGATTGCGGAGGTGCGCCAGTTCCGCGCCGAGGCGCCGTAGCCGGCGGTAGCCCTCCACGGAGTAGGCGTCCCGGTCGCCGAGGTCGTCGAGCGCTTCGATGATGCTGCCGCGCTCGGCGGGCGGCTCGGTGGCCTGCCCCGTGGCCTGCTCGCCGGACGTCACGGGTGCGGGACGGCGGGAGTGCACCAGCGCACGGGCGCGGGTCTCGAGGGCTGCCAGGTCACGCGGACCGATCCGCCAGCGGGCGCCGGTGACCAGCCGGCCGAGCGCGTCGCCGGCGGTCGGGTCGACCAGCACGGTGAGGGTGGCGACGACGTCGGAGACCTCGGGGACCTCCAGCAGCCCGCCGAGCCCGACCACCTCGACCGGCACGCCCCGCTCGCGCAGCGCCGAGGCGATGCCGGGCAGCTGCTTCCGGGCCCGCACGAGCACCGCCACCGTCGGGTGCTTGCCGTCGTGGCGGGCGACGAGCGGATCCTCGTTCGCCCAGCAGGCCGCCAGCCGGTCGGCCAGGGCCGCGGACTCCTCGGCGACGGTCTCGTACAGCCCGACGGTGACCGATCCCCGGCCCGCGGAAGGGGCCGGGGACAGGTCGGGCAACGGCTGGTCAGGGGGCGGCAGCATGCCGGAGACGGCGTTGGCGACGGCCAGCACCGCGTCGTCGTTGCGCCAGCTCGTGGCCAGGGTGAGCCGTTCCGCCCGCCGTCCGGGCAGGCCGGGGAAGGTGCGGTCGAACCGCTCGATGGTCCCGGCCGAGGCACCCCGCCAGCCGTAGATGGACTGACGCGGATCGCCGACGGCGAGTACCGGATGCCCGGTGTCCCCGCCGTACAGCGCCTCGAGCATCCGGAGCTGGCCGACGCTGGTGTCCTGGTACTCGTCGAGCAGCACGATCTTCCAGCGGGCCCGCTCCCGGCGGCCCACCTCGGCGGAGGCGACCGCGATCCGGGCCGCGTAGGCGACCTGATCGGCGTAGTCGATGGCGCCCGCCGACCGCTTGCGGGCCTCGAACGCCTCGACCAGGGGCAGCAGGGCGACCCGCGCCCGCTGCCGGGCGAGCATGTCGCTGACGTCCTTGTACGGCCCCTTCTTGCGCGGTGCGTCGGCGTAGCCGGCGATCTGCGCCTCCAGGCGGGCGGTCCAGGTACGCAGGGCGGCCGGACTGATGTCGTGCTCGCCCAACTCGGTCGCGAGCGCCAGCACGTCCTCGACCGTGGTGAGCAGGGTCAGGGGCACGTCGGACATGTCGCCGGTCCAGGCCGTCACCACGGTGGCGGCCTGGCCCCAGCACATCGCCGGGCCGAGGACGCCGGCGCCGGGCTCGACGCCGATGCGCAGGCCGTGCTCGGCCACCAGGGCCGCGGCGTAGCCGTGATAGGTCGACACCGTCGGCTGCGCGATGTCGAGCCGCTGCCGCAGCTCCTCGTCGGTGTCGGGATGGCGCGCCAGGGCACCGAGCCGCAGCCGCACCCGTTCGTTGAGCTCGCTGGCCGCCTTGCGGGTGAACGTGAGTCCGAGGATCGCCTCGGGCTCGACGACGCGGTTGGCGACGAGCCAGGCGACCCGCGCGGCCATCGTCTCGGTCTTGCCCGAGCCGGCGCCCGCGACGACGACCAACGGCCGGTCGGGTGGCGCGGCGACCACCCGCGCCTGCTCCGCCGAGGGCGCGTAGGACAACCCGCACCGGGCAGCCACCTCGGCCGGGTCGAGCAGCCGACGCAGCGCCGGCGGCTGCGCCGGAGCCTCGTCGAACAGGTCGTCGAAGGACAACTGTTGCTCGTCGGTCCGGCGGGACAGCGGGCTCATGCGGTCACCTGCCGGCCGGGCTCCTGCAGCGGGCAGCTGCGGCGCGCCGGGCACCGGGAGCAGTGCGAGCCGGTGCGTACCTCGAACGTGGCGCCGCCCATGCCGTCGCCCACCTGCGCGAGCAGCTCGCCGGCCCACGTCGCGCCGACCGGCACGTCGCCGGGCAGCGGCTCCTGGTGCTGCTCCTTGGCCTTGGCCCCGGTACCTACCTGCAGCAGCGCGGCCCCACCGGGAACGCAGCCGTGGTCGCCGAACGCGCCCGCGGCGACCGCCACCTGGTAGGCGGCGAGCTGGCCGTTCTCCTCGGTGTTCTTCGCGGGTGTCTTGCCCGTCTTCAGGTCGACGACGACGAGCCGCCCCTCCCGATCGCGCTCCAGCCGGTCGACCTGCCCCTTGATCCGGGCCCGCCCGATCGTCACGTCGAAGTCGACCTCGGCGCCGAGGAGCTCGCGGTCGTTCGCGGCGTGCCATCGGAGGAACCGGTCGAGCATGTCCTGCGCCGCCTCGCGCTGGCGCTGGTCGGACCAGCCCGGGCCCAGGTCGAGCTGGTCGAGCTCGGCCGCCAGCACGACCGGCGCCTCCGACGGCGGCAGACCGTCGGCCACCTGCTGGGCGACATCGTGCACGGCGGTGCCGACCGTGCGCGTCGTGTCCGGCGACGCCTCGGCCCCGACGGCACTGAGCACCCACTTCAGCGGGCACCGCTGGTAGGTCTCGATGTTCGACGGGCGCACCCTGACCGGGTCCGCGTCGGCCACCAGCGGCGCGTCGTCCGACAACGCGGCCAGGCCCCACCAGCTGGACGGCGAGGCGCCCGGAACCCCCTCGTCGGTGAGCCGGCGCAGGACCGCCGCCGCGGCGGACCGCCGGTCGGCCGGGGTCTGCGGGTCGGTCAGCGCCCGGCGGAGGTCGGCGACGAGCGCGGGAAGGGTGAGGGACCGCGGGAGCTCCGTCAGCGGCCGGCCGTCCTCGGGCGGCGGCGCCACGAGGTCGAGGAAGCGGGACGCGGTCGCTCCGGCGTCCGGACCGTCCAGGGCGCCCTGGACCGCGCTCACGACGAGCCGGGCACGAGCGCGGGTGCACGCGACGTAGAACAACCGCCGCTCCTCGGCCAGGGCCAGGGTGCGGCGATCGGCGCCCGTGCCGTCGATGCCGGCGACCCGCTCGACGAGCTCCTCGGCGCCGAGGAGGGAGGCGCGGTCGCGCAGGTCGGGCCACACCCCTTCCTGGACACCCGCGACGCACACGACGTCCCACTCGAGCCCCTTGGCGGCGTGCGCGGTGAGCAGCCGCACCGTCTCCCCCGCGGTCGCCCGGGCCGCCCCCGTGTCACCCGGCAGTTCCTGGGCGGAGAGGTGCGCCACGAACGCCCGGACGTCGGCCGACGGCAGCCGGTCGACGAACCCGGCTGCGGCGTCGAACAGTGCGACGACGGCGTCGAGATCGCGGTCGGCGACGGCGCCCGACGGTCCGCCGGCCGCGCTGGCCCGCGCCCACCGCGCGGCGAGCCCGCTGCGCTGCCACATCGCCCAGAGCACGTCCTCCGCGGTGCCGTCCTGAGCCATGGCCATGCGTCCGGCGGCGAGCACGTTCGCCACCCGCAGCGCCGGGCGGGCGACGTGCTCCGGCAGTGCCCCGAGCAGCGAGTCGTCGCCCAGCGCCGTGGCCAGGGGCTCACCACGTTCGGCGGCGTCGATCCCTCGCTGGGCCAGTGCGATCCGGACGCCACGGCGCAGCCGCCGGAGGTCCAGCACGGTTGCGCCACCCAGGGGTGAGGCGAGCAGCGCTTCGGCGGCCGGCTCGTCCAGCCCGATGACGGCGTGCGGCTCGCCGGGGCCGGTGCGGGGCGCCGGCAGGAGAGCGGTGAGTGCGCTGAGCAGCGGCGCAACGGCCGGCTGGGCGGAGAGCGGGAGGTCATCGGAGGAGACCGCCACCGGAACGCCGGCCGACCCGAGCGCCCGTCGCAGTGGTCCCAGCGCCCCCGCGGAGCGGACGACGACCGCCATCTGCGACCAGGGCACGGAGTCGAGGAGGTGAGCCCGGCGCAGCACGTCGGCGAGATAGGCGGCCTCGACGGCCGCCGAGGCGAACACGTGGACCTCGGCCTCGCCCGGCAGCGTGTTCTCCCCTGCCCGGAGCCGGCGGTGCTCCCACGGTCCGGGCAGACCCTCGGCCACCTTCCGGCTGATCCGCAGCAGCTCACTGCCCGACCGGCGGCAGACCCCGAGCGACACCCGGGCAGCCGAGCGCCCGTCGGTGTGCCGGAAGCGGTCGGGGAAGGCGACGATGCCGCGCGGCTCGGCACCGCGGAAGGCGTAGATCGCCTGATCCGGGTCGCCCACCGCGACCAGGTTGGCGCCGCCGCCGGCCAGCAGCTCGAGCAGCTCGACCTGGGCGGGGTCGGTGTCCTGGTACTCGTCGACGAACAGCCAGCGGGCCCGCTCGCGCTCCTGCCGCAACAGTTCGGGATCGCCGTCCAGCTCGGCGATGGCCGCGCGCACCAGCTCGGCCGGGTCGTACCCGGAGGCGTCGCCGCGTCCCGCGGTGGAGAAGGCGGTGACGCCTTCGTACTGCTCCTGGAAGGCGGCGGCGTGCACCCAGTGCTCGCGGCCTGACTCGCGCCCCCAGGCGGCGAGCTGCGCCGAACCGACGCCCCGCTCGGTGGCCCGGAGCAGCAGCTCCCGCAGCTCGGTGCGGAATCCGGCGGTGGCGAGGGCCGGGGCGAGACCGGCCGGCCAGCGCACGGCGCCTTCCTCCTCCGCGTCGCCGCGCAGCAGGTCGGCGACCACCGCGTCCTGCTCGGCGGAGGTCAGCAAGCGGGGCGGCGGATCGCCGCGGAGGAGGGCCGCCCGGCGCAGGACGCCGTAGGCGTAGGAGTGGAAGGTACGGGCCAGCGGCTCGCGGATGGTGCGGCCGACGCGGGCCGTGATGCGCGCCCGGAGCTCCGCCGCGGCCTTGCGGCTGAACGTCAGGACCAGGATCTGCTCGGGGTCCATCCCGGCGTCGATCCGGGCGGCGACCGCCTCGACGATCGTCGTCGTCTTCCCGGTTCCGGGCCCCGCGAGCACGAGCAGCGGCCCGGCCGGATGGTCGACGACGGCCTGCTGGGTCGGGTCGAGCGTCGGAGGGACGACGGCGGCAGGTTCGACGGCGACGAGCCGGTAGACCGGCGCCGCTTCACCCCCCCGCTGTGCCACCCCTCGATGGAATCACGCGGGACCGACAGTTCCGGGACGCGCGGGGCGGATGCGAGAGCGTGCCTCAGGTCATGCGAGCACGGACTCCCGGAGGCCCGACTCCGCCATGAGGTCCACCGCCGTCGTCAGCCAGCCCGCGACGAGGAGCAGCGGCCAGGCCTCCTCGGAGTCCAGGGAGGCCGTCGCCGCCGACAGCCCCGCCTGGGCCACCGCCTTGCACGCCATGGTGTTCATGCCCGGAAAGTCGGCACAACGGCCGGAGATCTGTAGGCGATGCGACGAACTGGTCCGCACGGGACAGCCGGACACCGGCCGGAAATCCGGCCGCAACCCCGGCGGTCCGGCGGGGCTTCAGTCGGGCCAGGCGACCGCCGCCATGTCCACCCGGCCGTTGCGGATCGGTACTCCCTCGGCAGCCAGGAGCTGCAGCTGCTGGACGCGGACGGGGTCGGCCGCGGAGCCGTCGGCGCGCAGGACGCGGTACCAGGGCACCGCCCCGCCGCCCGCGGACAACGCCCGGGCCACCCGTCGCGGGCCGACGCCGATCAACCGGCCGATCGCGCCGTAGCTGCTCACCCGGCCGGGCGGGATCCGCTCGACGACGTCGTACACCGCCTCGTCGACGTCGGCCGGATCGATCACCCGCTCATGGTGGCGCAGACCTTCGGCCCCCTCGCAGGGCCCCGCCGCGAGCTCGCGAGTGGTGGGGGGCGAGGGGGTCCTTACTCAGGTCGGCTTGCGGCCGAAGCGGGCCAGCAGGCGGGCCTGCGGGTCGGCGGCCGCCGAGACGTCCAGCGGCGGGTCGAACAGGCCCGGGACGCCGTCCTCGGGAAGCTGTTCGGCCATCAGGAGCGCGGCGGTCACCAGTTCGGCGTCCAGCTCGGTGTCACCGTCCGTGGCGCGGGCGAGGTCCCACGCGTGCACGGTCAGGTCGGCGGTCATCTCCAGGATGTACTGCCTGGCCGGGGTCGGCCCGCGGGTGAGGTGGACGGTCCGTATGAGGCCCTCGTCCTCGGCGAACGCCGACAGCGCGTTGTCGGCAGCCGACTCCCAGCCGGTGAACGGGTCGTCGCCGAGCAGGTCACTGGTGTCCTCGGGGAACCGTCCCTCGAGCACCGGCTCCCCGGCCATCAGCGGCGGTACCCAGAGTGCCTCCGTGACCAGGTGCGCGACCAGGTCGGCCACGGTCCAGCCGGGCAGCGCCTCGTCCTCCCACTGGTCCGGCGCGACGGCGTCGACCCGGTCGGTGAACTGGTTCTGGGCACGCTGGAAGAGCTCGAGCAGCTCCACGGGCGAGAAGTCGGCCATGACGGTCAGTAGACATGCCGAGGGCCCGGCCCGCCTCCCCGAGGGGGAAGCGGAACCGGGCGCCGCGGATCAGTACGTGGGAAGCGCCTTGTCGATGCGCGTCGCCCAGGCGGTGACGCCGCCCTGGACGTGCACGGCGTCCTTGAAGCCGGCTGCCTTCACCGCCGCCAGGGCCTCGGCCGAGCGGACGCCGGTCTTGCAGTGCAGCACGATCGGCTTGTCGTTCGGCAGCTG